>JBFHLI010000211.1:0-6409 GCA_041594935.1 Gammaproteobacteria bacterium | reverse complement strand
GTAGATTCCGATGTGTCGAAAATACCTCGGACTCGATGGCATCGATCGGGGCTCGGTGCTGAACCCCTGGCGATGCCAGGGTATCGGTGCACGGCTGAAATACAGAGCCCGCCCCCGGGCGTCAAGCACAACCTTTACGACCGCGGGGTCGAAAAGCTCGCGTGCGGTTGCAATCGGTTCGCACAAGGTCGCGACCTCGCTTTTTGACTCACTGCGGAGCAGCCCCGCCACCTGTGAAATCAGCTTCGCCGGCAACAATGGCTCATCACCTTGAAGATTGACGACGATCTGCCGCGGCCCGTCGGAACGCTCCTGCACGACCTGCGCGATCCGGTCGGTGCCCGATCGGTGATTTCGCGAAGTCATGTGCACGTCCGCACCGAATGCGCGCGCCGCCGCCGCAATCCGGTCATCGTCGGTGGCGATGATCACCTCGCTTGCGCCGCTCGAACACGCGTTGTCATACACCCACTGCAACATCGGCCTGCCCGCGATATCGAGCAGCGGCTTCGCCCTCAGGCGTTCGGAGGCGTAACGGGCGGGAATGACGACCTTGAAGCTCAAGAACCCGAAGCTCAGCCTTTGACTTCCTCCGGGGAAAGCTTCCTGGATTCGTCCTCCAACATGATCGGGATGCCGTCGCTTATCGGAAATGCGAGTCGACACGCCTTGCAGACGAGCTCCGACTGAGCGCTTCGAAAGTCCAACGGACCTTTGCACGTCGGGCACGCGAGAATGTCAAGCAGCTTCTTGTCCATGGGTATTCCTTTCGAGCAACGAGAGCACCTCGGCACCGAATCGATCGTCGAGCTCGGCGCTCACCGGCAGATACCAGTACTCGGCGCCGGCGAAGGACTCGCATTTTATCGCATCCTTCTCGGTCATCAGTACCGGTCGGCCATCGTCGAAGCGAACTTCGTGGGCGGCGAAGCGATGGTGATCGGTGAACTCGTGCTCGATCACCTCGATTCCATGTGCCCGCAAGAGCCGGAAAAAGCGAGCCGCGTTACCAATCGCGCATACGGCATGAACCACTTCGCCCTCGAAGTGACCAAGCGGACATTCCTTCCTGCGGTCACGAAGGCTCACCAAGTTGGCGGAGACGAGCCTCATCTCGAACTCACCGCTCCTCGCCTCTCCGTTGGTTACCACCACGTCAACCTCGTCGAGACGCGAGGGTGGCTCGCGGAGCGGGCCCGCGGGCAGGCATCGCCGATTTCCGTGACGCCGCTCGCCGTCGATGACTGCGATCTCCAGATCGCGCCCGAGCCGATAATGCTGCAGACCATCATCGCTCACGATGACATCGCAGTCTCGGTCGATGAGGGATCGGGCTGCGGCAACCCGATCGGGTCCCGCCGCGACGGGACATCCGGACCGTCGAGACAACAACACCGATTCATCCCCGAGGACCGCCGGATCGCTGTCCGGTTGCACCGCCCGCGGCCAGTTCCTGGCGGTGCCCCCGTAGCCGCTGCACACAATACCCGGGTTCCATCCGTTCTTGCGCAAGAATTCGCTCAGCCACCCGACCAACGGAGTCTTGCCGGTGCCCCCGATCGAGATGTTTCCGACCACCACGACCGGCACCCCGAGTCGGTAGACACGGGCGAGACCGGACCGAAAAACGGCTCGGCGGACCAAAACCACCAGACAGTAGAGCCATCCAAACGGCACCAGCAGCAGCGATGCCAGACGAAGCTCACCATACCAAAGGTCGTTGAGATACCGCCCTGCTCGCCCGCGGCTCAGCGAAGCGTCCACGGGTCGAGCATCCCGTTCCAACGCTCCGAGTTCATGGCCCCTTGTCCTCGACCAACCGGGTTGCAAAGGTCAGATTGACGAAACCGAGCTGACGGGCAGAATCCATGACCGTTATCACCGCCTGATGCGGCGTCTTGGCGTCCGCACTGACCACGATGGGTGGCGCCTTCCGCCCCTTTGCCGCTTCCAGCATTGCCTGCTTGACGGTTCTTGGCTGCGTATTGACCAGCTGCACGCCGTTCACGTAATACCGCCCCTGGACGTCGACTGATACTTCGACCACGTCTTCGCGGGCCTCGCTCAGCTCGGTGCTTGCCTCCGGGAGCTCAATCGTGAGCTCCGAATCGCGCTGAAAGGTGGTGGACACCATGAAAAATATGAGTAGCAGAAACACCACGTCGATGAGGGGCGTGATGATGACATCAGGCGTCTCCGGCTCGCGGGTCCTCAGTCTCACGTGTGCATGGCCTCCGACTTCGTGCGTCCTCGCCGAGGCTGCAATGCCTCGATCATCTTCATCGCCTCCTGCTCCATCGTGACCACGAACTCATCGATGCGACCCCGAAAGTACCGATAGAACATCAGGCTCGGGATTGCGACCGACAGCCCCGCGGCGGTGGTTATCAAAGCCTCCGAGATCCCGCTTGCGAGCACTCCGGGGTCGCCGATTCCTTGGGTCGTGATCACCGCAAACACCTTGATCATTCCTATCACGGTGCCGAGCAGTCCGAGCAGCGGGCTCACCGAGGCGATGGTGCCGAGAGAATTGAGGTACCGCTCCAGCTCGTGCACCACGTGACGTCCGACGTCCTCGATGTGCTCTTTCATTACCTCGCGCGAGCGGTGCCGGTTCACCAGTCCCGCGGCCAAGATGCGACCGAGAGGCGAGCCAATCCGCAGACTCCTGAGCTTCTCGTCACTCAGCTCACCATCGTTCACCCAGTTCCAAACCCGCATCACGAGGTTCTCCGGCGCGATGCGCCGGCGCTGCAGCGTCCAGAAGCGCTCGGCGATGATCGCCATCGCCACCACCGAGCACAGCAAGATGGGCAACATCACCCAGCCACCTGCCTTCACGAGCTCGAGCACTCATCCCCCTGGTAAGAACCGCACCGATCACCGACCCGCCGTCGGCAACAGGAATTTAGCAGACGTGCAATACCCCGCAAAGCCCGCGCAAGCGGGCGCGATTTCGCGCCCGCTTGCGCGAAACCCGACTCTAGGGATGGTGCCAGAAGCGACGCGCGCTCGATCGATACCGATCCGGGGAACGGAGACCCTCCCCCGGCACGATCAAGAACCGAATCGCTCCGTCATTCGCGGAATCGTACCAACGCACATCTCGGACTTCGTACCGGGCGCGAACCTCGTCGTGGGGAAAACCGAACCGATTACGATATCCCACTGCAAACAGGGCAAATCGGGGTTGGGTCAGATCGAGGAACTCGGCGCTCGAGGACGTTCGGCTGCCGTGGTGAGGGGCGATCAAGACATCGGCATCGAGCGCATTGGCATACCGGCGCGTGAGGGCGCGCTCCGCGTCGACTTCGATGTCTCCGGGGAGCAGAATCACGCCACCGGGTGAGCGGATGCGCAGGACGCAGGATTGGTCGTTGTCAGCGCGGACGGCGGCCACCGCCGGATGCAACACTTCGAATTCCACTCCATCCCACCGCCACCGCAGCCCGGCCGCACAGGGCGAGGCAGGGGCTGGCGGATACGGCAGGTTGGCAATCAGGTTACCGACGGGGAACTGCTCGAGCACCGTTGCAAGCCCACCGGCGTGATCATTGTCGGCGTGACTCACGAGCAGCGTGTCGATGCGGACGATGCCGTGCGATCGAAGGAACGGCACCACCACCGCGCCACCGGCATCGAAGCCGGAGCCGAAACGCGGCCCGGTGTCGTAGACGAGCACGTGATTCGCGGTACGCACCACGGCCGCCAGGCCTTGTCCCACATCGAGCAGCGTGAACTCGACCCCGCCGGGGGGCACCTGGCGCGGCGGGAGAAACACCAACGGAAGCATTCCGATCACCCCCAGCCAGCGCCCCGGTACGCCGCGCGGCGCGAACAACAAGCCGAAACCAAGGATGGCGACCAGGACTGCCCACCACGGGAGCGGGCGCGCGGTGCGATAAAGCAGATCGAAGTCCGCGAGAAAGCTGAGGAACGCGAACACAATCGCCAGCGCGTCGGCACCAAGCCCGAGCAGCCAGGCGCCAATGCCCGGAGAAATCATGCTCAACGCGGTCCCGAGCAGTACGCCCGGAACTACGAGCACGCTCACCCACGGAACCGCGATCGCGTTGGCGATCGGGGACACCAGCGACTGCTGCCCGAGAAGCACCAGGCTCAGCGGAGCCATCCCGATCGCGATCAGGAACTGAATTCTGCCCCATCTCGCCCAAGCGCTGGCATACCACGAGCGCGGGCTCGAACGGCTCGCGAGCGAGAACAAGATGACCGCCACCGCGCCAAACGATAGCCAGAAGCCAACCGCCAGCACACTGGCCGGGTCCATCACCACCACGATCAGGAGGGCAAGCGCCAGCGAGTTGGTTGGCGCCACGCGGCGGCGCGACATGATGCTCCACATCACCACCCAGACCATGATGACTGCACGCTGGGTGGGCACCGTGAAACCCGCGAGCACCGCGTACACAACGGCGGCCAGCCCCGCGAACCCGGCCGCGACCGGACCCGCCGGAACGAGGTGCAGGGTCACCACTGGCAAGCCCCAGAGCCATCGCACCAGCCCGAAGACGAACCCGGCGACGAGCCCGACATGCAGACCGGAGATGGCCATCAAGTGACTAGTGCCGGTGCCCCGGAGGACCGCCCACTGGTCCGCCGATATTCCATCACGGCTCCCGATGGCGAGCGCGGTGGTCATGCCGTGGACGACATGCCCGGGAAGCGCACTCCCGATCCGGCTCTTAAGCTCCTGCCGGACCCGATCGATTCGATGTCGAGCGCTCAGCCCGAGGCGCTGATTGGCCGCGCGATCCCGCACATATCCGGTTGCCTGGATACCGCGCTGGAACAGCCATCGTTCATAGTCGAAGCCCCCGGGATTGCGATAGCCATGGGGCCTCTTGAGCCGAGCCGTGAGTTTCCAACGCTCGCCTGGGCGCGGTGACAGAGCGGCACGGTACCAGCTCAGCTGCACGACACCGTGCCACCCGATGGAATCGGCCATCGGCTCCGGTAGGGTGACTGAATCCACCTCGAACTCGAAGCGAGCGCGGCGAGTGTCTACATCCGGCAGCGACGCGACGGTTCCCTGCAAGACCAGGTCTCTGCCCTCCAGAACCGTTGGAAATTGCCCCTGAGTCCAGAGCTGCGCCTGAAAAAGGAACCAGAGAAATCCCGCCGCAAAGAGCGCAGGAACTCGCCAGCTCGCACTCGCCAGCGCGATCCCCACCGCGATCGGGAGCAGCTGGCACAGAAACGGATCCGGCAACGCAGAGCCGTGCGCGAGCAGCAACGCACCGAGCAAGAATGCGATCGTCCCTGAACGCATCGTCTCGTTTTCAATCCTTGAATCCTTGCCCGATAATGATATGTGCTTTTATGAGTCGATGCATGCGCACGTCGAGACGCTTCGGCGGCGGTGCTTGATGGCGTGGACCCCCTCTATGGCAAGAGGACTGAGTTGCGACGCAAGCTGAGACGCCTACTGCCAGGCCCGAGTGACGTTCAGTTCTACGGGCCCAGGCGCCTGTTCGGCAGCCGATTGAAGAATCCAAACCTTTGGCACCTGAACCGTCACTCGGTTGCGCTCGCGGTGGCCAGCGGCTTGTTCGCGGCGTTCGTTCCGGTGCCGGCCCAGATGTTGCTCGCAGCCGGGCTGGCGATCGTGCTGGGCTGCAACTTGCCGATCTCGGTTGTCATGGTGTGGGTGAGCAACCCGATAACGATGCCACCGCTGTTCTTCGCCGCCTACAAGCTCGGGGCATGGCTGCTTGGATTTCCACCGCGGAAGATCCAGTTCGAGATGTCCGTTCACTGGCTGGTGAACAAGCTTGGGGGAATCTGGGAGCCTTTCCTTCTCGGGTGTCTTGTGCTCGGGCTGGTAATCGCGGCAATAGGATACCTGACGGTTCAGGTGATCTGGCGAATCCACGTCATACAGTCCTGGCGGGAGCGGCGCCGGCGTCGCATCGAATCGATACCGCGGGGCACCCCCACCACGACGACTGCGAATCTCATGAGTAGGCAAGAGAAATCAAAAAGTTAACGCTGAAAGAGTTCTGCCTTTCTAGCACCGCGAGCGCGCACCGCGAGCATTGCCTGCGCCGGCTGGAAACTCCGGCCCGCGATTGCCATACTCTCGGGTGATGAGTCGATCAATAAAAACAGTTGAGGAGGCGAGAGATGTTTACGAGAACGTTTACCCATGCGCGTGCCCCTGGCCATACGATCAAGAACTATGGCGATCGGGAAATGCACGTCTTTCGTGACGGTGAGAAGGTTGTATCGATCGACCTGGAAATTGATGACCCTTCGGCCAAGGACATCGAGGACGCGGCCCTGAGCTTCTTTGAGAGCGTGCTTCTGCCCGGCGGAGAGCAACGTCTTTCGGCCAGACAAGGGTCTGCCACGCGCTAGCCTGGACAATTCACCAAGGACCCGGAACGAT
>JBFHLI010000210.1:0-6424 GCA_041594935.1 Gammaproteobacteria bacterium | reverse complement strand
TGCCTCGTGCTGCCGGGGCCTCAACCTGTTGTGCACTGGCCGCCCGAGGAGCAGGCGCGGTGCGTATCGGCTCGGCCACGATCTCTTCGAACTGGAGCTCTGCGGCCTCGACCGCTATTTCCTCCGCGGGAGGGGCCGGGCGCTCATCCGACTTCTCCAGCTTGTCGAGGGCTCGCTCGATGATGCTCAAAGGAAGCGGTCCTCGATGTTGGAGAGCATCGATTTGAGCCCCGGCGGAATTCTATCGACGTTCACGCCATCTACGGTGTTAGCGCCCAGGCACAACGCGACCAGGAACGCGCAGCCGACCCCGAACGAGGCGACCTCCATCCGGCGGCGCAGCTGTTGCGCCTGGGTCCACTTGCGCGTCACCACCCCGAGCACCGGCAGCTCGGTCAGCTGCTCCAGGGCCTCGCGCGTGAACACCGTCGGGCTCAGCATGCCGAAGAGCCACGCCACCGCGGCCCCGCTCCCCCAACCGATGAGGAGTACGGCAAGGTTGAAAAGCGGGCGGTTGGGGAACGTCGGCAGCAAGGGTACCCGGGGCGGCTCGATCACGTTGAACTGCACGGCCTCGGTGCTCTCACCGGCTTCCTCCGCGAGCTTGAGCGCCTCGCGGCGTTTGACCAGTTCCTCATAGTTGCGCTTGTCGATCGCGTAGTCACGGTTGAGGCGTGAGAACTCGGTTTCGACGCTGAGGCTGGTGTCGATGAGCTTCTTGAGCTCCTCCTCGCGCCGCTTGAACTCCTCGACCCGGGTCTGGAGGGCGGCGACTTCCGCCTCCGCCGCCCCGGTCGCGATCTTGAGCTGCTGATACATCGGATTCTCGACGCCTCGACGTGATACGCCCTCGCCGGATTCGTCGTCAGCCGTCGACTCCTGGAGCAGCTCGTCTTCGCGCTTGGCCTTGAGTCGCCCGATCAGGTCACGCGTCGAAACCACGTCGGGGTGATTTTCGGTGTATCTCATGAGCATCTCATCGAGCTGCCCCTCGAGTTTCTCGATGCGCCCGTCGAGCGGGTGGGGGATCGCGCTCGCCCCCTCGGGCAGCTCGTCGAGAAGCTGGTTGACTCGCGAAAGCTGGCTTCTTCTCTCGTCGCGGCGGTTCACCGCTTCCGCCAGCTGGAGCTCCGCTTGCTCTCTCTGCCCGGCCTGGGTCTCGAGCCGGGCGAAATAGTCGCCGCCCGAGCCCGGCATCACGCCGAGGTTGCGCTGCTTGAAGTCCTTCAGCCGGAGCTCGGCCTTCTGCAGCTTGGCCTCGAGGGCCTTGATCTGCTCGTCGATGAATTGCTTCGACTGGCTCGCGTCCCGGCGGGACTCCCCGAGCTGGCGTTCGACGAGAATGTTCAGAAACGCATCGACAACCCGCGCGGCGAGCTTCGCATCGGCGTTCTGATAGGAAATCACGAAGACGTTGTCCCGGCGCGTGTCCGAGACCCTAACCTCCTTTTCAAGTCGGTTGATCAGCATCTCGTGCTGCTTCGGCGTCTCGGCGCGCAGATCCATATCCGTCTTGCGCACCACCGTCTCGAGGTTCGGGCGCGCAAGCAGGGTGCGGCTGATCAGGCGGGCGGAGGCTCCCCGGCGAGTCTCGATCGCAAGGCCTCGAAGCAGTGGGGTCAGCATCGTGTCGGTATCGATGTAGACCTGGGTGGTGACCTCGAACCGGTCGGGGAGCAACAGCACGTACGTCCAACCCGCGAGACAAACGATGGTTGCAGCCACGAGCGCGACCCAGCGATAAACCCACACCATCCGGATGTGGTTCTGGATCAGCAGAAGGGTCTCTTGCACCTTGAGCTCTCGTGGTGACTAGGCGTCTAGGAATCTCGGCGTGTCTCGCCCAGAACGTGCGCGGCCAAGAAGAGAATTGTTGCGCGGCGGGCCGTGCCTTTCAGTGACCAGAACGACAGTTCGACCACGGATAGCACACCACCTCGCTGCCCGCTCAGAACCACGCTTCGGGAATAATGAGAACGTCGCCCGGGGCGAGGCGGACGTTTGCGCTGATGTCCCCGTCCTTGATCAAGTCTTCCAATCGCACTCGCGTCTCCAGCTGCTCGCCTTCGACCTTTCGGACCAGGCGCGCCCGGTTACCGGCCGCAAACTCGGTCAGGCCGCCAACCTGAATCATGAGGTCGAGCAGGGTCATGTCGGCCTGGTAGGGCAACGCGCTCGGGTTGGTGGCCTCTCCCAGTACCCGGACCTGGGTGTCGTACGTACCCTGAGAGCTACTCGTCATCACGGTCACCAGCGGATCCCGCACGTAGGTCGAGAGCACCTCCTCGATCTCGCGCGCGAGCTGGGTGGTGGTCTTGCCACTGACCACGAGGTCTTCGACCAGGGGCACCGAGATCTTGCCGTCCGGGCGCACGGTTGCGTTCGTCGAGAGCTCTGGATTGCGCCACACGAAGATGTTGAGGCTGTCGCCCGGGCCCACGATGTAATCGTACTCGTAGCCCGTGAGCTCGGGCAGCGGCTCCGCCCGACCGTAAAATGTTTCACAGCCGGCCAGCGCGAGCACCAGCCATCCCAGGCCAAGGACCCGAGTAAACTTGCGCGTACAGTTGTAATCAAGCATTTCCCCGCACCTCTCTTGGGCATTCTTTAGGAGTCGTTCGAGACCGTTCCCGGGCTTGCCACGCGAGGCTCGCATGCCTCAACCAAGTGGTCGCGCCACAGCCCGAATTCTCCCGCCCAGCAACGCCGCGCCACCGCTTCCCGAGGCCACCGGGAATTCTATGTCTCTACCCGGGGCACGTCCACCGCGCGCGGCTCATTAATCAGTAATTAAAGTATGTTGACCAATAGACTTAAAGTCATTAGAAGTGAAAATCGCATAAGTAATTCTTTTTATTTAAGTTATTGTTTCATTGAAGACCCTGCTTGCTCGCCGATCTCCCCTCCAGGCAGGCGATTCGCTCTACTTCAGACCGTGCTTCTCCAGCAGGTCGTAGAGCGTCGGGCGGCTGACGCCGAGCAGATCCGCCGCGTGCGCCACCCGATCGTCGCACAGATGCAACGCTCGCTTGATCGCATGCTTCTCCGCCTCCTCGCGAACCTCACGCAGGTTGAGCGGCATGCGGTCCTCAGTCGTCAGATCGAGCTCGAGGTCATCCACCCCAATGACATCGGACTCGGTCATGATCACCGCACGCTTGATTCGATTCTCCAGCTCGCGTGCGTTTCCGGGCCACTGGTAGGCTTCGATCGCCGCCACCGCGGCGTCGGAGAAACCCCGAATCGAGCGCGCGGTTTCCTTCGCGAACCGACCGAGGAAAGCCCAGCTCAAGAGCACCGCGTCTCCCTTGCGCTCGCGCAGCGGCGGGATGTTAATGGTGACCTCGCTGATTCGATAAAACAGGTCCTCGCGGAACTCACCGGTCTTGATTCGCTCGGCCAGGTCCTGATGGGTTGCACACACCACCCGGAGCTCGACCGCGATCTCCTCCCTGCCCCCGAGACGTTCGATCGTGCGTTCTTGCAAGAATCGCAGCAGCTTCGCCTGGAGCGCCTGGGGCAGGTCGCCGATCTCATCCAAGAACAGGGTGCCGTTGGAAGCGCGCTCGATCTTGCCGATGGTCTGCTTCGTGGCCCCCGTGAACGCGCCTTTCTCGTAGCCAAACAGCTCGCTCTCGAGCAGCGTCTCGGGGATTGCAGCGCAGTTGATGGTGACGAAAGGCTTGTCCTTGCGAGGGCTCAAGCTGTGAAAGGCGCGCGCGAGCAGCTCTTTCCCGGTCCCACTCTCCCCGAGGAGCAGCACGCTGGCGCTGGTCGGCGCAACTTTCTCCACCGTCCTGCAGACAGCCGTCATCTCGGGGCTCGCCGCGATCACCCCTTCCAGCGGCGAAGCTCCGTTGCCGAGGCTGAGACGTCGATTCTCCGCCTCGAGCTCGCAGACCCGCCACGCGCGGTCCACGATCAAACCCAGAACGTCGGCATCAATCGGCTTTTGATAGAAATCGTACGCGCCGAGCCCCACCGCGCGCACCGCGTTGTCCCGATCGTCATTGCCGGTGACGACGATGATCTTGGTCTGAGGCGCGATGGCAAGAATCTGCTCCAGGGTCGCGAAGCCCTCGGATGCGTTGGCGGGATCGGGCGGCAGCCCGAGGTCCAGAGTGACCACCGGCGGCTCGTGGCGACGGACGAGATTCAGGGCCGACTCGCGATCGCCGGCGACGTAGACCTCATAGTCCTCGAAGCACCAGCGCAGCTGGCTTTGCAGGCCGGTGTCGTCCTCAACGATGAGCAGATGCCTCGAGGGAACGCTCACCATCGCTTCCTTCGCCGGCGGGGCACTGACCGGCGCTACCTTCGTCTTCGGGGCGCTCAACTCGCGGCCTCCATATGGGTATCCTCTTCGATGGCCGGGGCCCCCCCGTCTCCCAGCGGCAAACGAATCACGAAAGTCGTGCCTCTCCCCTCGTTACTCGACACCGTGACCCTGCCTCCGTGCGAGGTCACGAACTCGCGGCTCTCATAGACCCCGATCCCCATGCCCGCATTGCCCTTGGTGGTGTCGAACGGCCGAAACAGCCTCTCGGAGACAAACTCGGGGCTCATGCCGCAACCGGTATCCTCTATCTCGACGATAGCCCAGTTATCGTCCCGGCGGAGCCGAACTTCAATTTTTCCATCATCCGGGGTCGCCTCCTGGGCATTCTGGACCAGATGATCGATGATATCGGCGAGCCGATGGGGCTCGGTTTCGATGATCACCGTCTCGTCGAGGCACCGCAGGGTAGGAGCCGGCCGATCGGCCGAGCGGGCCTTGATAACCTTGTGTAACACCGGCTTAAGGTTGAGCAGCTCCGTCGCCGAATCCTCGAGCCGACCCTTGCGCAGCTGCGCGAGCATACGGTTCATCTTGGCGGTCGCATTGTCGAGCGTGCCGAGGGCATCTTCGAGGAACCCGGGGCTGTGCAGGTGCTTCTTGGCGTTCGAGCTCACCAGGGAGAGCTGCGCCACGAGATTCTTGAGATCGTGCACGACGAACGACGACAGGCGGTTGAACGCATCGAACTGGCGCGACTCGGCAAGCGCCTCGTTGGCCTTCAAGAGGGCAAGGTAGCTCGCCGCCTGCCGCCCCACGGTCCGAAGCAGGTCGCCGTCCTCCCAGCTCAAGTGCCGGTTGACGCTCGAGGAGCGCGAGACGACGATGAACCCAAGGAGCTCATCGCGCTGCATGAGCGGCAATATGAGCCACGGTCGGGTCAGGGCGTCCATCCAGGTCGGCAGCTCGAGTCCGGCATAGTTCTCCGGCTCGGCGGCAAGCTCATCGAGGTAGATGACCCAGCCTTTGGCGCGTAGAAATCTGACCAACGAGGAATCGGCAGGCTCATAGCCGGATTCGGGCCGCGCGCAGTTCCAGCTCGAAACCGGGTAGTACCCGCTGGTACCGTCGTCGATCCACATCACCCCGCCCGGGCTCTCGACGATCTCTGCGATCGCGCGGACGATGTTTTCCTTCAGCTCGACGTCCGGCTCACTGGTAGAAAGGGTGTGGGTAAAGCGCAGCCACTCTTCCCGATAGTCGTATTTGTTCTTGAAGAAGTGTTTGCTCAGGAAGATCTTGGCTCGCGACCGGATTTGGGCGGAGAACATCATCAGCAGCAGGAGCAGGACTGCGCCGGAGAGGAACACGACCTGCGCCACCCCGCCCCAGGTACCCCCGTAGGTACGGATGTAATAGCCCGCCCCGGCCATGACGATGAGGTAGACCCCGGCGCCGAGGACCGCCACGGTGTGAAACACGATGTGGCGCGAGACGAATATCTCGAGCGACCATTGCGGGTTACGCGCGGCCGCGACCGCAAACAACGGCACCGCGAACGCGTTCACCACCCCGCGCGCGTGCCAGAGGTCGGGGTGGATGTTGCGGAACAGCATTGCGTGGGAGTAGAGAAAGAAGTCGTAGGCAAACAGCCCACCCAGACCGAGACACAGGTACTTGATCGCCCAGCGGTGCTCCATGCGGGTGTTGCGATAGAGCTGCTCGATGAGGGCGAGGCCGACGATCGCGAGCACCACGAAGCCGAATAGCGAGACTTGGAAGATGGCGCGCCCGGCCACCAAGTCGGATGCGACGTGCGGCGCGCCAAGAACGATCGCCAAGAGTATGACCGGAAGGGCCATGATGAGGATTGGCACCGCTCTGAAACGACGGCTCGTTCCGGTACCCGGCTGCTCACGCTTGGCGTAGCCGAGCACCTTCAGCACGAAGGCGTACCAAGCACCGGCGCGAAGCAACTCCAGCACCGCAATCGCCTCGAACGGCAGCCGCCCCTCGTGGGCATTAAGCCCTAGCGCCCCCGCCCAGACCACCGAGACCACGCAGGCAGTCACGAGAAGCCCACCCTGGAGCCGCCCCCGCCAGGCGGTGAGAAGCAGAAGGGTCAATACCGCAAAGAGCGCCGCCCCG
>JBFHLI010000209.1:0-6427 GCA_041594935.1 Gammaproteobacteria bacterium | reverse complement strand
GTAGCCGAGCCAGCGACCGGGTAGACTTGCCGCGGAAACAAATTGCACCGCGCCCGGGCCGCCCAAATCGGTTCGTTTTCTCATCGCTCTCACAAGCTTAGTGACGAGCGGCGAGGCGCCTTGGTGAAATATCCGGGCTAGCGTCCGATCGCGAGGGCGGGGGTCCCCGGGATAACGCAGCGAACGGAGGGTCGATTCATGTCGCTTTCCGAGTTCGAGCTCATCGAGCGATACTTTTGCCGCGGTTTGCGTATCCGCGACGACGTCGTCCTCGGCATTGGCGATGATGCGGGAGTGGTGAGGGTCCGCGCTGGGCATGAGCTCGTCAGCGCGATCGCGACCCTGAGCGCTGCGAGCCCGGGCGTCAACATTCACCGGCCCAGAGAGTTCGGTCACCGCTGCCTCGCGACCGCGCTCAATCGCCTTGCCGCCTCGGGGGCCGAGCCGCACTGGACCACCCTCGCCCTCACCCTCCCGCGCGCGGAGGAACCGTGGCTGAAGGCGTTCAGTCGGGGCCTCCGTGACCTCGCCGAGCGCGAAGAGATTCAGCTGATTGGCGGCGACACCACGCGGGGCCCGCTCGCGGTTACGGTCGTCGTAGACGGGACCGTGCCCTCGGGAAAAGCCGTTCGATGTGACGGAGCGCGGCCCGGAGACCTGGTCTTCGTGACTGGGCCGATGGGCTCTGCGCGCGACGCGCGCGGGCGCACGCTGGTCGAGAACCGTCCTCAGGCGACGGCCGGCAAACGGACGAGCGGGTCACGCGCTGATCTTCCCGTTCCCCGGGTCCGCTGCGCAATGGCGCTGCGAGGGCGGGCCTCCGCCGCCTGCGATCTTTCGCCCGGACTATCGACCGCCGTCGAAGCGATGCTCTCGGCGAGCGCGGTCGGCGCTACCCTCTACCCGGACCGGTTGCCTTCCACCGCCCCGCTTGATCACCGCGGCATATCCAGGTCCCAACGCCTCGGGCTTTCGGCGGGCGGGGATCTCGAGTTATGTTTCACCCTGCCGCGCGATGAACGAGGAGGCATCGAGGCGCTTGTCGCGGGGCTCGGGGTCATTGCGACCGAGATCGGAGAGGTAGAGGCCACACCGGGATTGCGTCTTCGGCTCGACTGATTGGGCAGGTCTACGGAGGCGGAGAGCGATGGCGGTATCACCACCACGAGACGAAGCCGACCTGCTCGGGCGCGCCCGCGATCTCGCGGGCTGCCGGCTCGGTGAGCTCGCCGCGCGGCTGCAGGTCTCGATCCCCGCAGATCCACGACGCAGCAAGGGTTGGGCCGGGACGCTGCTGGAGACCGCGCTGGGTGCGACCGCGGCGTCCAAGCCGGAGCCCGATTTCCAAGCGCTCGGGATCGAAATGAAGACGATTCCGATCGGCCGCGACGGCCGTCCCCGCGAGTCCACCTACGTGTGCACGGTTCCGCTCGTCAATGACCGTGCCTGCACCTGGCAGCATGCCCCGCTTCGGCGCAAGCTCGAGCGGGTGCTCTGGGTACCCCTGGAAGCGGCGCCCGGCATCGGGCTACCGGAGCGCCGGGTCGGAACCGCGCTCCTGTGGCGCCCCGATGCCGAGGAGGAAGCGGGGCTTCGAGCGGACTGGGAGGAACTCATGGACATGGTGTGCCTTGGCGAGCTATCGAAAATCACGGCCCATCACGGAACCTGGCTCCAGATTCGACCCAAGGCCGCGGACTCGCGAGCCCGTCGTCTGGGGGTCGAAGCGTCCGGGGAACTCGTGCCGACATTGCCGCGCGGATTCTATCTGCGTCCGGTCTTCACCGAGAGGCTACTGCGCCGGCACTATGCGATTGCGGAGTGTTATTCTTAGCCCGGACATTTCACCAAGGACCCGGGACGGTGGCGACGGATAGGCGAGTCTGGGCGCCGGGCTGGAGCACAAGGGATAGCTGTAGCTATCGCTTGGCCGAAGCCCGAGTCCGGGTGCGCGTAGCCGAGCCAGCAACCGGGTAGACTTGCCGCGAAAACCAATTGCACCGCGCTCGCGCCGCCCAACACGGTTCGTTTTCTTATCGCTTTCAAAAGCTTAGTGACGAGCGGCGCGGCGCCCCGGTGAACTATCCAGGTTAGCCGCGCTAGGGAAACAACAATGACAAGAACCGTCACCCGGGGGTTCGCTTTCGCGCTGAGTTGCGCGCTGGCCCTCGCCGCCAGCATGACGGGAACGGCGCTCGCGGGCGAGTCTACCCGCTACGTGATAGATTTCCTGGTCGTCACCGTACGCTCACAACCCGGCGAATGGGCCGAGGTCGTGAGTCGTCTGTCGTCTGGCGACCCGGTGGAGCTCACCGGTGAGGTCCGAGACGGCTATGCCCGCGTCGTGCTGCCCGGCGAGGGCCAAGGCTGGGTCGATGCGCGTTACTTGAGTGACCAGCCCACCGCGCGCGAGCAACTCGATGCCATGATCCCCCGGTACGAACGCCTCCAGGAACAGCATGCCTCAAGCCAGGCGGCTCAGGCGGAGGCCGAGGAATCGCTGGTTCGCCTGAGCGACGACTACGCGATGATGAGCGAGGAGCTCAAGCGACTGCGAGCAAAGACGGCCGAGCC
Organism: Gammaproteobacteria bacterium; assembly: GCA_041594935.1. Taxonomy (GTDB): domain Bacteria; phylum Pseudomonadota; class Gammaproteobacteria; order HK1; family HK1; genus JBFHLI01. The sequence goes on along the minus strand of JBFHLI010000209.1, from coordinate 3,853 downwards.
CGAGGCGCTTCAGCGCAAGAACGACGAGCTCAAGGAGCGCTTGGCGCTGGCGGAGATGGAGGCGGAGCAGCTGCGGCGGCGCAACCGGGAGCTGGACGAGAACGAGAACTGGGTCTGGTTTCTCACCGGGGCAGGGGTGCTGCTCGCCGGCATCGTGCTGGGCTTTGCGATTCCGAGGGGCCGGCGGCGGCGATCATCGTGGGACTCGTTCTGAAGCGCCGCACGGACCGACCTCTCCTCACGCCAGCGCCAACAGCAACACCACGAGGAGCACGACGAGACCGATCGGGAAAAGCAAGCCCTTCCAGTCATCGGCGGTACCGCGGGGACTGTGCCTCACGCTCTCCTTCACCCCGGGGACGAACCACAGCAAGACCAGCAGGACCAGCACCCCGGTGAGCACCGCCTCCCAGGTTTCCATCAACCTTCACTCCTCATCGTCATCGACCGGAAACAAGCGAATCTCGTAGAGATGAGACCAATTCTTGCCGGTCACGAGCAAGTGCCCCGAGGCGGGGATATACGCGATACCGTTCAACACGCCCACCCCGGACCGGTGCTCTCGCGACACCAGGTCCGACAGCGTAAGGCTCGCCACCACTCGACCGGTCTGGGGGTCGATGGCCACGATCCGGTCCGTCTGGTATACGTTCGCGAACACTCGGCCCTCGACATACTCGAGCTCATTGAGCCGCTCCACCGGACCCCGCTCGTCGTGCACCGTGACCGCCCCTAGCCGGGCGAAGCTTTGCGGGTCGAGAAAGTGCAACCGGGACGATCCGTCGCTCATGATCAGGCGGGTTCCGTCATGGGTGAGGCCCCAGCCTTCGGTCCCATAGGCAAACACTCCGAGCAGCTCGAAGCCGCGGCGGTCGTAAACGAATCCGTATCCCGAACGCCACGTGAGCTGAATCAGGCGCTCGTCCAGCAGGGCGAGTCCCTCCCCGAAAACGGACGCAGGCAGGGTCAACATCTGCTGCACCCTGCCGGTCTTGAGCTCGACCTTGCGTAAGCTCGAGCGTCCATAGAGCCCGGTGCTCTCGTAGAGGAATCCGTCCGCATAAACCAAACCCTGGGTGTAGGCTTCGGGATCGTGCGGATACACCTCGATCACCTCGAGACCGAGGGTGATGCCCCGTGTCTGAACTTGGGCCGAGCCGCCGACACCCGAGTTCCACAGCAACATCAGGACGAGCGCCACCGGGGCTCCGCTTCGAGGGCTCACGGCTCGATCTCGCCGTGTCGGGCTCGCCTCGTGATCTCGACCTGCGCCTCCGAGCCCACGCGACGGCGGCTCGGAACACCGGCGTGTGGGGCCATACGAGCGCCACCACGCCGGCGAGAAAGCTGTTTGGGGATCACTGAGCGTCGTCCGCCTCGCGAGCGTCGCGGGCCTCGCGGGACTGCAGATACTCCCGCGCCCAGCGTACCCATTCGCGGTCCTTCGGCGGCAGATCTCCCAGCTGGTCATCGGCGGCCCCCGCGATCCGCGTGCGAAGCAGGCTCTGCAGGGCCCGTCCCCAACCGAGCATGCGCCCCGCTCGAGCGGCGGGGATGTGTTCCAGAGAGCGCTCGACGTAGCCAACCGCCAGCCGGTGATCCTCGAGTCGGAAGTGAATCTGGGACAGAATCTGAAGGCTCGGGAAATGACCCGGGTCGACCGCAATCGCACGCGCCGCGAAGTCGAGCGCCTCCTGGTCGCGACCGATCCGCTCACAGCAGATCGCCATCGCGTGCAGCGTATTTGGATTCTCGCCCACCCGCTCCAGCAACGCCTGAAGGTGACCCAGGCCTCGCGCGTAGTCCTTTCGGGCAAAGGCCCGCGCGGCGCTCAGTTCCAGGTGCGACTTCGACGGCATCGCGCTACCCCGATCATTCGTCAGTGACGCAACCTTCGGAGGCCGACCTCACGTTCTTGATGTATTTGTACAAGGTACCGCGGGTCGCCTTGAACGGCGGCATCTCCCACTCTGATCGGCGCTCGCCGAGCACCTCGTCACTGAGTGCCACCGACAGCGAGTTGTTGGCCGCGTCAATCGTCACCACATCCCCATCTCGCACCAGCGCGATCGGTCCCCCGTCCTGAGCCTCGGGGACCACGTGCCCGATGATGAAACCATGGGAGCCGCCGGAGAAACGCCCGTCGGTTATGAGGGCGACATCCTGGCCGAGCCCCGCTCCCATGATCGCCGAGGTCGGGGTCAGCATCTCCGGCATTCCCGGCCCACCCTTCGGACCCTCGTACCGGATGATGATGACATCCCCCCGGCGGATCTCCTCTCGCTCCAGCGCGCCGAGCATGTCCTCCTCGGAGTCGTAGACTCTGGCCGGCCCGGAAAATCGCAGACCCTCCTTGCCGGTGATCTTTCCCACCGCACCTTCGGGGGCCAGGTTTCCGCGCAGGATCTGGATATGACCGGTCTTCTTTATCGGGTCTGCGAGCGAGTGAATGACGTCCTGGCCGGAAACGAGACCAGGCAGATCCGCGACATTCTGCGCCACCGTGTTCCCGGTCACGGTCATGCAATCTCCCTGCAGCAGATCGGCTTCGAGAAGATAACGCATGACCGCCGGCGTGCCCCCCGCCCGGTGCAGATCCTCCATGACGTACTTGCCGCTCGGCTTGAGATCGGCAAGAAACGGAACCCGATTGCTGACCGACTGGAAGTCATCGACCGTGAGCTCGACGCCCACCGCACGCGCCATCGCGATGAGATGCAGCACCGCGTTGGTGGAGCCCCCGAGCGCCATGACGATGACCATCGCATTCTCGAACGCCTCCCGGGTCATGATATCCCGGGGTTTGAGGTCGAGCTCCAGCAGGTTGCGGATCGCGGCGCCCGCATTGTGGCACTCCTCGAGCTTCTGCGGATCAACCGCGGGCGTGGAGGAGCTGTAGGGTAGGCTCATGCCCAGCGCCTCGATTGCGCTGGCCATGGTGTTGGCGGTGTACATCCCGCCGCAGGCCCCGGCGCCCGGGCATGCATTCTTGACGATCTCCTTGCGGTGGGCGTCATCGATGTCACCCGCGAGGTACTGCCCGTAGCTCTGGAACGCCGACACGATATCCACCACCTGGTGATTGGCCCGGCCCGCCCTGATCGTGCCTCCGTAGACCATCAGGGAGGGCCGATTGAGCCGGCCCATCGCGATCAAGCACCCCGGCATGTTCTTGTCGCACCCCGGGATGGAGATGTTGGCGTCATACCACTGACCTTGGGTGACGGTCTCGATCGAGTCGGCGATCAGATCGCGTGACTGGAGCGAATAGCTCATGCCGGCGGTACCCATCGAGATGCCATCGCTCACCCCCACGGTATTGAAGCGCATGCCGACGAGCCCGGCGGCCGCGACACCCTCCTTCACCTTGGCCGCAAGGTCCAGCAGGTGCATATTGCAGGTATTGCCCTCGTACCAGACGCTGGCAATTCCGACCTGGGCCTTCCCCAGGTCTTCGTCGGTGAGTCCCGCTCCGTAGAGCATTGCCTGGGACGCACCTTGCGACCGCGGCTGCGTCACTCTCGAGCTGAAACGATTGAGCTGTTTGGCCATTTTGGTCTCCGCGCATAGCCGGGGGCGTGTTTGGCGCCGACTCCAGGATTGTACCAACCAATGCTGAGCGAGGCCGAACGCGGTGCCAGTGTGCCCCCGGGCCAGCCCGGGCGCGACCGGCCACCATCCCGCACGGAGTTGCCGACCGGCACTGCCCGGGTCAGAATCAGTTCAGTGAAACCACCGATCCACCGGGCCGCGATGCCCAACCCAAGGACGAGACCGGACGTTTGGAGCGGCTGCGCTGTCGAACGGCCCACTGCAGCGCCGGAAGACACCGCCGCCCACGCCATCGACGCCT
>JBFHLI010000208.1:0-6432 GCA_041594935.1 Gammaproteobacteria bacterium | reverse complement strand
GTCTGCCCCCGCGGTCAGTGATCCACGATGAAAAGTCGAGCCGGCATGATACTCCGCTCGGGTGCTCGAGTGCGAAGATCTCGCAGGAGGGCCGCGGCTCGGGTTTCGAGGACTCAGCCCGGAACGAAGGTCGATGGGGGCCGCTCGGCCGCGTCGCCGGCGCCTCGCTTGACCGGGGGAGATGGCAGGGCAATACTCGTCGGGCCTGCGCGCTCGTTCGCGCTTCGCCACAGCTCGGGGGGAATCACGTCCATGAAAGCTTCAGATCTGTTCGTTCGCTGCCTGGAGACGGAGGGAGTTGAGCGCATCTTCGGTGTCCCCGGCGAGGAGAACGCCGATATGATGATGTCGCTCCTCGATAGCAAGATCGAGTTCGTGCTTTGCCGGCACGAGCAGGCGGCCGCCTTCATGGCCGATGCGTACGGGCGCCTGACCGGTAAGGCCGGCGTCTGTCTGGCCACCCTTGGTCCGGGGGCGACCAATCTCGTCACCGGCATCGCCGATGCCAACATGGATCGGGCACCGTTGGTGGCGATCATCGGCCAGGCCAGCACGGGCCGGTTGCACAAGGAGAGTCACCAGAACATGGATTCCATCGCCATGTTCCGGCCCATTACGAAATGGGCCCACTCGGTCTACGACGCGGAGAACATACCGGAGCTCGTGCGCAAGGCATTCAAGCTGGCCGAGGCGGAGAAGCCGGGGGCTACCGTGCTCGAGCTCCCGGAGGACATTGCCAAGGAGAAGACCTCGCGCGAGCCGCTGACCCCCATCAAGACGCGTCGCCCCGCGGCTGACCACAAGGCGATTGCGCAGGCGGTGGAGCTGATCGGCGAGGCCCGAAATCCCATCATCTTGGCGGGCAACGGAACGGTGCGAAAACGCGCCGCCAAGCAGCTCCAGCGGCTCGCTCACAAGGCGGGGATCGGCGTGGTGAACACGTTCATGGGCAAGGGCGCGGTGCCGATGAGCGACGAGCATTGCCTGTTCACCATGGGGTTGCAGGGCCGTGACTACATCAACCTCGCAATGGATGAGGCGGACCTCGTGATCGCGGCCGGCTACGACCTGGTGGAATACAGCCCGGAGTTTTGGAATCACGGCGAGAAGAAGATCATCCACATCGATTTCGACCCGGCGGAGATCGACGATGCATTCCCGGTAACGGTCGACATCGCGTCGGACGTGGCGGACGCGCTGTGGCAGATCAACGAGCAGCTCAACGTGCGTTTCGGCGACAAGCTCCCCCTGTTCGACATCAAGCAGCGGGCGAAGCTGCGCAGTGCGATACTCGACGACTTTGGGCAGGAAAAGGACGACAAGGGCTTCCCGATGAAGCCGCAGCGGATCTTGTGGGATGTGCGCCAGGCGCTCGGCCCCGCCGACATCCTGCTTTCCGATGTGGGCGCCCACAAGATGTGGATTTCGCGCTACTACCAGTGTGAGGATGCCAACACTTGCCTGATTTCGAACGGGTTTTGCACCATGGGATTCGCGCTGCCGGGCGCGATCGGGGCCAAATTCGCGCATCCCGACCGCAAGGTGATGGCAATCTGCGGCGATGCCGGGTTCCTGATGAACGTTCAGGAGCTCGAGACCGCGGTGCGTCTCAAGGTGCCGCTGGTATGCATGGTCTGGTGCGACGGCGAGTACGGTCTCATCAAGTGGAAGCAGCAGAACCAGTTCAACGGGCGGCACTCCGACCTTGCGTTCACGAACCCGGACTTCGAGCTTCTTGCCAAGTCGTTCGGAATGTGGGGGCGGGCCGTCACCGGCCCGGGCCAGCTTGCCGGTGTCCTCGAGGAGGCGCTGGCGCAGGATGGCCCGGCCCTGATCGGGGTCCCGGTGGATTACGGCGAGAACACGAAGCTCACCAAGCGGCTCGGTAACATCGCGCTGGCAATCTGACCGCAGGCGGGCCCCCGGGCGAGACGCGCTGGCCCGGGTGGCCCCGGGGTCGGCGCGAGGCAGAACCGCGGCGACGGATCGCGCCCGGTGCTTACGGGATCAGCTGATTCAGCTCGTAGATCGGGAGCAGGATGGCGAGCACGATGGTGAGCACCACCGCCCCCATCACGAGGATGATGAACGGCTCGAAGAGGCCGACCAGGGTCATCAGGCGTGACTCGATCTCCCGGTTCTGATACTCGGCCGCGTGGCTCAGCATCGACTCGAGCCGGCCGCTTGCCTCGCCGCTGCTGACGAGCTGAACCGTCACCGGAGAGAAATGGCCGCTGCGCTCGAGAGCGGCGTGAACGCTGCCGCCCTCGCTGACCCAGCGCGAGGTAGGCTCCACCGACCCGCGCATCGCCAGGTTCGAGATCGTCCGGGCCGAGATCTCGAGCGCCTCGGGCATCGGCACATTGCTCGAGCAAAGGATTCCAAGCGTGCTGCTGAAACGGGCGGCGTTGATGTCCCGCACGAGGCTGGAGACCACCGGGAACCGCAGCAAGATCCGGTGCCACTGCAGACGGGCGCCGCGCCGCCCGAGCACGAGCTGAATCACGAGCGCGCCGAGAGCGGCGAAAGCGACGGTGATGATTCCATAGTCGGCGACGAAGTGGCTGAGGGAGAGCATCGCCCGGGTGAGAACGGGTAGCGGTTGATCGTTCTCCGCGAAGACCTCGATCACCTGCGGTAGCACGTATCCGATCAGACCTCCGGCCACCAGGATTGCGACCACGCTCAGGATAGCGGGGTAGAGCAGGGCCATCGCGATCTTCTGCCGCAGCTGCTGCTGTTGCTCGGTGTGCTCGGCCAGGCGCTCCAGGATAGGCGTGAGTCTCCCCGCCTGCTCGCCCGCCGCCACGCTTGCGTGGTAGCTCGTGGGAAACGTGCGCGGAAACCCGCTCATGCTCTCGGCGAGCGAGTAGCCCTCGCGCACCCGGGCGCGAAGCCCGAGGGTGATGCGCCGGACGTTTCCCCTGGCGGTGTGGCGGGCGATGGTCTGAAGCGACTCCTCGACCGTGAGCCCGGAGCCGGTCAGTGAGGCGAGCTGACGCGTGAAGAGCGCCAGCTCGCCCGCACCGATCCGGGGTCCCGAGTCGCGGGCGGGAGAGGAAGAGACCTCTTGAAGCGCGAGGGGAATGAGCCCTTGCTCGCGCAGCTGCTGGCGCACGTGTCGCTGGGTGTCGCCCTCAATGACTCCGCGGCAGGTATCCCCCTCGCGATTGAGCGCCGAGTATTCGAATGCGCCCATGAGCGTTCGCCGCGCCTCGCTCAGTCCTGCCCCAGAACCCGTTCAATCTCGTGCGGGGAGGTAAGGCCGGCCCGCACCAGGGCGTAGCCCTGCTCGCGGATGCCGGCCGAGGCCTGACGCGCCGCCTGGGCAAGCGTCTCCTCCGTGGCTCCCGCATAGATCATGCGGCGCATGCTCTCGTCCATGGCGACGAGCTCGAAGATTCCCAGCCGCCCGCGAAAGCCGAGGAAAGCGCAGGCGGGGCAGCCGGTGCTCTCGTAAGAGACCGGGTTCGGCGCGCTGTCGTTGGGAGCCAGTGGCTCGGTCTCACCCTCGTCGGGCTGGCAGGGCCGCTTGCACTCGGGACAAAGGGCCCGCACCAATCGCTGGGCCATGGTGCCGAGCAGGCTCGATGAGAGCAGAAACGGCTCGACCCCGAGGTCGATGAGCCGGGAAATGGCGCCGACCGCGGTGTTGGTGTGCAGCGTCGACAGCACCAGATGGCCGGTGACGCTCGCCTGCACCGCGATGCGGGCAGTTTCCGGATCCCGGATCTCACCGACCATCACCACGTCGGGATCCTGACGCAGAATGGCCCGCAGGCCGCGGGCGAAGCTCATGTCGACCTTGGTATTCACCTGGGTCTGCGCAACCCCGTCGAGGTAGTACTCGATGGGCTCTTCCACCGTCATGATGTTGCGGGTGCGATCGTTGATCCGGCTCACCATCGCGTACAGGGTGGTGGTCTTCCCCGAGCCGGTGGGTCCGGTGACGAGGATGATGCCGTGCGGACGGTGGATCAGCTGGTCAACGACGCGCATCGTATCCGGCTCCATGCCGAGCTGCTCGAGGTCCAGGCGACCCTCTTCCTTGGAGAGCAGCCGCAGCACCGCCCGCTCGCCCTGTCCCGAGGGAATTACCGAGACTCGTACGTCGATCGGGCGTCCCGCGACCCGCACCGAGATCCTCCCGTCCTGGGGAAGTCGTTTCTCGGCGATGTCCAACCGGGCCATGACCTTGACCCGCGAGACGATGAGCGGCGCGAGCTGCCGTTGCGGCTGCATGACCTCCCTGAGCATCCCGTCGACTCGAAAACGAATCGCCAGTCGGCTCTCGAACGGCTCGATGTGGATGTCGGAGGCATTCTCCTTGATCGCCTCGGTCAGCAATGCGTTGATGAGACGGATGATCGGGGCGTCGCTGGCGCTCTCGAGCAACTCGCCGGGCTCCTCGAACTGCTGGGCGAGGGCGCCGAGATCGATCTCGTCGCCGAGATCCTCGAAGGCCTCCATCTGAGCGGGGGGGTGTCCCCCGTACAGCGGCCCCAGCATCGCCTCGAAGCGCTCGGCGTCGACTGGCACCAGAGCGAGCGGTCGGCCGCAGTAACGCCTGACCTCGCTCAGACTCTCGAGCGACACGTCCCGCCGGTGCACGACCTGCACGCGCTCGCGCTCGACGGCGCAGATCATCACGCCGTGGGTCTTGGCAAAACTGTAAGGCAGACGCAAGCCGTCACCGGCCGCATCGGGTGAGACCGGCTGGGGCTCTGACGCCGCGATGGCCGTCATCGCCGCGAGCGCATCCGCACCGGGGGGGCGGGCACGGCCTCGACCGCGGCCGGGGGCGGGCGCGTGAACTCCGCGAGCGGACTGAGGGTAGGCACCGCATCCGCGGGGACGAGCGACGTCGTCCCCTCGCGCTGCTCGAGCTGCTTTCCGCGCAGGAAGTTGTACTTCGCGCTGCTAACCAGCGCACTCCGGTCATCGAGCAAGATCACCGGGCGCAGGAACACCATCAGATTGTGCTCCACCTTGACGCTGCTGTCGAAGCGAAACAGCTGCCCGAGCACCGGGATATCCCCGAGAATCGGCACCTTCTCTCGACTTTGCTGCAGGTCATCGGTGATCAACCCGCCGAGCACCACCACCTTGCCGTCTCCCACGGTTACGCTGGTGCGAATGGAGCGCTTGGTGGTAACCAGGTCCACCGCGCCGGTGGTCGTGGTTCCGGCGATCCCGCTCCCGGCGGCGATGTTCGAGACTTCCTGCTCGATATCGAGCTTGAGCCGGTTACCCTCGTTGATCTGCGGGCGCACCCTCAGGATGATCCCGACGTCTTGGCGCTCGATCGTCTGGAAAGGATTCGTGGCCGACTCGGCGGTGCCGGTGTTGGTGAACTGGCCGGTGATGAACGGCACGTTCTGGGCAACGATGATCTCGGCTTCCTGATTATCCAGGGTCACCACCGACGGGGTGGAGAGGATGTTGGTCGACGAGTCGGACGCCAGCGCCCGGATCAGGAGGCCGATGTTGAGAAACTCCTGCCCGCGGAAAGTGAAGGTACCATCGATGATGCCGAGGCTGAGACCTGAGCCCAATCCGAGCGGGTTGATGCTCAGCTGGTTGATTGCGCTGGTGCCGGAGAAGCTCGTGCCTCCGAAGGCGCCGCTCTCCTGAGGCTTGGTGGTAGTGCGCCATTGAACCCCGAGCTCGCGGGCCACATCGGTCGAGACGTCCGCAATCACCGCTTCGACCAGCACCTGGGCACGGGCAACGTCGAGCTGTCGGACGACGGTGAGCAGGGAGCGGAGCATCGTGGGGGCCGCGGTGATCACCAGCGCGTTCATCGTCGGATCGGCCTGGATCGCGGTGGGTTCTCGATCCTCGGATCCCGGCTCCCCGGCGTCTTCGTTGCCGAGCTGGCCGCTCACGCCCTCGAGAATGGGCACCAGGTCCGATGCCCTGGCGTGCTTCAGGTACACCACCTGGGTGTTGCCGGTGCCCTCGAGCGGAGTGTCGAGATGAGCCACGAGCGTGCGCAGACGCAGTCTCGATGCGGGCCCGGCGCTGAGCAGCAGGCTGTTGGTGCGGTCATCGGCCACCACCCGCAGCTCCGCGGCGGCGTCATCCGGCTTAGGGCTGAGGGCGGTGAGGATGCGTGCGACCTCGCTCGCCGACGCGTGCTCCAGGGCAATGACCTCGATATCGTCGGGTCCGAGCACGTCCACCCGCCGTATGATCTTGAGGATCCGGTCCACGTTGCCGGCCCGGTCGGAGATGATCAGAGCATTGCTCGGGGCATAGGCGGCGAGGTGACCCTGCTGGGGAACGAGGGGCCGTAGAACCGGCACCAGCTTCTCGGCCGAAACTTCATGGACGCTCACCACGCGGGTCACGAGCTCGTCGCCGCGCGCCGGGGTCCGACTCGTACCCTCGTTGCTGTCCACCCGGGCGCTCTCTTCGGGCACGATCTTT
>JBFHLI010000207.1:0-6448 GCA_041594935.1 Gammaproteobacteria bacterium | reverse complement strand
GATATTTCACCAAGGCGCCTCGCCGCTCGTGACTAAGCTTCTGAGAGCGATGAGAAAACGAACCGATTTGGGCGGCCCGGGCGCGGTGCAATTTGTTTCCGCGGCAAGTCTACCCGGGTTCGTGGAAACGTGCATCAAGTCGCCCTCCCGGGCCCCCAGTATTCTCCGTCGTGGTGGTCTCGTTCTCTCCCGCCGTAACGGGAAGCTAACCAGCCGCGGCCGCGGCACGCTCGTTGCCGACGGAGGTGACGGGCAACACTTCCACCTGACGCAGGGCCCGGATCTCTCGCATCGCCACCGAGAGCATCGCAAAGTCCGATGTCCCGCCCGTCTTCAGGTCGGCCAAGACCTGTTGGCAGCGGCCGACCACGATCCGATTCTGGGCCATCCAGGCGTCGATGCGGGCGCTCGCATCGCCCGCGCCTCGCTCGAAGCGAAGCACATCCGCGGTGAGCGCCGCTTCCTGCGCGTACAGATCGTCGCGCAGGGCGGCCCGCGCCAATGCCTGCCAGCGGTTGGCCCGGGGCAGAAGCACGATCTGGTCCCGTAGCCAGTGAAGGTCGAGAATGTTGCCGAGCTTGAAATAGACCGCGGCCACCTCCTCCACCGACATCCCCGCCGACGTGGCGACCTCGACGATATCGAGGGCGGAGTACAGCTCGTTGAAGCCCGCCACCCGGCGGGCAAGCTCCTCGGGTACTCCCATGCCCGTCAGGTTCGCGGCCTGCGTGTTAATCGCTTCGAAGTCGGCCGGAGTGACCACCCGGTCCAGACTGGATTCCAGGGCCACCAGGCCGGGTGCGAAGTGCTCGATGGTATGTCCGACATCGAGCGGTGGGGGCCGATTCCTCAGCAACCAGCGCGAAGCGCGCTCCACCAGCTTGCGTGACTCGAGCATCATCCTCACCTGCTCCTGGGCGGGAACTTTGTTGTCCAGCGCTTCGATCTGCGACCATAGCGGCTCCATCTGATAGACCTCACGGGCAACGGTGTAGGCCCGCGCGATGTCGGAGACGTCGGCGCCGGTCTCTTCGCTCAACCGGAATGCGAAGCTGATCCCGACCCGGTTCACGAGACCGTTCGCGACCACGGTGCTGATGATCTCGCGCCACAGGCGATGACCCGACATGCGGTCCCGATAGCGCTCGCGCAAGTCAGTCGGGAAGTACATCTCGAGCTCGCGCTTGAAGAAGGCATCCTCGGGTAGATCGGAGTCGAGCAAGTCCTGGAACATCTTAATCTTGACGTACGCGAGCAACACCGAGAGCTCGGGAGCCGTCAGGCCGACACCCGAGGTACGCCGCTCGGCGGTTTCCTCCCGATCGGGAAGAAACTCGATGTGAGGGTCGATGGTACCGGCACGGGCCATGGTGTCGATCAGCCGCTCGTGCACTTCCAGCATGGATGGCGCCTGGCCAAGCGCACAGCTCAACGCCTGAGTCTGCAGGTAATTGTTGCGCAGCACCAGCGACGCCACTTCATCGGTCATCTGCTCCAGCAACGCGTTTCGCTGCTTGTAGGTCATGTCGCCAGCTGCCACCACCGCATTGAGCAGAATCTTGATGTTGACCTCGTGGTCGGAGCAATCCACCCCGGCGGAGTTGTCGATCGCATCGGTGTTCATGCGTCCGCCGGCGAGCGAGAACTCGACGCGCGCGAGCTGCGTGAAACCGAGGTTGCCCCCTTCGCCCACCACCCGGCAGCGCAGCTGGTTGGCGTCGATTCGCAAGGCATCATTGGCGCGGTCGCCGGCGTCACCGTGCTGCTGATAGCTCGCCTTGACATAGGTGCCGATGCCTCCGTTCCAGAGCAGGTCGACCGGGGCCTGAAGGAGCGCTCGGATGAGGTCGTTCGGGGTCAGCGCCTCCACCTGGATATCGAGTGCGCCGCGCACCTCCGGTGACAGACGAATCGATTTCGCGGAGCGCGGAACCACACCCCCACCCTTGGATATCAGCGTCTGGTCGTAGTCCGCCCAGGAGGAGCGAGGCAGCTCGAAGAGTCGCTTGCGCTCGCGGAAGGAGGCGGCCGGGTCGGGGTTCGGATCGAGGAAGATATGCTGATGGTTGAATGCCCCCACGAGCTTGATGTGCTCAGACAAGAGCATTCCGTTTCCGAACACGTCGCCCGCCATGTCTCCGATCCCGACGACGGTGAAGTCGGTGGTCTGGGTATCAAGCCCGAGCTCGCGGAAGTGTCGCTTCACCGACTCCCAGCCGCCGCGCGCGGTGATCCCCATCTCCTTGTGGTCGTAGCCGACCGACCCTCCAGATGCGAAACCGTCGCCCAGCCAGTAGCCGTACTCGAGCGCGATCGCATTGGCAAAATCGGAGAAGGTAGCGGTCCCCTTGTCCGCGGCCACCACCAGATACGGGTCGTCGCGGTCGCGGCGAACCACGCTCGGCGGGGGCACCAGCGTCGCCCCGTCGAGATTGTCAGTCACGTCGAGCAATCCGCGGATGAAGGTCTGATAACACGCGATGCCTTCTTGCATCAGCGCGTCGCGATCGCCGCCGATCGGCAGCTGCTTGGGCACGAAGCCGCCCTTGGAGCCGACCGGGACGATGACCGCGTTCTTCACCATCTGCGCCTTGACCAGGCCGAGGACCTCGGTTCGAAAATCCTCCCGCCGATCCGACCAACGGAGCCCGCCGCGCGCCACCGGCCCGCCCCGAAGGTGCACCCCCTCGACTCGCGGGGAGTAGACGAAGATCTCGAACATCGGGCGCGGCTCGGGCAGCTCGGGCACCTGGTCGGGATCGAGCTTGAAGGAGACATAGGGCTTGAGCGCACCTGCGGGGTCGGGCTGGTAGTAGTTCGTGCGCAGCATCGCCTGGATCAGGGTGAGAAAGCTGCGCAGGATGCGGTCCTCGTCGAGGTTGGCCACACCATCGAGCGAGCGCTGGATCCCGGACACAATCTGTGCTTCCGCCTCGGTCGCACCGTCTTGCGCAGCCGGATCAAAGCGAGCGTGAAACAGCTGTACCAGTTCGCGCGCGATCGAGGGATTACTCGCGAGCGCCCGCTCGATGTACTCCTGGCTGAACGTGACTCCCGCCTGGCGCAGATACTTGCATGCCGCCCTGAGGATGACGATTTCCCGCCAGCTCAAGCGTGCGCGCAGCACGAGCCGATTGAAGCCGTCGTTCTCCACCTCCCCGCGCCAGATGCGAGCGAAGGCTTCCTGAAAGAGCTCCCGCGTCTGGTCGATGTCGAGCTCCGCCCCTTCGGAGTGCACCATGCCAAAATCGTGCATCCACACCGACTCGCCGGCCGCGGAGGTGATCGTGCTCGGACGCTCGTCTCGAACCGTCAACCCCATGTTCTCGAGCATCGGCATCGCTTCGGAGAGAGAGATCGGCTTCTGGAATCGAAACAGCTTGAACTGCAGCTCTTCGGCCGGCGACTCCAACCGACGGTAGAGCGACATCGCAATGCCTCCACTGCCTTCCAGCATCTCCATCTTCTCGATGTCGTGAACCGCGACTCGGGCCGAGTAGTAATCCTGATAATCTGCGCGGAACGCGTCACCGTAGCGGCGCAGCAGCCGCGTACCCCGCTCTTCCCCGCAGTGCTCGAGCAGCGCCTCGGCAAGCATATCCTTCCAGCTTCGGGTGACCTCCCTGAGCCGCGCCTCGAGCTCGCGCACATCGTAGGCGGGAAGCTTTCCGACCGGCATCCGGATCACGAAATACAGCCTTGCGAGCACCGACTCTGACAGCTCGACCGAGTAATCGGTGCACTCGCCGTTGAACGATTCCTCCAGAATTCCCTGCATCTTCAGACGAATCGCGGTGCTCCATCTCTCGCGGGGCACGAAGACGATGCACGAGACGAAGCGCTCAAAGCGATCACGATGCACGAACAGACGAATTCTCTGCCGCTCCTGCAGGTGCAGGATGCCGAGCGCGGTCTCGAGCAGCTCGTCCTCCGAGACTTGGAAGAGCGCGTCACGGGGGTACGTCTCGAGGATGTTGATCAGAGTCTTTTCCGCGTGGCTGTTGCGCGAGTAGCCGGCACGCTCGATGATGTGCCGCACCTTCTTGCGCAGCAACGGTATCTCGCGGGGGCTTCGATTGTAGGCGCCCGAGGTGTACAGGCCGACGAACCGTCGCTCGCCCCACACCTTGCCTTCGGCGTTCATTCGCTTGATGCCGATGTAGTCGATGAAGCCCGGTCGGTGAACGGTGGCCCGAAAATTTCCCTTGGTGACAATCAGTAGACCCGGCTTTCGCGCCTCGCGCCGCAGCTCGAGCGGCAGCGCCGAGAATCGCTGCGAGACCTTGGCACCCTCGACGTTGCGCAGCACCCCGAGGCCGCTGCCCGCGACCGAGCGGAGCACGTCGTCGCCGTGCTCGCGCGCGAGCTCGTACTCGCGGTAGCCGAGGAAGGTGAAGTGGTTGTCGTCCACCCACTCGAGGAAGGCCTTGCCCTCCTCCACCTCCGCCGGGTCCAGCCGGGGAGGATGCGCCTCGATCTCGGCAAGCGCCTCGCGGAGTTTCTCGCGCATCGACCGCCAGTCCTCGACCGCGACCCGCACGTCCGCCAGGGCCTTGTCTACGTCGCGGCGGATCCCTTCCAGCACCTCGGGCTCGGTCTGTCGATCGACCTCGCAGTGCATGACCGCTTCGGTGATCGATTCACCGGTGTCGCCGCCGGGCGGAAGTATCTCGCTCAGCGCGCCGTCGGCACTTCGACGCAGCTTGACCACCGGGTGAATGATCAGGTGAGTGGTCAGACCGCGGTGATTTAACGCCATCCGTACCGAATCGACCAGGAACGGCATGTCGTCGGTGACCAGCTCCACGATGGTATGGGTCGACTGCCAGCCGTGTTGCTCGAGCTGGGGGTTGTACACGTGGAGCTTGGGATTACCGGGCTGTCGCTGTCGGGCGTAGTTCAGATGAGCCATCGCCGCCCCGTAGAGGTTGAGATCGCTGCTCTCCGACAGGTCCTCGGCGGCGGTGCCAGCAAAATACTGGTGCACGAACTCCTCAGCCATCGGGACCGCATCTGCGGCCAAGCGTTCTCGCACCAAGGCTGTTATTCGCTCGATGATCTCGTCCGTTCTTGGGTCTCGGGCGCGCGTCATTGTGTGATCCCCCCTGGCAGCTTCTCGGGCGCCGATACGGAATCTTACGGGCGGTGACGTGATTTTTCCAAAGATAAAATGCGGGTGGCGAACCGTCCCGGCGGCCGCCGCGCGACTCGATCACTGCATGGCCGGGCTTGTATCCCCCGGTAAGACGATTTACCCTGGCTGGCGCATTTAACCATCATGGTTTGCGATCTGTTAGCGGGGCAGTGCCGAGAGCGCGTTCCCATCGCCGTAGCTAAATGGCTTCACTAGATCGCTCAACTGAATACTCGGCTCGGAAAACGCGGGCGACCGCGTCCGAGTCGGACTAAGCCAATAGCTGGAGGACTAACGAAAATGAAGAAGCTCGCAGTCGCAACCCTCGCCGCCGCGGTCCTGGTCGGACCAATCGGCGGCGCGCACGCCGCCAAATTCGTGACCATCGGGACCGGCGGCCAGACCGGCGTGTATTACGTGGTAGGCCAGTCAATTTGCAAGCTCGTCAACCGCAACCAGAAGAAGCACGGGATCAAGTGCACGGCGCCGTCGACCGGCGGGTCGGTGGCGAACCTGAACGGAATCAAGGCGGGCGAGATCGACATGGGAGTGGCCCAGTCCGACTGGCAGTACCACGCCTATAATGGCACCAGCAAGTTCGAGGACCAGGGAGCGAACAAGGAGCTCCGCGCCGTCTTCTCCGTGCACGCGGAGCCGTTCACGGTGGTCGCGCGCACGGACAGCGGCATCAAGAGCTTCGACGATCTCAAGGGCCATCGGGTCAATGTGGGGAATCCCGGGTCGGGCCAGCGCGGCACGATGGAGGTCGTGATGGAGAAGAAGGGCTGGACCATGGACGACTTCAAGCTCGCCTCCGAGCTCAAGTCGGCCGAGCAGTCACAGGCCCTTTGCGACAACAAGATCGACGCCATCGTGTTCACGGTGGGCCATCCGAGCGGGTCGATTCAGGAAGCGACCACCTCCTGCGATTCGATCATCGTGCCGGTCACCGGACCGGAGATCGACGCCCTCGCGGCGGACAATCCCTACTACGCCAAGGCCACGATACCGGGCGGCATGTATACGGGCACCGACAGCGACGTACAGGCGTTCGGAGTCCGGGCAACCTTCGTGAGCTCGACCAAGACCGACGACGACACCATCTACGAGATCGTCGCCGCGGTGTTCGACAACTTCGACCGCTTCAAGCGGCTGCACCCTGCGTTTGGGAACCTCGACCCGAACGATATGATCAAGGACGCGCTGTCGGCTCCGCTGCACCCAGGGGCGGTGCGGTACTACAAGGAAAAAGGCTGGATCAAATAGCGCTTGAGGGGCGGGGAGGCTCGATCTCCCCGCCCCTTTCTTCCGGGT
>JBFHLI010000206.1:0-6515 GCA_041594935.1 Gammaproteobacteria bacterium | reverse complement strand
GTGGTCTCGGTGTCGGAGAAGTTCGCTTCCTGCCCGGGCGCGGCCTGACGACGGTTGGCGGCGAGCTCCTCGGCAAAGAGCGCGCCGGGCGTGCCCAGATCCTCGCGCACGTGCTGCAACTCGGCGAATGCCGAGCCCGATGAGTGCTCGAAGCCGAGCCGGCCGAGATAATTCTCGTAGTCGAGCTCGTTGCTGTTGCGATAGTTCTCCGATTCACGCTTCTCGATGCTCGCGCGATAGGAAAAACCGTTCTCGAGCCGTTGAGTGACCCCGCTGCGGAGCTCGTAGGCATCGTAACTGCCGCGCCTCGCCTCCCCGAACGCCTGCAGCCGCTCGGGGGTTCGGGTGATCACGTTGATCACCCCGCCCACCGCCTGGTCGCCGAATAACGTCCCCGCGCTGCCGTGGATAATCTCGACCCGCTCCACATCCTTGAGCGAGATGCTGTTAAGGTCGGGGTCGCTGATATCGATATTGTTGAGACGGCGCCCGTCCACCATGATCAGGGTATTGGCGTTGGCGCTCTCGCCAAAGCCCCTCATCCCCACCGTGGTGCGGCTCCCATCCCCGAAAGAATCGATGACCTGCACGCTGCCGCGCCCGCGCAGCACCTCGGCAAGATTACGCGCTCCGCTGCGCGCTATCTCCTCGCGGCTGATGATCGTGATCGAGGCCGGAACCGTGACGTTACTCTGCGCCGAGCGGGTTGCGCTCACCAGCACGTCAGGCAGCGCGGTCGGAGATTCACCGGCCGGCAGCGCCCGGGGCGTGGGCAGGAGCAGCGCCGCGGCGAGAATGAACCGATGGAGTGCACGCATGGGCATCCCTCCGCGGCGATGCGCGCCCATCCGCGCGCGGCGCCGGCTGTACGTGGGGCGGTAGGAGACCGGGCGCACGAGATCGCATGATCGACCGATTGCCCACCGCGCGGCCATAACACCTCGCGCTCCGGGCCGGTCTCCGGGCTCGCGAGCGGTCTCTCGACCGGACGGGCCGCCTTCCCGCGCGCGCTTGCGCAGTGGCTCGATGACCCGTCTTGACTCGCTCACCGTTGCGGGGGCAGCGCCGGAATTGCCGTCGAAGGTTCTCGATGGCGCACCGGCTTCCCGTTTCACTCCTTCGGCGGACGCCGTCGGAGCACCCGAAGCGATTGAGGTCTGGCAGTGTAGGAGCGTGCCGCGCCGCGCGTCAACGCCGTGAACGAAATTCACGCATCCCCGGGGGTGCAGGCAATCGCGGTCCGGTCTAGAGTTCGACCAGGCAAACATCGCGCGCGGCATAATCGGTGACCCCACCCCAGCTCATCCCTATTTTGTCCTCTCATCTCGCCGACAGCACGAGCGCCTGGAGCATCGGTACCCAAGGGGCGGTGGCGGAGTTCTTCCGGGACGAGGGTGAACGTCTCGACCCAGCCGACCTCGAGCAACTGCGCGCGGTGACCGAGCGGGGTGCGATCGCGCTCGACCTTCCGGGGTCGGTTAAAGCGATCGCGTTCGAAGGCCTCAGCCGCCATCGCGAGCGCTGGACGCACGGCGTGTTGTTTTGCCTCCCTCGCCGGGAGGCGGCACGGGCTGGACGCACGGTGATCACCGAGCTCGGTCCCGACCATGCGAGTCTGCGGCCCGAGTGTGCGGAGCATCCTCGGTTCGACCTCGGGCTCGGCATCGCCCACATCGAGGTGTGTGTGCGCAGCGCCGACCCGCAGCTCCTCGCGGTGCTGCGAGCGCACGTGGGGAGTCCCTTGCTCGGCCCGGATGACCGCGCCCTCGCGGCGCTGCTCGCGCACAGTCCGCATCGGGTGTTTGTATCTGCGCTCGGGCGCATCGAGGTGTATCAGCCGATCGCACGCGCCGTGACCCCCGACGGCCCTCACACCCACCTGCTGCCCGATCGGCTGAACGCCCCGCCGTCGGCAGAGGACAATATGGCGCCAGCGGGGCACGCGATTGGGCTCGCGCTCTACCCGGCCCACCCCGTTCTCGATCAGCGGGGAGATCCGAAGCCATTTGATCCGACTGCGCACGAGCAATTTCAGCGCTTGCTGGAGGCCTGGGGCGCGCCGGCGTTCGTGGCCGAGAAGCGCCGGGCGCTGGCGGCACTGGCATCGGGCGTCGACCCGCCGCATTATTCGCCCGGTGACGATGGGGTCGCCCTCACCGCACTTCGGGTGGCGATCCGTCAGTTCGCGAGCCAGCATCCGTCCTGCGACATGGTGTGCACCTGGCAGGATGCCTTCGATGCTCCCGCCAACGACAGTATGACCACTCGGCCCGACTGGGCCTGAAGAGCTAATTGGGAGCGTTAGATGGAGAGCAGTCTTCTTGACAAGCAAACGTCTCGGTCGATTGCTTTGCGACCCGTCGCCAGCGAAGAGTTCGGCGCTTGGCTCGAATCCCAGCCCGAGCGGGTAAGGACCTGGCTCGGGCACAGCGGATTCCGCGGCGCGCGCGATACGTTCAGCGCGGTGCCCGATGCGCAGGGCCAGCTCGATCACATCGTGGTTGGAATCGAATCACCGGCGGACCCCTGGTGCCTGGGCGCCCTGCCCCCCGCGTTACCCGAAGGTGACTATCACCTGGACGTCGACTGGCCCGCCGACGCCCTCACTCACGCCGCCATCGGCTGGGGACTCGGCGCTTATCGCTACGCGCGCTACAAGGAGCCGAAACGCGCCATGGCGCGGCTCGCACTCGACCCCCGTTGCGAGCGCGCGCACGTCGAGAATGTGGTCGCCGGAGTCGTCCTCGCGCGCGACCTCATCAACACTCCGGCGGAGCACATGATGCCCGAGCATCTGGACCGGGCGATGAGCGAGCTCGGCGAGACCTACGGCGCTCGCGTGGCCCGCATCGAGGGTGACGCGCTGCTGGAGGCCAACTACCCGGCCATTCATGCGGTGGGCAGGGCAAGCCGGCACCCGCCGCGCCTGATCGAGCTCAGCTGGGGGGAGGCATCCAGACCGAAGCTGACCCTGGTCGGCAAGGGCGTGTGCTTCGACAGCGGCGGGCTGGACCTCAAGACCGCGCAAGGGATGCGCCTGATGAAGAAGGACATGGGTGGGGCGGCGCACGCGATCGCGCTGGCACAACTCGTCATGCGGGGCGAGGTCGCCGTCAATCTGCGGGTCCTGGTGCCGGCGGTGGAGAACGCCGTCTCGGGGGACGCGTACCGCCCCGGCGATGTCATTCGCACCCGCAACGGGCTCACGGTGGAAATCGACAATACCGACGCCGAGGGCCGGGTCATTCTCGCCGATGCGCTCGCGGAGGCCTGCGCCGGTCGGCCGGATGTCCTGTTCGACTTCGCGACCCTCACGGGAGCCGCGAGGGTGGCTCTCGGCACCGAGGTCCCCGCCTTGTTCTGCAACCGGGACGATCTCGCGCAGGCGCTGCTCGATGCGTCCACGCGAGCGGCTGACGACGTCTGGAGGCTGCCGCTGCACCGACCCTATCGAGAGCTCATCGAAGGAAAGTTCTCCGACATCGTCAACTCGACGAGTACTCCGTTCGCGGGCGCGATCACCGCGGCGTTGTTCCTGGAGGAGTTCGTCGCCGAAGGCGTCCCGTGGGCTCACTTCGATCTCATGGCCTGGAACCTGCGCTCGCGCCCGGGCCGGCCCGAGGGCGGAGAGGCGATGGGGTTGCGGGGAATCTACGAGTACGTGCGGACGCGCTATGGTCGGTGAGGCGTCCATCCCTTCGGGCACAGGTACGCAAGATACGCAGTAGGGTCTCGCGATTCCGCAGAATCGGTCTCGCCTGGACGCTTGATGCGCACCTGTGCCGGAAGGGACGGGCAACTGCGGTCCTCAATCCTTCCGACTTTCCCGGGGGGCCGGCGCCCCGGTACCAACAATTCAGCCTCGCCCTCGGATGACGGATTCAGTTCTGCTTGCGCTGCCAGAACTGGTATCCGGCGGGCGTCAGGTATCCCTCGTCGCTCACCAGCCCGAGCTCGATCGCCTGCTCCAGCGCCAGCCGATCGCTGCCACCTCTCAGGTACACCAGACCGTCCCCGTAGCGCTGTCCGAGGAGCATGACGATATCCACCTCTTCTTGTGCGTTCATCTTGGTACCCATGGCCTCAATACTCGTTTGCATCGCAATCTCTCCTTGCCCCGCGTGAGTCCTGAGCGGTCCAAAGCAAGTCACGTGCCAGTGAGGGTATTTCTTCGACCTTTCAGAACGTTATGACTTCGAGAGATGGAGGCGGGGGCGCGGTCAGCCGCACCTGTAAGAAATATCGACAGGCGATGCGAGGACGGTCACAGCCGAATTGAGAACCGGGTCACACCCGGTCCCCCGCGAGCCGGCTCGGCGCGAGTCCGAGCCCGCAGGATGAACGGCCAGTCAGAGACTTAGAGCGCTCGCGCCGCCGGGACGGCGACTGTCAAGTTTTTCGACACCCCCACGAAATCTCGACGCTTTCGCCTCGCGCTGAACGTTTCGCGCGCCCGCGCTGGTCCCAGCACCTGGCCTGGATAATTCACCAAGGCGCCACCCCGCTCGTCACTAAGCATCTGAACGCGATGAGAAAACGAACCGTTCTGGGCGGCCCGAGCACGGTGCAATTTGATTCCGCGGCAAGTCTTAACGGGCGCTGGCTCGACTATGCGTGCCCGGACTTGGGCTCCAGCCCGGTCTTAGCGCTCGTTCAGGGATTCGCGAATGCTGGTGGTGAGCATTTCAACGATCTCATCGAGCTCGGCGCGGCTGGCGTTATAGGGTGGCGCGAGGATGACGTGGTCGCCGGCCCGCCCGTCAACATTTCCGCCGACCGGATAGCAGATGAGGCCGTTGGCGAGCGCACGCTCGAAGATGCGCTCGTGCAATCGCCGCTCCGGATCGAAGGGTGTTTTGGTGACCGGATCGCGGACCAGCTCGATGCCGACGAAGAAGCCCCGGCCGCGGATATCTCCGACCGACTCGAGCGGCGCCAGCGCGTCGCGCAGCGCGTCGAAGAGATAGGGCGCGTCGGTCGCCACCTTCTCAACCAGCCGCTCGCGCTCGATGATCTCCTGGACCGCAACCCCGGCGGCGCAGGCCGTGGTGTGCGCGGTGAAGGTGTGCCCCGTGCGCACCGCGCCGTAGCGCTCGAGTATCGGCGCCATCAACTCCTTTCGATAGACGGCCGCTCCGAGCGGCAGATACCCGCCGGCGAGTCCCTTCGCCAGCGCCATCAGGTCGGGCACGACCTGCTCGTGCTCGAGCGCCCGCCAGGTGCCGGTGCGCCCGGCTCCGCACATCACTTCATCGGCGATCAACAGCACCCCGTAGCGAGTGCAGATCTCGCGCACCCGGCGGGCATAGCCCGGCGGAGTCGGCACCGCGCCGCCGGCCGCGCCCATCACCGGCTCGAAGATGAAGGCGCAGACGTTCTCCGGCCCGAGCTCCGTGATCGCGGTCTCGAGCTCGGCCGCCGCGACCTCGGCGAGCTGCCCCGGCTCGACCCCCGCGGGAAGCCGGTACGCGTTGGGGGCACTTACGAAACGCACATCGAGCAGCGCCCCCTCGAACGGTTCGCGCCGCTCATCGAAATGCGAAACCGAGAGTGCCCCGAGGGTGTTTCCGTGCCACGCGCGCCGCCGGGCGATGAATCGCCGGCGGGCGCTCTGCCCGATCGCGGCCTGGTACTGCAGCGCGACCTTCAGGCACGACTCCACCGCCTCCGAGCCGCTGCTCACGAAAACCATCTCGGTCAGCTCCTCGCCCGCCCGGCGCGAGACGATCGACTGCAGCGTCTCCGCCGCCTCGCTCGTGAAGTGATACCGGTAACCGTGGGCGATGCGCCCAAGCTGCCCGAGTATTGCCTGATTGACCTCCTCGTTGCCGTGGCCGATGCAAAACAGCGCCGGACCGCCCGAGCCGTCGATGTACCGCTTCCCGCTCGCATCGTATACGTACGAGCCCTTGCCCCATGCGATCCTGGGCAGTCGACCCATCGGGTGCCTTGGAGTGGAGTCCATCCCTTTCATGCGGTTGGCTATAGACCCGGAAAATTTCGACCGGCCGCTGGTCGGACGCCACCCTTCGTACACGAAAAAAAACGAAGGAGAGACGGAGCGGTGTTCGAATTCATGGCAGGACCAAGTTTAGAGCAGCCTTTGGTCGGCTCCTAGTGTAGCGGTCCCCAAGCACGTTGCGTGCGTTACACGCGGTCGCCGTTTGACCCGCAATCACTCGGTCCTAGACTCGATTCGGAACAGACGGCCCGAGTAGTCAACCACGTAGAGCTCACCCGCGTCGTCTTCTCCGAAGGAAGCGATCCGCAGGTCCGTCTTCGCAATCTCACGGCGCGAGCCGAGGCCAGCGCCATCGTAACGAAGTCCCCAGATGCGGCCGATGCCGAAATCCGCGTAGAGGTATACCCCGCAAAGCGACGGGGCAGAGGTCTCCCGGTAGACGTAGCCTCCGGTGATCGAACTTCCCTGCGAGCGCGGGTAGTCGAGGAGGGGCGGCTCGGGGCCGCTTTGGCGACAGTTCCGACCGATGCCGGGCGTGCATTGCCTGCCCTCC
>JBFHLI010000205.1:0-6569 GCA_041594935.1 Gammaproteobacteria bacterium | reverse complement strand
GCGCAAGGGATAGCCGTAGCTATCGCTCGGCCGAAGCCCAAGTCCGGGCACGCGTAGCCGAGCCAGCGACCGGGTAGACTTGCCGCGGAAACAAATTGCACCGCGCCCGGGCCGCCCAAATCGGTTCGTTTTCTCATCGCTTTCAGAAGCTTAGTCACGAGCGGCGAGGCGCCTTGGTGAAATGTCCGGGCTCGACCGGCGACGCGCTATCGCCGAACTTACCTAAGCTGCTTTCTGGTTGTGCACTGCCGCGACCGGAGCCCGGGATCGCAGACATGCGGTGAGCGAGTGTTCACTCAGGAATGAGAGGTCGCCTCCGGCGCACGAGGATTTCGAGACTTCGGGGCGGTGCACACCGGGCAAGCGGGGTCCTTCCTCAGTCGCAAGGTGCGCCATTCCATGTCGAGGGCATCGATCACGAGCACCCGGCCGGTCAGGGTCTCGCCTGCGCCTACCAGGAGCTTTATCGTCTCCGCCGCCTGAATGCTGCCGATGATCCCGAGCAACGGTGAGAATACGCCGACATCGGAGCAAGCCTCTCCGGATTGCGAGTCGTCGGCATACAGGCACCGGTAGCAGGGGCTCTCGGGCCGCGCCGGCTCGAACACGGTGACCTGACCGTCCATGCGCAGGGCCGCACCCGAGACGAGCGGGGTGCCGGTCTGGACGCAAGCGCGATTGAGCGCGAACCGGGTCTCGAAATTGTCAGTTGCATCGACGACGACGTCCGCTTGCCCGACCTCGTTGATGAGGCTCGGATCATCGCTATCGAGGACGGCGGCGATCGTGCTGATCGTGACGTCAGGGTTCAGGGCGCTGAGCGTCTCCGCGGCGGAGTCCACCTTGGCCCGCCCGACATCCGCGTTCGCGTGAAGAATCTGTCGCTGCAGATTGGAGAGCTCGACCACGTCGAAGTCGGCCAGCACCAGCTGGCCCACCCCAGAGGCGGCGAGATACATCGCAACCGGCGAGCCGAGGCCGCCCATGCCGACAATAAGCGCACGCGCACCGAGCAGCTTCCTCTGCCCCTCGAGCCCGATCTGGGGCAACACCATGTGCCGGCTGTATCGGGTGAACTGTTGATCGTCCATTGTATCCTCGGCGGCCGAACCGCCCCGATTGTAGCCCGAATCCCGGTGCGCCCGGACATTGCGATCCGCTAGCTCCGGGCCGCTGGCGGGTCACAGCTAGCGCTTGATTAGCTCAATTTGTCGCGGCGCGGCGCTCTCGGGCTAGGTTCCGGGATGACGTGTCTGCGGTGGCCAGCGGGCCTCGGTGAGTCGGTCGTGGCCGGCGAGGTCCTGGTGGCGTCGGATCTCTACCGCCCCCGCGGCGCGGAGGATCTCCTCCACCGCGCCGGCCTGGTCCCAGCCGTGCTCGATCACCAGCTTTGCGCCCGGCTCGAGGGACCGGGGGGCCTGGGCGACGATGGTGCGGATGGCGTCGAGCCCGTCCGCGCCGGACGAGAGCGCGATGCGCGGCTCGAAACGTACATCGCTGCGGCCAAGGTGAGGGTCGGAGCTGGCAACATACGGGGGGTTGGCGACCAAGAGGTGGCAGCGCTCGGGCCCAAGCGCCTCACACCACGAGCCCAGGCGAAACTCGATCTGCGAGAGCCCGGTGCGCGCCGCGTTGCGCCGGGCCACCTCGAGTGCTGGGGTGGAGATGTCGGTCGCGATCAGGCGGCATCGTGGGCGCTCGGTGGCGATCGCGATCGCGAGGGCGCCGCTGCCGGTGCCAAGATCGGCGACACACCAGTTTGCCTTCCGGGGTATGTTCGCGAGTGCGATCTCGACCAGCTGCTCGGTCTCGGGTCGAGGAATCAACGTGGCCGGCGTCACCTCGAGCGCAATCGACCAGAACTCGCGCTCGCCGATCAGGTAGGCAACGGGTTCCCCCGCCGCGCGCCGTTCAACGAGATCTTCGTAGGCCGCGAGATCCGACGCGCGGATGGGTTCCTCCGGAAATGCGTACGGCCGGTGGCGGGGGGTGCCGAGCACGTGCCCGAGAAGGACTTCGGCGTCGAGCCGGGCGCTCTGGTGCACCGGGCCGAGTCGTTGAATCGAGTCCTCGAGCGCGGCGCGGATCGTGCGGCTACTCACCGAGCGTCGCGAGCAGCTCCGCCTGATGCTCGCTGATCAGGGGGTCGATGATCGGGTCCAGGTCCCCCTCGATCACCTCCGGAAGCTTGTACAGCGTGAGGTTGATGCGGTGGTCCGAAACCCGCCCCTGAGGAAAGTTGTAGGTGCGGATGCGCTGCGATCGATCGCCGCTACCGACCAGCAGACGTCTCGTCTCAGCCCGCTCCGCGGTCTGCTTGTCGCGCTCGGCCGCGAGCAGTCGCGCCTTGAGCAGCGACATCGCCCGGGCCCGGTTCTTGTGCTGGGAACGTTCATCCTGGCACTCCACCACCGTGTTGGTGGGCAGGTGCGTGATGCGGATCGCGGAGTCGGTCTTGTTGACGTGCTGGCCGCCGGCACCCGACGCCCGGAAGGTGTCGACCTTCAGATCCGCGCTGTTGATCTCGACGTCTTCGATCTCGTCGACCTCCGGGAGCACCGCAACGGTGCAGGCCGAGGTGTGGACGCGGCCCTGCGACTCGGTCTCCGGCACGCGCTGCACGCGGTGCCCGCCGGATTCGAACTTGAGCCGCGAGTAGGCGCCCTTGCCGATGATGCGAACGATGACCTCCTTGTATCCCCCGTGCTCGCTCGAGCTCTCGGTGAGGGTTTCCATCTTCCAACCGCGCCGCTCGGCGTAGCGCGAGTACATCCGGTACAGGTCGGCCGCAAACAGGGCAGCCTCCTCACCGCCGGCGCCAGCGCGGATCTCGAGGAACAGGTTGCTGTCGTCGGAGGGGTCGCTCGGGAGCAGCAGCCGCTGGAGCTCCGGCTCCAGGTCGTCGCGCCGCGTCTCTTTCTCGCGCAGCTCCGCCTCCGCGAGCTCCCGCATGCCGGGATCGGTATCCTTGAGGATCTCTCTCGCCGACGCGATGGCAGCCAGCGTCGACTGGTATTCACTGAAGCAGGAGACGACCGGATTCAGCTCGGCGTACTCCTTCGACAGGGTACGAAACCGATTCTGATCGGCGATGGTGTCCGGGTCACCGAGCAGCGCGTTGACTTCCTCGAGGCGCTCGCTCAGTCCCTCGAGCTTGGTCAAGATGGAATCCTTCACCGATGCGCTCACTCGCCCCCATGGGAGTCGTCGCGGTCGAGCTCGAACAGGACGCGGGCGGCCTCGACAAGGTCGTCACGGGAGCGAGAGCCCGCGCGCCTGAGCTGCACGGTCGGGTTGTGCAGCAGCTTGCTTGTCAGCGTGTTGGCGAGGAAGTTCAGCACCGCCTCCGGCTCGGAGCCCGTGCGCAGCATCCGCTGCGCCTTGTCGAGCACCGCATTGCGAGTGTCCTCCGCTGCTTCCCGGTATTCGCGGATGGTGGAGACCGCATCGAGGGTGCCGAGCCACCCCATGAAGTGGCTCACCCTGGTGTCGATGATCTGCTCGGCTTTGTCGGCCGCCTCGCGCCTTGAGCGCAGGTTTTCCTCGATGACGCCCTCGAGGTCATCGACGGTGTAGAGATACACATCGGGCAGCGAGCCCACCTCGGCCTCCACATCGCGCGGGACTGCGATGTCGGCAATGAACATCGGGCGGTGCTTGCGGCTGCGAAATGCGCTCTCGACCTCGCTCTTTCGCAGGATCGGCTCACGGCTCGCGGTGGAGGCGAGCACGATATCCACCTCAGAGAGATGCACCGGGATCTCGCCGAGCGAGATGCCGAAGCCCTCGAAATCCTCCGCCAGCCGGTGGGCGCTCTCGATGGTTCGGTTGGCGATGATCATGCGCCGCAGCCCGCGGGACCGCAGGTGACGGGCCGCGAGCTCGACCGTCTCCCCCGCGCCGATCATCAGCGCGGTGTAGCGCGAAAGGTCGCCGAAGATCTGCTGGGCGAGACGCACCGCCGCGAAGGCGACGGAGACCGGGCTCGAGCCGATCTCGGTATCGGTCCGAACCTGCTTGGCGACCGCGAAGGTCTGCTGGAACAGTCGTCCGAGCACTTGCCCGATGGTCCCGGTACGCAGCGCGGCCTGGTAGGCGCGCTTCACCTGACCCAGGATCTGGGGCTCACCGAGCACCATGGAGTCTAGGCCGCTCGCCACGCGCATGATGTGGCGCACCGCCGCATCGGAGTGATGGGTGTACAGACAGCTGCGCCAGTTGTCGGCGGTCAATCGGTGGTAACGACGAAACCACTCGGTCGCCGCTCTCGCCCCGCCGGCGCCGAGGCCGCAGTAGAGATCGGTGCGATTACAGGTCGAGACGATTGCCGCCTCTTCGATTCCCTCGCAGCCGGCGAGCTCACGCAGCGCCGCGGGGAGCGCATCCTCCGGGAAGCTGACCTGCTCCCGAAGCGCAACCGGCGCGCTGCGGTGGTTAAGTCCGAATGCAAGCAGCGACATAGGAAAAATATTGGGGGATACCCATCGCCAATACAAGCGCCGTACGCTCCCGGACGGGCACGGTCATCGCGGGCTCGCACCTGCCGGGACCAGACCTGATACCGAGCCGGCGCCGCGCGTGATTCACTGCCATCGAACCCCCGCCGGCTCCTGCCCGGCTACTCCTTTTGCGGTATAGTGTGAATGGTCTCCGCGCGATCGAGTCTACTATAGATAAGGTACCGGTAAGGCTTCAGTTGAACCGGGGCTGGTCGATAAGCGGGTGAGTGAGTCAGCGTATGTTCAAGATGTCCGATCGATTGCAGCGAGAAGTCAGCCGCAGGTTCGGCCGGGGAACCCGCCGGGTGCTCGTCGCTTTGTCATCGGCGGCGCTCGTCGGGTGCTCGAGCCTCGCGAGCGAGCGCGTCCTCCCGAGTCCCGCCAGCCCCGCCTCGGTCGCGGTTAGCTCCGAACCATCCGTATCGCCTGCGCGCGAGTTTAAGAAGGAGGAGCTCTTCAGGCTCCTGGTGGCGGAGTTTGCGGCCAACCAGGGCGACCTCGCGCTCGCGGTCTCCAACTACGTCGCGGTGGCAAAAGAAAGTCGCGACCCCGGGGTGGCCGAGCGCGCGATGAGATTCGCGATCTACGCGAAGGACGAGGTAGCGGCACTCGAGGCGGCAGAGCTGTGGACCGAGATCTCACCCGAGGAAGAGCAGGTTCGCCAGGTCTACGGGGCATTGTTGTTGCGCAGCGGGCGCCTCGAAGAGGCAGTGGCGCAGTTCGAGACGATCCTCGCGACGCCCGGCGAACGGGCCGATCGTGGCTTCGATGCGATCAGCGAGCTGCTGAGCCGCGAGCAGAATCGAGAGGCGGCCCTCGACGCAATGGCTCGGCTCGTGAGCGGGCGCGAGACCAACCCCCACGCCCTGTTCGCCTACGCCAAGCTTGCCGCGCGGGCCGGAGAGGTCGAGAAGGCTCTTGAGCTGCTCGAGCGCTTGCTCGACATCGATAACGAGCACGCCGCCGGGTCGGTACTGTACGCCCGACTACTGCAGCAGCGCGGCAACCTGTCCGATGCCCTCGACGCGCTCGCGCAGACGCTCGAGACGACCCCGAGTGCCCAGGCGGTGCGCATGACTTATGCGCGATTGCTGATCGAGGCCAGGCGTTTTGATGAGGCACGGGTGCAGTTCGAGCGGGTCCTCGCCGATGACCCGGAGAACCTCGACGTTCGCTATGCCCTCGGGCTACTGCTGTTACAGACGAATCGTCCCGAGGACGCGCGGGCCCAGTTCCTCGGCCTTACCGATAACCCGCCGCGGTGAGCCGCCGCTTACTATTATCTCGGTCAGATCGATGAGTCGCAGGAGAAGTACGACCAGGCGCTCGAGGAGTACCGACGGGTCGACCGGGGCGAACATTTCCTCAATGTGCAGATCCGAGTGGCGGTGATCCTGGCCAAGCAGGGAGCGATCGAGCAGGCTCGAGATCACCTGCACGCGTTGCCGCGCCAGAACGCACAGCAGGACATTCGCATCTTCAGGGCGGAGGCGGAGATTCTCGCCAACAGCGATCGGCTCGAGGAGGCGATGGACGTCTATGACCGCGCGCTGGTCGACTACGGCAATCACACCGATCTGCTGTACGCGCGGGCGATGCTCGCCGAGAAGCTCGACCGCCTCGACGTTCTTGAAAGCGATCTGCGCACGATTCTCGAGAACGAGCCGGATAACGCGGATGCGCTCAATGCGCTCGGTTTCACGTTGGCCGACCGCACCGACCGTTACGAAGAGGCGTTGGAGCTGATCTCAAGGGCCCTGGAGCTGAGGCCCGATGATTTCTACATCCTCGACAGCATGGGTTGGGTGATGTACCGAATCGGGCGTTACCGGGAGGCGCTCGAGTATCTGCGGCGCGCGCTGTCTTTGAGTGAGGACCCGGAAGTCGCGGCCCATCTTGGAGAGGTGCTCTGGACCATGGGCGAGAAGGACGCGGCCCGCGAGGTGTGGGCGACGGCGTTGCAAACGACCCCCGATGACCAGCGTCTTCTCGAGGTCATTAAGCGTTTCACGGACTAGATCGGGTCGCGCGCGAGCGACCCCGGCTCTAGCCCCTGCGCCGAGCCAACTC
>JBFHLI010000204.1:0-6601 GCA_041594935.1 Gammaproteobacteria bacterium | reverse complement strand
CACCCGGATGCGAAAGCGCCGGAGCCAGAAGGTACTAGGCGGCCACGGTGCCGAGGGCCCCCGCCGCGGGGGCCGGAGGAGACGGGGTAACCCCAGGGTGATTTCGTTCAGGTTGTGTGCTCAGCGGTGCGGCAACGGCGTCGGCTGTCCGGAGACCCGGCGGGCGGGCGAGCAGTGCGCCGGCGAGCCCGTCGTCGGAGCGGATTCGGGGGCGTGACGCCGGTCTGCACGCTGATGGGCGAGCCGGCGCAGCCTGCCGACGGCAGCGGCTGACGCCGATCAGGCAAGACTGCCCGCAGCGAGCCGCCGAAAAGGTGGTTAATACTTCCTATAAGCCCCGGAAGCTCCCCCCGCGCTCGCGTTTGTTCTCGCGGTCCCCTCACCATTGCCGCGCATTACACTCGACGACCGGGTATCGGGCAAGCGTGCGGTCCGGTGCGACGGCTTGCCCTTGTCGCTCACTCCTCCTCGCTCGGTAGGGGAGCCAACGATTTGCTCTTGCGGTGGAGGGCGGCTTTGCCGAGAAGGTGGGCGCTGATGGGGGCGGTGATGAACAGAAACAGAGCGACCAGAATTGGCCGCAGCAGCGAGCCGGGGCCGGTCCCGGCAAAGAATACCACCGAGGCGAGCAGAACCGCGCCGACCCCGAGGGTGGTCGCCTTCGTCGGACCGTGCAAGCGGGTAAAGACGTCGGGAAAACGCACGAGCCCGATTGAGCCGATGAGGGCGAAGGCCGCCCCGGCGAGAGCGAGAAGAGCCACGATCACATCGATCATTCGAGCCCTCTATGCGGCCGTCTCTTCATTTTGCTCATTCGATGATGTCGCCGCGCAGCAGATGCCTTGCGAGCGACACGGTGCCGATGAAGCCGAGCAGTGCGATCAGGAGCGCAGACTCGAAGTACACCACGTCCTTGAGGTAGAGGCCGTAGATCCCGAGCAGCGCAACTGCGTTGATGTACAGGGTGTCGAGGGCGAGGATGCGGTCGATCGCGTCGGGTCCCCTGAGCAACCGCCAGAGATTGAGCCCCAGAGCCGCCAGCAGCATGACGGCGGCGACGAATAGCGCGATGTTCAGCACCGGAATATCTCCTTGATCAACGCCTCGTAGCGTTCCTTGATGGTGCGCACGAGCTCCGCCTCGTCGTCCACGCGCAGGGCGTGCACCCACAGGCGCTTGCGGTCGGCGCTCAGCGCGACCGATACCGAGCCCGGAGTCAGCGACACGGTGCTCGCGAGCACGGTGATCGCGAAGTCGTCATCGAGGTCGAGCGGCACCTCGACGAATCCCGGGCGCAGCGTCTCCACCGGACCGAGTACGAGGCGCGATACTGCAATATTGGCGACGATGATGTCCCAGAGCACTCGACCCGCGAAGCGGGCCGCAACTTGCCAGCGACCTACGGTGACCGGCTCCGGCCAGAGACGCCTCGTCGCGAGCGGGAGCCCGAGCGCAAAGACGAGCCCGAGCACGATGTGACCGGGTGCGAAGCTCGCGTTCAGCCAGAGCCAGGTCAAGAACAACGCTCCGCTGACCGCCGGGCGCGGGAGCCAGCGATCCACGGTGAGCGCGTTCATCGCACCCCCTCGAAGCCGGACGCGGTCGGGGCCACCGTCGCGTTCCCGAGCACCTGCCTCGCGTAGGTCTCTACGTCGAGCAGCTCGCCGGAGACCGAATCCGCGAGCTCGCTCAAGGGCCCGGCAAAGGCGGTGATCAAGCCCGCGCTCGCGAGGAGCCCGATCGTAGCCACGAGCTGCACGGGCGGAACCGGCGGCCCGCTCGAGGTTGTGCCCTCGGTGCGCCAGAAGATCGCGCTCGCCCCGCGACTGAGCGCAATCACCACGAACAGGCTGGTCACAAGCAGCACCGCCCATACCCAGGCCGTGGACGGCGCCGGCAGTGCTGCACGCAGAATGAAAAGCTTCGCGAGGAAGCCGCTGAACGGTGGCAGCCCCGCGGCGGCGACGACGCCGACGAAGAAAAGAGCGCCGAGGAGCAACGGCTGAGCCACGGCCTGCGCGCGGTCGAGCGCATCCGCGGCCTCCCCGCGTTGCCGGGCCACGAGGTCCGCGAGAAGAAAGAGCCCGCCGCCGACCAGCGTGCTGTGGACGAGATAGAAAGTCGTCGCGGCCAGCGCCTCCCGCGTCAGCAGGCTCAGCGAGCAAAGCGCGGTGCCCACGGAGACGACCACCAGATAGGCCATGGTGCGGCGGAGCTCGCGGCTCGCGAGCATCCCGATGGTGCCGATGACCACCGTGCCCAGGGCGAGAGGCAGCAGCCAGCGCGCGGTCATCGGATTCGCGATTCCCCCCTCGCCTCCGAAGACGAGAACGTGTACGCGCATGATGGCGTAGATGCCGACCTTGGTCATCACCGCGAACAGGGCCGCCACCGGGGCGCACGCGGCCGCGTACGCGCTCGGCAGCCAGAATCCGAGCGGGAGCAGGGCCGCCTTGAGGCCGAACACGGCCAGAAGCAGCATGACGCCGGCGCGCACTGCAAACCTCTGCTCCGGCGTCGCCTCCGCCGACTTCAGAGCGAGATCGGCCATGTTCAGCGTGCCGAGGCTCGCGTAGATGGTCCCGAGCGCGAACAGAAACAACGCCGAGCCCGCGAGGTTTAGGACCACGAAGTGCAATCCGGCTCGCGCTCGGAGGCTACCCCCGCCGTGCAGCAGCAGGCAGTACGACGCAATGAGCAGAATCTCGAAGAACACGAACAGGTTGAAGAGATCCCCGGTAAGGAACGCGCCTCCCAGCCCCGCGAGCTGAAACTGGTACAAGGGATGAAAGTACGCCCCCGCCGTATCCTCTCCCGCGGTCGCGTAGAGCAAGCCGAGAAAGGCGAGCAGGGCGGTGAGGGTCACCATCAGCGCGCTCAGGCGATCCGCCACGAGCACGATGCCGTAGGGCGCCGGCCAATCGCCAACGTAGTAGACGAGCGGTGGACCGTCGCCGGTGAGCTGCAGCAAACCGAGGCCGATGAGCAGCAAGGCGCCGGAGCTGCACAGGCTCAACCCGCGAGTGAACGCGAGATCCGCCCGCTGCGTCACCAGCAACACCGCCGCCGCGAGCAACGGCAACACGACGGGTAGCACGACGAGGTGGTTCACGGCGGGTCCTCTCCGTCGACGTGGTCGGTCCCGGTATCCGCGTACACGCGCAGCGCGAGCACGATGAGAAACGCGGTCATCCCAAATCCGATGACGATCGCGGTAAGCACCAGCGCCTGCGGGAGCGGGTCGGGATAATCGAGGACTCCGGCGGTAAGCAGCGGAGCTCTGTCGCTCACGAGTCGACCGGATGCGAACAGGAACAGGTTGACCCCGTAGCTGATCAGGGTGAGTCCGAGCACCAGTGCGAAGCTCCTGGCCCTCAACAGGAGATACACCCCGCTGCCGACCAAGAATCCGACCGACACCGCGAACAGCAGCTCCATCAGCCCCCTCCTCCGGCAGTTCGGATCTCAAGCCCCGGGTCCGGGGGCTCGTTGAGCCGGCCGAGCCGCGCGAGGATCAAGAGCACCGTACCGACTACCGCGAGGTACACGCCGAGGTCGAACACGAGGGCGCTTGCCACCTCGAAATCTCCCACCACGGGCCAGTGGAGATGATCGAACCAGGTCGTCAGGAACGGACGCCGATACGCCCAGCTCGCGATTCCGGTCATCGTGGCGACGATGACCCCCCCCCCGATGAGCCCCAGCCACTCCGTCGGCATGCGGGCCCGGACCCAGCTCGAGCCGTTCGCGATGTATTGCAGAATGACCGCGGTTGCGGTCACCAGGCCGGCGATGAAGCCCCCGCCCGGGGCATTGTGTCCGCGTAGCAGCAGGTACAGAGACACGACAAGCGCGAAGGGCAGAATCACCCGGGACACCACCGCGAGCATCACCGGATGACGTTCGTCCGACCAGCGCCGTCCCTCGCTGTCCGCGGCGGGGACCGCGAGCGCGAGCCGGTCCATCATCGCCACGATCCCCACCGCGGCGATGCCGAGAACGGAGATTTCTCCCAGGGTGTCGAAGCCGCGAAACTCGACCAGGATCACATTGACCACGTTGGCGCCACCGCCCCCCGGAAGGCTCTCGGCCAGATAGAACGCGGAGACGCTATCGAACGGCCGGGTGAGCAGCGCCCAGGTGAGGCCAGCCGCTCCGGCGCCGGCGAGGGTGGCGAGCCCGAGGTCTAGACCGCGGCGCACGCCGCCGGACTCGCGGGGACCGCTGGGAGGCAGAAAGAACAGGGCGAGCAGCACGAGGACGATGGTTACGAACTCCACCAGGAGCTGGGTCATCGCCAGATCCGGACCGGAGAAACGTACGAACAGCAACGCCACCATGAGACCGACCGAGCCGAGCGCAATCACCGCCAGCAGTCGTTGCCGATGGACCACCGCGGTTGCCGCCGCCCCGATAACCAGAATCGCACAGATCGTTATTGTCGGAAGATCGGGCAGCGAGAGGGGCCGCGATCCGGTGAGCGCCCCCCCGGCGAAACCGACCGTGCCGACGACGACCGCGCTCGCTACGAGGATTGCGGTATAGCGCTGCAGCGAGCCGTTCTCGACCCCGCGATTGAGCGTCGCCGCAATCGCGTACGCGGCGCGGATGACGCCCTCCGCCGCGCGCCGCGCGCTGATATCGGGGACCACGCGGTCATGGAACCGGAACAAAGGCTCGCGAAATGCGTACACCACCACCCCGCCTCCTAGGGCGAGGGCGCTCATCAGCAAGGGGATGCTGAACCCGTGCCACGCGGCCAGGGTGTAGTCGGGCAGTGGCGCTTGCAACACCGCTCGGGCGGCGACGTCGAGCAGAGGCCCAATGACCCACGCGGGCACGATGCCCACCGCGAGGCACAACGCCACCAGCAACTCGACCGGGAACTTCATCCACTTCGGGGGCTCGTGCGGGGTACGGGGCAGATCGACCGGCTCACCGTTGAAGAACACGTCGTGAATGAAGCGCAGCGAGTAGGCAACAGATCCGACTCCCGCCAGCACCGCGGTCAGCGGCAGGAGGAACCGCGCGGGCCCGATGTCGAGCGCCTCGACCGCCTCTCCGAAGAACATCTCCTTGCTGAGAAACCCGTTCAAGAGCGGCACGCCCGCCATCGCCCCCGCCGCCACCATCGCGAGGACCGCGGTGTAGGGCATGTACTTGAAGAGCCCGTTCAGCCGACGCATGTCCCGCGTGCCCGCCTCGTGGTCGATGATTCCCGCCGCCATGAACAGCGAGGCCTTGAACACCGCGTGATTGATGATATGAAAGACGGCCGCGACCTCGGCGAGCGGCGTGCCGAGTCCGAGCAAGAGCGTGATGAGGCCGAGGTGGCTGATGGTCGAGTAAGCCAGCAACCCCTTGAGGTCATGCTGCCAGAGTGCGTGGTAGGCGCCCATCAGGAGCGTAATCAGCCCGGTGATTCCAACCAGATAAAACCACGGCTCCGTCGCGCCGAGCACGGGATACAGACGGGCGAGGATGAAGATCCCCGCCTTGACCATCGTGGCCGAGTGCACATACGCGCTCACCGGCGTCGGCGCCGCCATCGCGCTCGGGAGCCAGAAATGGAATGGAAACTGGGCTGACTTCGTGAACACGCCTATCAGCAGCAGCACCAGCAGCGGGATGTACAGGGGATGGTTCGCAATTCGACGCCCAGAGGCAAACACGTCGAAGAGCTCGAAGCTGCCGACGATATGGCCGATGAGCAGCACCGCGGCGAGCATCGCGAGCCCTCCGCCGCCGGTGATCACGAGCGCGAGCCGGGCACCCCGGCGCGCCTCGGGCTGATGCTTCCAGTAGCCGATGAGGAGGAACGAGCTCAGGCTCGTGAGCTCCCAGAACATCGCCAGCTGCAGGAGATTCTCCGAGAGTACGAGCCCCAGCATCGCGCCCATGAAGATCAGCAGAAACGCGTAGAATCGCGCCCCCGCGTCCTCGGCCGTGAGGTAGTAACGCGCGTAGAGAACGACGAGCAGCCCGATGACGAGAATCAAGAGACCGAAGAGCAGCCCGAGGCCGTCGAGGCGAAACGCGGCGTTCAGTCCCAGCCGGGGCGCCCATGGCCATTGCTCGATCAGGGTACGGTCGTCGAACACGCCACCGGCTTGGGACAACAGCATCAGCAACGCGAAACCGACCACCCCCGCGGCCACGGGGGCCGGATTCCAGCGCAGATGCCGCACGAGCAGCGGCGTCAGCAGCGCCCCCAGAAACGGAACCAGAACCAGAGCCGGTAGCAAGCCTCCCCCTCGCGGCGCCCAATCGTGAGCACCGTGCGATCATTATTCTCGCGGGAGAGAAAATGTCCATCTCGGGCGCGCCGGTCATTCCGGCGCGAGTCGATCACCCGGGCCGGGGCGCCGATCAGCCGAGACATGCCAACCCCTTCGAGGTCGGAACCGAGCGCAGCCCCGTTGAGATAGATCGGGCGCGGCCGGGCCGTGGTCGCTCTCGAGCGGCGGCCTACGCTTCGCCCGCACTCGCAGCTATCGCCAGAGGGCGCCGCGTCAGGCGCGAAAATCCTGTCCTCAGGGTCGCACCAGCGCTACACACGGGGCGCCGGTGCCAAACAGCTCCATCTGCACGCGCGCGGTCT
>JBFHLI010000203.1:0-6605 GCA_041594935.1 Gammaproteobacteria bacterium | reverse complement strand
GCGGTTCCCGATTCCGCCGTTCAACGGCCCCTCCCTCCGGTGGTATGCGGAGGTGTTCGCGGACGGAAGGCTGACCGACGCCCTCATCAATTCCTTGCTGGTGGCGTTGATCTCGTCTGGTGTTGCGTGTCTTCTTGGTTTTCTCGCCGCCTACGCGCTGGCGCGCTATCGGCTGCCCGGTTCCGGTGTGCAGCGGGCGCTGATCACCGCGCCGCTCACCGTCAGCTATCTCATCATCGGTCTCGGGTTGCTCATGACGTTCAACATGGTCGGGGTGCCGCGCTCCCTGCTCACGGTGGGCATCGGGCACGTGGTCATCAACACTCCATTGTGCTTCGCGATCATCTACGCGCAGATCGGCGAGCATCAGGTGAACATCGAGCGCGCGGCTCGAGATCTGGGGGCCAGCGACTGGCAGGTGATGTCGCTGGTGACCGCGCCGATGCTCGCTCCCGGAATCGTGGCGGCGTATTTCCTTTCGGTGACGTTTTCCTGGGACGAGTTCATCATCGCCTTCCTGCTCTCGCGGTTCGACGTTACCCTGCCGGTCGAGATCTGGAGCCTGCTGCGCTCCGGCCTCAACCCGAAGACGAATGCGGTGGGAAGCGTCGTCTTCCTAGTCTCGACCGTGCTCGTGCTGGTGCTCGAGGTCACCGTGTTCAGAAGGGCGGCGCGGCGATGACCGCCCAGGTGGAGTTCCGCAACGTCACGCAGCGGTTTGGGTCCACGCTCGCCCTCGACGATATCAACCTGACCATCGGGGCGGGCGACTTCGCGGTCCTGCTCGGCCCGTCGGGCTGTGGCAAGACGACCCTGCTCATGATCCTCGGCGGCTTCCTCACCCCGAACGAGGGGCGGGTGCTTATCGGCGATAGCGACGTGACCGAGCGGCCGGCGCGTGAGCGTCCCACCACGACCATGTTCCAGGACTATGCCCTGTTTCCCCACATGAGCCTCGGGGCGAACGTCGGCTTCGGTCTTCGAATGCGTGGCATCGGGCGGGTCGAGCGCGATGCCAGGGCGCGTGAGCTGCTCGACCTCGTGGGTCTCGGCGACACCGCCAAGCGCATGCCGCACGAGCTCTCGGGAGGGCAGCGGCAGCGGGTGGCGCTCGCGCGAGCGCTCGCGGTGGAGCCCGACGTGCTGCTGCTCGATGAGCCGCTCGGAGCGCTCGATCTCAAGCTGCGGCGCCGGATGCAGGACGAGCTTAAGCAGATTCAAAGGCGGGTCGGCACGACCTTCGTCCACGTGACGCACGACCAGGAGGAGGCGATGGCGATCGCGGATCGCATCATCGTCATGAACCAGGGGATGATCGAGGACGAGGGCGAGCCCGAGGCGATCTATCTACGTCCCCGGACCGTATTCGCGGCGGGCTTCATGGGTGAGATCAACTTCTTGCCCGGGCGGGTCGAGGCAAGCAGGGAGAATCAACTCCAGCTCTCCACCTCGCTTGGAGAGCTGAGCCTGCCGCGCTCCGCCGCGCCGCGTTTCGACCCGCGGGCCGGGGCCGCGGTTCAGATCTGCGTCCGGCCCGAGCACTTCACGGTCGCGGCGGGGGCCGGCTGGCTCGAACTCGGTTCGGCGCGGGTGGTCGACGAATCGTTCTTCGGCACGCATCATCGCTGTCATCTCGCGCCCGAGCGCGATCCCGCGCGCACTCTGGTGGCTCATCTGCCCCAGTCGATGCGGGTGGCAAAAGGCGACGCGGTGGCGCTTCGCATCGACCCCGCGAGCGTCGTGGTGCTGCCGGCCGCGGACAGTCCGAGCCCGGCGCACGACTCCCACGGATCCGACGAGGTTTAGGCATGAAGATCGCGACGGCTGATTCCTGGTTCTCCACCCAGACTCTCGATGACCGGATCACCTACATCTGCGAGCCTCACATCAAGACATTCTACCGGTGCAACATCTGGCATGTGCGCGGGCGGGAGCGCGACCTTCTCGTCGATACCGGTATGGGGGTGGTGAGCCTGCGTGAGCAGATCCCGCTGCTCACCGAGCGCTCGCTGGTGGCGGTGGCGAGCCATACCCACTTCGACCATATTGGCGGCCACCATGAGTTCGAGGAGCGGGTGGTGCACGCCGGCGAGGCGGAGCTGCTGTCCCGGCCCACCCGCGAGAACACCCTCGCGGGCCTCTACGTGAAGGACGAGATCTTCACCGCTCTGCCGCCCGCGCCGTATCGATCCGCCACCTATGGCGTTAGGGGCGCCCCCGCCACCCGGATCGTCGAGGACGGGGATATCATCGATCTCGGCGACCGGGTATTCAGCGTCGTGCACACCCCGGGGCACTCGCCGGGCGGAATTGCGCTGTGGGAGGCCGCAACCGGGATCCTGTTCTCCGGCGACATCGTGTATGACGGTCCGCTCATCGAGGATTGCTACCATTCCGACATCGGCGATTACATCGCCAGCATGGAGCGACTGTTGCGGTTGCCGGTGCGGGTCGTGCACGGCGGGCATTTCCCGAGCTACGGCGGCGAGCGACACCGCGAGATCATCCGGGCCTGGCTCGAGGCCAAGGGCGTCGCGCCGTCGCGACCGAGTTAGCCTGGATTTTTCACCCAGGCGCCTCTTGGTGCGGCGGGCTCAGTCCTCGACGGCAAAACCGACCTTGATCGTCACCTGCCAGAACGTGATGCGCCCGTCCTGGATCTCCCCCCGGGTCTCCAGCACCTCGAACCATCGCATCTTGTGGATCGACTTGCTGGCCCGGGCGATGGCGTTCTCGACCGCCTCTTCCATCGTCGTGTGGGAAGAACCGGTCAGCTCGACCGACTTGTAGACATGATCCGGCATGGGCAAAACCTCCCGTCGTCAACCCTGCGCGTTCCGAATAGTACCCGCAGCTCGCCGATTTACGAGAGCCTTGATTCTCCACAGGCCCGACCGGCGGGGTGCCCGCACGACGATGAGTGACGAGCGAGAAGGCTCGGGTGAGCGCGCCTCGGTGCCGACCGGGCTGGCGCCCTCGCGCATAGCGGCGAGCCTGCTTGCGGTCGCGTTGGCGACCCCGGCCGTATCGGCCGCGAAGCGATTGACCGTGTTCACCGGTGAGACGATGGGGACGACCTTCACCGTCAAGGTGGTGGACCTGCCCCGCGCCGTGGACCGGGCCGGGGTTGCGCAGGCGATCGAGACGCGCCTGGCGGACGTCGACGGCGCGATGTCGACCTACCGCGAGGACTCTGAGCTCTCGCGCTTTAACCGAAGTCGCTCCACGGATTGGGTCGCGGTCTCCGCACCGACCGTGAGCGTAATCGAGGCGGCGCTTGCCGTGAGCCGTCTCACCGCGGGCGCCTTCGACGTCACCGTGGGCCCGCTCGTGAACCTGTGGGGCTTCGGGGCGACTCCGCCGGGGCGAGGGTTGCCGACCGAGGCGGAGGTGCGCACGGCGATGGCCCGAGTCGGCTACCGCTACCTGCACACGCGCCGCGCACCTCCGGGCGTTAGGAAGGAGCGCGCGGAGCTGTACGTGGACCTGTCCGCCATCGCCAAGGGATTCGCGGTCGATGAGGTGGCCCGGGCGCTCGAGGCCCGGGGAATCGGACGCTATCTGGTCGAGGTCGGGGGTGAGCTGAGGGCGGGCGGGCTCAATCACGACGACCGGCCGTGGGCCGTGGCGATCGAGCAGCCGCGGGCGGAAATTCGCTCCCTGCAGCGCCTCGTGCGGCTCGAAGATAAGGCCATCGCCACCTCCGGCGACTACCGAAGATTCATCGAGGTCGGGGGGAAAAGATACTCCCACACCATCGACCCGCGCAGCGGGCACCCGGTCGACCACCGGCTCGCATCGGTGGCGGTGATCCACGCCTCGGCGCTGCAGGCCGACGCGCTCGCGACCGCGCTCATGGTGCTCGGCGAGCAGGATGGTTTCGCACTTGCGCGCCGCGAGGGGATCGCGGCCCTGTTCCTGTTGAGAGAGCTCGACCGCTTCGTGGAGCTCGCCACCCCGGGGTTTCCGTTGCCCGGCGACGTCACGGTGGGCAACGAGTTGGAATAATTCAGGAGTTGCTTAGCCTGGATATTTCACCAAGGACCCGGGACGATGGTGACGGATAGGCGAGTCTGGACGCCGGGCTGGAGCGCAAGGGATAGCTGTAGCTATCCCTTGCGTGAAGCCCAAGTTCGGGCACGCATCGCCGAGCCATCGCCCGGGTAGACTTGGCGCCGAAAAAAAATCTATCGCGCTCGGGCCGCCCAAGAAGTTTCTTTTTCTCATCGCTCTCAAGAGCTCAATGACGAGCGGCGAGGCGCCTCGGTGATATATCCAGGTTAGAATGACCGGCCCACCCGTGCGGCCAGGAAGCGCCCGATGGAAGGCAGACTGAAGCACTTGATCGACTGGAAATATTGGAGCGACGAGGACGTCGGGCACATGCTCGGCCTCGCGCGCAAGGTCAAGCACCACCGCTGGGAGTACCAGGGTCATATGCAGGGGAACACGCTGGTGATGCTGTTCCAGAAGACCTCGACCCGGACCCGGGTCTCGTTCGAGGCCGGGATGACCGAGCTCGGCGGACACGCGATCAATCTGGATTGGCGGGCGACCAACTTCACCTTGAGCAAGATCTCGTTCGAGACCCGCTACCTGTGCCGCAATGCGGCCCTCATCGTTGCCAGGCTCAAGGACAATGCGGACCTGCTCGAGATGGAGCGCGCGGCGACGGTGCCGATCATCAACGGCTGCTGCAACCTCTATCATCCGTGTCAGGCGCTCGCGGATATGCTCACCATCGCCGAGGACCGAGACGACGGAGCGAGCGGCGCCCACTTAACCTACATCGGGGTATACAACAACGTCGCGAACTCGCTCGTCTCCATCTCCGCCGCGCTGGGGGTTCATCTCACCCTGGTCTGTCCGATCCGGGATCCGGCCGTCATCGACGAGGAGAGCCGGCAGAGATTGCTCGGCGCAGGACTACTGAGGGAGACGCTCGATGCGAAACAGGCAGTGGCGGATGCCGATTACGTGTACACCGACACCTGGCTCGACATGGAGTTCTTCAACGATCCGGCCCACGAGGCCGAGAAGCAGAAGCGCATCGAGCTGATGCTGCCCTATCAGGTCAATGCGGCGCTGCTCGAGGGGAGCCGGGCCAAGATCATGCACGACATGCCCATCCACCACGGCTACGAGATCGCCGAGGACCTGGTCGAGAGCGAGCGCTCAATCATCTACGATCAGGCCGAGAATCGCCTCGACGCGCAGAAGGCCATCATGTTGCACCTGCTGCACGAGCTCAAGTAGCGCGTCGAAGAGCTATTTCACCGAGATGCAGGTGCAGCCCGCGTGGTGGCTCACCGCATTGGAGACGCTCCCGAGGAAGATCCCCTTCAGGTGACCGAGCCCGCGGCTGCCCACCACGATCATGTCGGCTGGCTCGCTCTCGGCCCGCTCGAGGATGCATTTTGCCGGGTTGCCCATCGTCATCGCCGTGGTGACCTCGTCCACGCCGTGGCGCTTGGCCCGTTGCTTCGCCCGCTCGAGGATCGCTTCCCCGACCTGGCGCAGCACCTCCGGCGAGATCGGCTCGATGTAGACCGCCGCGCCGGGGCCAATGGCGGCGACCTGAACGTTTTTTATGCGCTCCATCTCCGCCTCGACCACCTCTCTCAAGCCCTCGCGCGCCGCGAAGGCGCGCAGGTCCTCGGGCGCCATGTCCCGGGTACAGACGTGGAAGAGCAGCAGCTTTGCTCCGTACTTCTTCGCGAGATCGGCGGCGAGGTCCGCCGCCTTGTCCGCGTGGGTCGAGCCGTCGATGGGGCACAGAATGGTCTTGATCATGGTTTCTCCCCGAATCGGCCCGTCAATCCGGGCCGGGTGCAACGTCTGCGAGCCGGGCGCTCGGCCTATTCGAGACCCGCATCGAGCTCGACCGGGCGGCCGTGCGGCGTACGCAGGTAGGCCTGGCGCCACTGGCGCTTTCGCTGCGACAGAGCGGCAGCGTCCAGCACGCCCTTGCCGGTGGTGAGCTTCTCGAGCGCATTCAGCCAATGGTGGTAGTAGGTGTCGCCGCGGTCGGGATCGCCCGCGCGCTGCGCCGCCGCGATCTCCGCCCCTAGGGCATCCGCCCACTCGGTCCAGGTGAACAGTCCTTGCTCGTGAAGGGTCAAGGCCAGCGCGAAAGCGTGCGCCTCCCACGGCTCGTTGAACACCGGACCGTCGTCGTCGCGCGGAATCGGGGGCAGGGCATCGAGGTCTGCACCGGTCATCGAGCTAGCTCCAGGTGGTCATCCCAGAGGTCGATGAACACCAGGTCCCGCGCGGCCGCTTCCGCGCCCCACAGAGCGCTGGCCGTGAAACGGACGCTGTACAGGTGCTGGCCCTCGCGCGTGCCGTGCGCACTCTTGTCGGCAAAGACATGGACCCCGTGGTCGCACTCGATGACGCCGGCCTTGCCGCGCGCATAGCGGGGCGCGCGGGTGTGGCCGAGCGGATTCAGATTACGCACCCTGACCTCATCGCCCGCCTTGAATCGGGGCGCAAGCTCGATGTCGAGGGTGGCGGGGCCGCCGCGCGCCAGGGTTGCCTGGACCCGGTCGGCCGTGAGTGGCTCGATCCCGTCCGGTGGGCCGAGCCGGCGAGTCGCGACTCCG
>JBFHLI010000202.1:0-6609 GCA_041594935.1 Gammaproteobacteria bacterium | reverse complement strand
TTCGACTCCGCGGCGGCTGGGATAACCGGATATTGTACTGCGGGTGCTCGGTCTGGTAAACGTAACCCCATGAGTCCGCCGCGCCCGTCCTCGCCTCGAACACCCGGTTTTCAGAGCCCCGGGCGCCGCGGGCCGCGGATTGACACGGTGACCGCGGGTAC
Source organism: Gammaproteobacteria bacterium (assembly GCA_041594935.1). GTDB lineage: Bacteria > Pseudomonadota > Gammaproteobacteria > HK1 > HK1 > JBFHLI01. Next base: position 6,448 of record JBFHLI010000202.1, on the reverse strand, counting down.
GCGCCAGGGGAGAGCCTCAGTTCCGGCGAGGCCGAAGCCCGCATGAGCTCGGCGGGCGAGTCACTCAGCGGTCCGTCGCCGGCCCGGGACATCTACACCGTATCGCGGCTCAATCGCGAGGCTCGCGAAGTGCTGGAATCGAGCTTCCCGCCGATTTGGGTGGAGGGCGAGATATCGAACCTCGTGCGGCACGGCTCCGGTCACTGGTACTTCTCGCTCAAAGACGAGCAGTGCCAGGTGCGCTGCGCGATGTTTCGCACTCGCAACCGTGCACTTCGGTTCGTGCCCGAAGATGGACAGCTGGTGCTCGCCCAGGCGCGGGTGAGCCTGTATCCGGACCGCGGCACGTTTCAACTCATCGTGGAGTGCCTGGAGGAGGCGGGCGCCGGCGCATTACGCCGCGCCTTCGACGCACTCGTACAGCGCCTGGCCGCGGAGGGTCTGTTCGACGCTTCGATCAAGAAACCCCTGCCGGCGATTCCCCGCCGGATTGGGGTGATCACTTCGCCGACGGGGGCCGCGATCCGGGACATCCTGAACGTCCTGAAGCGACGATTTCCCGCGATTCCGGTGCTCGTGTACCCGGTTGCGGTCCAGGGCACCGGGGCCGCCGCCCAGATTGCCCGCGCGATCCAGCTCGCCTCCGACCGGGGCGACTGCGACGTGCTCATTCTCGCTCGCGGCGGCGGCTCACTCGAGGATCTCTGGGCCTTCAACGAGGAAATCGTGGCCCGGGCGATTCACGCGTGCCGCATTCCAGTGGTGAGCGGCGTCGGGCACGAGACGGACGTCACGATCGCCGATTTCGCGGCTGACCAGCGGGCGCCGACCCCGTCGGCGGCGGCCGAGCTGGTGGTTCCTGACCAGGCCGAGTGGCGTCACCGGCTCACTCAGCTCGCCGCGCGGCTCACCCAGCTCATGCAGACAAGAATCGACCACTGCCGAGAGCGGATCGAGTGGCTGGATCGACGTCTGGTTCATCCCCGGCGACGGTTGCAAGATCTCGCTCAGCGGGCCGACGAGGCGAGCGTGCGACTGAGCCGCGCGATGCGGGCGCTGGTTGGCGAGCGCCGCGCCCGGGTCTCGGTCACCGCCGCACGTCTAGAACGCCACGACCCGCGCATCCACCTGCGTACCCGCCGCCAGCACTGGGAGAATTTGGCCCAACGTCTGACCTCGAGCCAGCTACAGCTGCTTGCACGACGGCGTAGCGAGCTGCAGTCCCTCCAGCGTGCCTTCGAAGCGGTGAGCCCGCAGCAAACTCTGGAGCGAGGCTACGCGATCGTCACCCGGGTGGCGGACCGCAAGGTCGTGCGCGCGAGCGAGATGGTGAAGCCGGGCGAGCAGATCGAGGCGCGTCTTGCCAAGGGGTCGCTTCGCGGTGTCGTCGACGAGACCCTGGACTGAAGCGCGGTTCCGATACACGCGACATGGGCGACCTCCACGAGGGCTCCGTGTCGATCCCCCACCCAGTCCTTCCCCCCGTGACGCGGGATAGGCAACGGCTCCGAGCCGAAAGCAGCGGTACTTCCACCCTGTGACTTAGTAACGAATCGCGTACCAGAACTGCCCGATGTACTCGTGCAGCGCCCAGGCGCTCACCCGCAAGGCGCCGATCTGAGGCAGCAAGCCAAGGCCACCCGAGGGACTGAGCCGGGCGGATTGAAATTCGACCGGGGCGGCAACGGCGGGGACTCCGACTCTCGCAAACGCGTCGATCGCCCGTTCCATGTGCCAGGCGTGGGTGACCACGATGACCTCGTCGAGACCCGCTTCTTCGAGCATCAGCTGGCTGTAGGCGGCATTCTCGGCGGTATTTCGCGACTCCCCCTCGACCCAGGCAACCGGCACCGCGAAGTCGCGTTCCAAGGCTTCCGCCATGAGGCCCGCCGCCGACTTCTGCGTGCCCTGGGGACGGCCGCCGGTCACCAGAATCGGCAGGTTCGTCGCCCGATGCAGGTGAGCCGCGAAGCGCAGGCGCGGCAGGTTCTCGGCCGAGACGGTGTCCGCGCCGTACTCCGGCGCGCGCGGATAGATGCCGCCGCCGAGCACCACGATGGCTTCGGGACGGTGCGGGGCGAGCCCAGAAATCGACAGCGGTGGGTAAGTCTCGAGCCCGGCCGCCAATGCTCTGGCGCAAGCCGGCAAGCTCAGTGCATACAAGCTTGCAAGACTCAGCCAGACCATGGCGAGCCCCGCGCGCAAAAACCGCTTGGTCAGGGCCGCCCCGAAAACACCCACAACCAGGTTGACGCCCGGGGGCAGCACCAGCAGCGTGAGGGCCTTCGTCAGGAAGACTTCCACCCGCGGTGCAGTCAGCCGCGCTCAGCCAGGCGTCCCCAACCCGACCCGGGTGCTGCCGCACCAGGGCCCGGCTGCCGTCGCCTAGTCATCTGGATCTGCGGCCTATTGCTTGGCAAACGAACTTCATCGATGGTCGAGGCCAGCCTGCACCCGTTTTCCCGCGCCGGTCCAGCATCTTCCGGCACCCAAAGCGCCCTCGCCCCGCGCGCAGGCTTGACCCCGCCTAGCCGACCACTTCGCCGGCCGCCTGGCGGTCAGCGTGATAGGACGAGCGAACCATCGGGCCGCTCGCCACGCTCGCAAATCCAAGCAAGCGAGCGACCCGACCGAGCTCCCCGAACTCCTGCGGCGTCCAGTAGCGCTCGACCGCGAGATGATAGCGGCTCGGCTGCAGGTACTGCCCGATGGTCAACATCTCACAGCCATGCCGGCGGAGATCCTGCATGACCTGGGTTACCTCGTCGGCCGTCTCACCGAGGCCGAGCATGAGGCCGGACTTGGTCGGGATTTCCGGGTGCTGCGCTTTGAATCGCTCGATGAGCCGGAGCGACCAGGCGTAGTCCGCACCGGGTCGCACCTTCTTGTACAGCCGGGGCACGGTTTCCAGGTTGTGATTGAAGACGTCGGGCGGTGCGGTTGCCAGCCGGGCGAGGGCCGCATCCATCCGGCCTCGGAAGTCGGGCACCAGCACTTCCACCCGGGTCCCCGGGCACCGTTTTCTCAGCGCTTCGATGCAGACCGCGAAATGTCCACCGCCCCCGTCACGGAGATCGTCCCGATCGACCGAGGTGATGACGACATAGCGAAGCCCCATCGCCTCGACGGTCTCGGCGAGCTCCGTCGGCTCGTTCGGGTCGAGCGGAGCCGGCCGGCCGTGGGCGACGTCGCAGAACGGGCATCGGCGGGTGCAAACATCGCCCATGATCATGAACGTGGCGGTGCCGTGGGCGAAACACTCGTGCAGATTGGGACACGAGGCCTCCTCGCACACGGTGTGCAGACGGTGGTCGCGAAGCATCGATTTTAGCCGTGCTACCGCCGGTGAATTGGACACGCGTACCCGAATCCAGGGGGGCTTGCGCGGGAGGGGTCCCTCCACGGGAACGATCTTCACCGGATTACGCGCGGTCTTCTCGCGGCCGCGCTGGGCAGGTAACGATTTCGATGGGGGAGTCAACGCTGCCATGTCATCCGCTAAGCTGGCCAGAAATCCCAATCACCCTGCGCTCGAAGAGTTGAAGACCGCGGAAACCGACGGCCCCCAGCGCATTCACCGCTCTCGGCCTCGGATGCAGCCGGGCAAAACATATTGCAGTGCTTGAGCCTCAGGCCCGAGCGTAGTATGACATATTCACGCTTTGACCGTGCGCGCGGCCGACGCGTTCCCGACCTCGCCGGCTCGTCACTCGTCGATCGCGCGTTCCGGCTCCGACCGCTCGCTCCACGCGTTGACGATCGCGCAGAACAGGTCGGCAGTGCGCTCCGCATCGTAGATGGCCGAGTGCGCGTCGCGAGCATCCCATTCGAGGCCCGCTGCCTGTACCGCCCGCGACAGGACCGTCTGGCCGTAGACGAGCCCCGCCAACGTCGCGGTATCAAAGGTCGTGAACGGATGGAAAGGATTGCGCTTGAAGTTCGTGCGTTTGACCGCCTCGTTGATGAATGCCAGATCGAATGACGGATTGTGTCCCACCAGGACCGCGCGCACGCAGCCGGTGTGTCGCAGCGCGGCGCGCACCGGCACGAAGATCGCGCGCAACGCTTCGCGCTCGGGGACCGCCTCGCGAAACGGGTGATAGGGGTCGATGCCGGTGAACTCCAGCGCGGAGGGGTCGAGATTGGCCCCCGCGAAAGGCTCGACGTGGCAGGCATGGGTCTCGTGCCGACCCCACTTCCCGCGCTCGTCGAGGTCGAGCGTGACCGCCGCCACCTCGAGCAATGCGTCGGTCACGGGGTTGAACCCCCCGGTCTCGACGTCGACCACGACCGGCAGGTAGCCGCGGAAACGTCGCGCGAAAGGTGTCCTGTCGTCGGTCTCGGACATCGGCATCATGCAGTTGAACCCGCAGAGCCGCCCCCTATCTCCCAGACGATCGGCTCACCGGCTCGAAACGGCACCAGGTGTGCGGGCCCGAGCGCAAGCGTGGGCGGAACGACCCATCGGCGGCGCACCAGCGTGAGCCGGTCCCGATTTCTCGGCAACCCGTAGAAATCGGGACCGTTGAAGCTTGCGAAGCGCTCGAGCCGCTCTAGCGCCCCCGCCTGCTCGAACGCCTCGGCGTAGAGCTCGATCGCACCGTGGGCGGTGAATATCCCGGCGCAGGCGCACGCCGCCTCCTTGGCCGCCCGCTCGTGCGGCGCCGAGTCGGTTCCGAGAAAGAACTTGGGATTTCCGCTCGTCGCGGCGACGAGCAGGGCCCGCCGGTGTCGCTCACGCTTGGCCACTGGCAGGCAATAGTGGTGGGGCCGAAGCCCGCGGTCGAACATCGCATTGCGGTTTATCAACAGGTGATGCGCGGTGAGGGTGCCCGCCACGTTGGGGGAGGATTCGGTCACGAAGTCGACCCCCTCCACGGTGGTGACGTGCTCGAGCACGATCTTGAGGGCCGGGAACCGTTCGGTGAGCGGGACCAGGTGGCGCTCGATGAAGACCGCCTCTCGGTCGAACACGTCGACCGCGGGGTCGGTGACCTCGCCATGCACGAGCAGCGGCAATCCGAGCGCCTGCATCGCCTCAAGCGCCGGCCAGACCCGTTCGAGGCAAGTCACCCCGTGCTCGGAGAGGGTGGTGGCACCGGCGGGGTACAGCTTGACCGCGTAAACATGCTCGCTATCGCTCGCGCGCCCTATCTCGTCGGCACCGGTGTTGTCCGTGAGGTAGAGGGTCATCAGCGGATTGAACGACATCCCCCGGGGCGCATTCGCCAGGATGCGCTCTCGGTAGGCGAGGGCCTGCCCGACGGTGGTCACCGGCGGAGCCAGGTTGGGCATCACGATAGCGCGCGCGAAGCGCCGCGCGGTGTGCGCAATCAGATCTCCCAGCATCGCGCCGTCGCGAAGATGCAGGTGCCAGTCGTCGGGACGGGTCAAAGTGAGTGATTTCACCGGATTCGATCGCAAGCCGCCGGGAACGGAGCACGGCGAAGGGCTGGTCGCGCATAATCGGCGTGTCGGCTCCAGCCGAAAAGAATATAATCCGCCGGGGCGCGATAATAACAGTACGGTTGCCCCGGCGCCTCAACCCTGCGACCCGCGCGCCTCTGCCCCCGGGCGGGAACGGTGGCCGAGCGCGCAAGAATAACGGCGCCACGCCGCGCGATACATCATCGGGCAAGTCAAGCGAGTGAGGAGAGTCATGGCCGCGATACCGAATATTCCCGACGTCGACCCGGAAGAAACTCAGGAGTGGCTAGAGTCGATCGACTCGGTGCTCGATCGAGACGGGGTCGAACGGGCCCACTACCTGCTGGAAACCTTGGTCGACAAGGCCCGGCGCTCGGGCGCATATCTGCCCTACTCCGCCAATACCGCCTATCTCAACACCATCCCCGCAACCCGGGAGAAGCACACCCCGGGCGACCCCGCCATCGAGTGGCGCATCCGCTCGCTGGTGCGGTGGAACGCGCTCGCGATGGTGGTGCAGGCCAACCGGAAGTCCACCGAGCTCGGCGGGCACATCGCCAGCTTCGCTTCCGCCGCGACGCTCTACGATGTCGGCTTCAACCACTTCTTCCATGCGCCGAGCGAGCGCCACGGTGGCGATCTGGTGCTCATCCAGGGCCACTCGGCCCCCGGAATCTATGCGCGCGCATTCCTCGAGGGCCGCATTACCGAGGACCAGCTCGACCGCTTCCGCCAGGAAGTCGATGGCGATGGGCTCTCGTCCTATCCCCACCCCTGGCTGATGCCGGATTTCTGGCAGTTTCCCACCGTATCCATGGGGCTCGGCCCCCTCATGGCGATCTACCAGGCCCGGTTCATGAGGTACCTGCACCATCGTGGTCTCGCCGAAACCGAGGGGCGCAAGGTGTGGGCCTTCATGGGGGACGGGGAGATGGACGAGCCCGAGTCGCTCGGCGCGATATCGCTCGCGGCGAGAGAAAAGCTCAACAATCTAATCTTCGTCATCAACTGCAACCTGCAG
>JBFHLI010000201.1:0-6614 GCA_041594935.1 Gammaproteobacteria bacterium | reverse complement strand
GGTCATCACATGGGCCAGCGTTTTTTTTGCCGAACTCTAAGATGTGATCGACGAATCGGGCCTCGACCCGGTCCAGCGCCCCTTCGCCCACCGCACCGGCTTGATCATCCGGGCGAATAGCTCGATCGGCCCAGCCTCGAAGGTCGCGAATGCGACCTTGTTTCGGATGGCCAGCGTCTTCGGGGTGATCTCCCCCACCAGCAGCAAGATCGGAATCATCACGAACAGATTGGCCCACTTGTTCTCGGCCCCGAGCAGCTCGATGATCACCGCGGCCGACATAACCAACGCCGACACATTGACGAACTCGTTGCCAATCAAGATGGTGATGATGAGACGACGCGGCGCGTTGAGCAGCCGCGCAATGAGCGCAGCTCGCGGATGACCTTCCAGCCGCAGCTGCTCGATCTGGCGGTTGCTGAGGGAGAACAATGCCGTCTCGGAGCTCGAGAAAAAACCCGATAGCGCCATCAGCCCGATGAACAGCGTCAACTGCAGCCACAGCATCGGGTCCAAGACGAGCGCGCCTCAGCGGGGACGGCGTCGATGCTCGAGCCGCCGCTCGCAGAAAGTTCCTGCCCGGTTTCTGTACGAAGCCGGCAGTATCATGGGATGCCAGTGGCGATACTCACCCCCGGTGGGACCGGAGCAAACCGCCACCGCCCTTGCTCGCAATGATAGAAGGCTTGAGCAAGATAATGGCGCTCCGAGATTCTTGGCGTTGATCTGAATCAAGGATCTGGCCTAGGACATCGTGACAACCTTCACCCGCTCAACGTGGCGACGACCGGCGGCCGATTCCACTTCCGGGGTGGCCCTGGTCGGGACTGGGCGGGAGAACGCCCCTCCCAAAGATCGCCAGATCCACCGGCGGGTAGAACCATAATGGATGCCGATCTCGTCATCGACACCCACGTCGCGTTCGGCTGGGACCCCACCTGGGTTTCGAGCATTGTGTTCGCCGCGACCTACCTCGTGATCATCACCGAGCGGCTGAACCGCGCCGTCGTTGCGCTACTCGGAGCGGGGCTGATGATATCGCTCGGCGTCCTCAATCAACAATCCGCGATCCAGGGCGTCGATTTCAACACGTTGGGATTGCTCATCGGCATGATGATCATCGTCGCGATCACAAAGCGAAGTGGGGTTTTTCAGTTCGTTGCGATCTGGTCGGCCAAGAAAGTGAACGCCAATCCTTGGGGAATCTTGGTGATGTTTGCCCTCATCACCGCCGTCTTCTCCGCCCTGCTCGACAATGTCACCACCGTCTTGCTGATTGCGCCGATCACATTGCTCATCACAAAAGAGTTGAAAATCGATCCATATCCTTATCTTTTCATTGAGATTATTTCTTCCAACATCGGGGGAACCGCAACCCTGATCGGAGATCCGCCGAACATCATGATCGGGTCGGCATTGCATCTAACCTTCAACGACTTCTTGCTCAACCTGGCGCCGATAACGCCGGTGATCATGCTCGCGACATTGCTCGCAATTTACTGCGTCTGGGGGCGCGGCATACGCGCCGAGACGAAGCAACGCGAGCACGTCATGCTTCTCGACGAGCGCGAGGCAATCATCGACGTGCCGCTCTTGTGGAAGTCACTTTCGGTTCTCAGCGTCGTGCTCGCTGCGTTCTTATCGGCCCACACTCTGGGATTGCAGCCAGCAACCATCGCCATGCTCGGTGCTGCCGCGCTGCTCGTCCTGACCAGCCTTGGACGCCGACCGGCGAAACAGACCGAGGATGTTCGCCGAGCCTTCGGGGACGTGGAGTGGGTGACCATCTTCTTCTTTATCGGCCTGTTCATCGTGGTGCACGGGGTCGAGCGAGCCGGGATCCTCGCGATCCTCGCGGAGAAGATTCTCGCTCTCACCGGCGGAGACCTTGCCACCACTGCAATGGCAGTCGTATGGGTGTCTGCGATCGCGTCGGCGTTCGTCGACAACATCCCGTTCGTGGCCACCATGATCCCGCTAATCGAGTCCATGGCCGATACGTTCGGTGGGCCCGATCGCCTCATGCCCCTGTGGTGGTCGCTCGCGCTCGGGGCCTGCCTGGGAGGAAACGGCTCGCTGGTGGGAGCTAGCGCCAACCTTATCGTTGCCGGCATGGCCGAGCGAGCTGGCCACCCGATTCACTTCTTGCGATTCACGTTGTTTGCGTTCCCGCTCATGATACTGAGCATCTCGATCGCCAGCGTGTACGTGTTGCTGCGCTATCTCTAGCGAACCATGATCAGTGCAACATCACCAAGGGAAAGGGCCGGTGCCGGACCCCAGCCATGCGCTCACCACGCGTTTGCATTTCGCTTCGCGCCAGTGGCGACGGCGAGGCAAGCGTCGCTGGCGAGCTTTCGAGGGCATATTGCCAAATGCTACCCGATGACATTCTGACCCTGACTCCCACCGTCACCTCCGGCATGCAGGTACGGGACGTCTTCCGACATTGTCTGCACACCCGCGTGCAGGCACTACCGTTTTGCGATGAGGAGGACCGAATCACCGGCCGGGTCACGCTCAAGTACATCATCAATCAATCCATCTTGCCCGAGTACATGGCGGAGCTTGCCCATCTGCTCGGGCCTCGGATGACCTCGTTCGAGGACCTCGAGGGCCAACTCGCAGAAGTTTTCGCACGTCCGGTCGAGCCTTACGTGCAGGAGCCCCACGCGTCAATACCCCGGCGCACCCCGCTCATGAAAGCCCTCGCGGTGATGGAGCACCATGACACCAGTTACCTGTTTGTCGTCGAGGACCGGCGTTACCAGGGCACCCTGACCATCACCGGAATCGCGACCTGGATGCTGAGCCTGGTAGAGAAAGCCTAATTCGCAGATTCCTACTGCGGGCCTCGTCGCTCAGTTCTTTCCCGAGCTCGAGGTAGACGCTGGAGACCGAGCCGGCTGGCCCTTCGATTGCTCTTCTACCCAGCGCGGCCTACCTTCAAATCATGCGTAGGCCGGCGTATCTAGTCGGGCTCGTGGACGGGCGACGGATGCATCTCCAGGAGGATTCGCAACTTCGAAATGGCGTCGCGTAGAACGTGCGGTGCGGCCCGGGCGGTCTTGCGCGCCATTCGGCCCTGCCAGTCGAGCGACCTGACCTGATCGGAAAGAATCGCGCCCTTCACGGAAGGCCGGGACCGCATCGGAACCTCGAAGGGGTACCCTCTCGCGTTCTCGACGACTGGGCAGCACAGCATCAAACCCGCCTTGCGGTTGTATTCCGAAGTAGTGAGCACCAAGAACACGCTCGCCCTCTCCTCCCTCAGCTCACCGATACGGCCCGCGGCTAAGGAAACGACATCACCTTGGCTGGGAATGTAGCGGGAGCTACCCACGGGCCCGGGGTACTAGGAGATCTCCCGCCCGAGCGAAGGACCAATCCGGATCGGGCGATGACGGTTAAGCAGCGTGATCTGACCGAGCAAGCCATGCAGCCCGGGCTCCGCTCTCGGGCGCACGGCGCGTACCGCCCTGCCCGTTCCCCGTGCGGCCACCCCCGCGTCTCGCCGCCGCGAAACACCGCCATTCTCGACTTCGCGTGGCGCGTTGCGCGTCAGGCAAAGACCTGACTCCCGACTTTTTGTCAGAGCGGCCGGGAGTCGAAATGCGATTGCCAATGCCCATCCCTCCCTTGACCCAAGAAAGAGACAGACTACGCTGGAGTGGACGCTGGCGAGTTGATCCGCGTCAATGCAATTGGTTCATCCCGTCCCGATCGCTCGATTGCCTTGACCGGGGCAGGCCAGCGGCACGAGCCAGGTCGGAATGCGCTCGGAACCACACCGGTCCCGAGCACGGGGGGCTAGACGACGGTCAGCCGACCGCCCACTTTCCTTCGCGCTCGTACTCGATCCGGGTGCAGCCTCGCTGCTTGCCGTACTCGTCCAGCGGCTCACGGCCCGAGCACTCGCCCAGGATGTAACCGGTGTAGCGCACGTTGCCCGACTCGTCGCGCATCCGGAAATGGGAGCCACGCTCGATCAGCGCCTTGATACCCGCCTGGGCAGCCCCACTGGGGCCGATACGACCGACGAAATCGCTGGTCTGGTCTCCGTCCGCGCTCCCGGTCACCATCCAGGTATATCTTGCGCGCGTTGTTGGCTCGTGGTCTGCAGTCGCGCGGGGCGCTACGGACGGAGGAGAGCCGCGCTCGCCGCTCACCCTGTCGTCCGATCCTTCGGTTTCCTCCTTACGGAAGAGCTTCGACAGCCGCCCCGACAACTTCGCGGAGTCCCTCGCCCCCCCGTCACCGCCGAGCTCGGCTTCGCGCTCACGCTGCCGGGCCATGATCTTTTCCTGAAATTGCTTGCGGATGTCGTTCGAGACCTGGCAACCGCTGAGCTCGGCGAATCGGTTGGGACGCCCCGCGATTCGCTTTCCGAGCTCGTCCATGAACTCGTCGGTGATCTTGCCCGCGTCGAACGTATACGTGGTCGTGCCCAAGCGCTCGTAGTTCATGACCGTGAGCTTGATCGCACCCTCATCATAGGGCTCGAATTCGAACGAGACCGGCACGTTAGGCTGCAGCGTGAAGACATAACGCCATTTCTCGTCGTCTTTCCAACGAAAGTGTAACCGGTGTTTGAACAGACGCTCCTTTGCCACCACGCTCTCGTCATGGGTATCGACCCAGAACTGAACCGCCGGCTTGCCGGTGCACTCGAAGTCGAACGTGACCTTCATGATGGCGTCGGTCGCCTTCGTTCGGCACCGATACTTGCCCTGACGCAGTTCGGGCAGCCGGGCATAGCCGAGAACATCGAAGCTGTGACGAACGTCTGGATTGAGGACGTTAAGCTGATCTGCCAGCTCCGTGAAGTACCGTTCGAGGGCTCGCATCGGTGACTGCAGGGCGCGGACCCCGGCCGGGGTCAGTTGCCCGGCTCGGGCGACGGACGCGGTTCTTGCCTTCACCGTCTCGGCTTCTTGCTTCAGCTCTGTCAACCAGCTCATCGCGCTAGACTCCCCTGTTTCCGCCGGGCCCCGGTTGCCCCCTGCAAACCGACATCTGGGAGCTTTCGAACCTCGATTCGCACACCGGGCCCGCTTGCTTACAGCCTCAGCATGTATCGTCTCGGAGGAGAAAAACGTTAGCCCGTTCACGAAATTCCAAGCCCGAATGTGAACTGGCTCCCAACTCCGGGTGCGAATTCGATGCGTCAGCTAGCCCGGATATCTCACCAAGGACTCGGGACGACGGCGACGCATAGGCGAGTCTGGACGCCGGACTGGAGCGCGAGGGATAGCCGTAGCTATCGCTTGCGCGAAGCCCAAGTCCCGGCGCGCATAGCCGAGCCAGCGCCCGGGTAGACTCGCCGCGGAAACGAATTGCACCGCGCTCGGGCCCCCCAGAACGGCTGGTTTTCTCATCGCTCTCCCCGCGTCGAGCCGGTGGTGAGGTCCACTTCGGCACCCAGGTCGAACATGAAAGAGACTCCTAGCCCGCGCGGCGCGCGACGGCCACGCCCTTGTCCACGAAAGTCCGTGCCCTTCGGTCGAAGTGCGCGAACCGCGGGTCATGAGTCTGGCCACGGTGAAAGCGAATGTATATTTGCTGGATGATGACCGCGAACTTCATGGCCGCGAAGGCGTGGTACCAGTCTACGTTCGAGACGTCGAGCCCGGTACGCGCCGCGTAGCGTGCGACCACCTGCGCCCGGGTCGGGAATCCCGGCTCAGCGCTCGGCATTGCCGCCTCTTCGATCCAGGCCGGATCGTCGTTCGGCTCCGCCCACTGATTGAGGAGATAACCAAGGTCGAGTAGCGGGTCGCCACTGGTGCACATGTCCCAGTCGAGAATGGCGACCGGGAGCGCGGGGTCTGCCGCATCGACCAGCACGTTGTCCAGCTTGTAGTCGTTGTGAATGAGGGCCACCCGCTTCGAATGCACGCGCCCCGCCCGCAGCCAGGCGAGCAGCCAGTGCATCTGCGGATTGTCTTCGTGGGCCGCCGCCGCCCAGCCCTTCGCCCAGCTATCGAGCTGGCGGTCGACGAAGCCCTCGGGGTGTCCGAGGTCCGCCAGGCCGGCAGCGACGCGGTCGACCCCGTGCAGGTCTGCGAGCACGTCCACCACCATCTCGCCAATGCGCCGCTTGAGCGTGTCGGGGCGACTGAACTCGACCGGCACCGGTTTGTAGATCACGATCCCCCGGCGACGTTCCATGACCTGAAACGGGGCCCCGATGATGCTCTCATCGTCGCAAAAGAGGTAGCTGCGCGGAGCCAGCCGAAAGCTGCGGTAGAGCCTGGACAGCACCCGGAACTCGCGCGCCATGTCGTGCGATCGAGGCGCGATCGGCCCCATCGGAGGCCTTCGCAGCACGTACTCGACCGGACCGAAACGAAGCAGATAGGTCAGGTTGGCGCGGCCGCCGGGAAACTGCAGCACGGTGAGCGGCGCCGGCGCCTCGGGCAACCGGGCGCGCAGGTAGGGCTCGAGCCGCGCGGTTGGCAATTGCTCGCCGGAGCGCGGCTCGATCAGCTCCGAACCCTCGTGAGTGCCCGCTTCCCGATTCATGCCGTGCGCCGCCCCCGCAGGCTAGCCCCGCTCAAGTGCCACCCGGCATGCCGCCACCGCGGCCCGCGGATTGACTTGCCACGGTCCGT
>JBFHLI010000200.1:0-6627 GCA_041594935.1 Gammaproteobacteria bacterium | reverse complement strand
TGCCCGGGCGGCGGCGGGCGAGGCCGAGGTGATCGTTCTCGTCAAGGCGTGGGAGCCGCCGATGCTCGAGTTTCTCGATTTCCTCAACGATCTGCGCGGCGCGCTCCCCGCCGCGCGATCGATCGGCGTGCTGCCGGTAGGCGCCACCACCGCCGACCGACTCGGTGTGCCCTCCGCGGGTGACCTCGAGACCTGGCGCTCGAGCGTCGGCGCGTTGAACGACGACCGGGTCGCGGTGGCCGAAGTCGATCGGCGATGACTACGATGACGCCCAGGTTCGCGGTGGTTGGCCATCCCAACAAGGGCAAGAGCAGTATCGTCGCGACCCTCGCGCAGGACGACACGGTGCCGATCGCGCCGACCCCGGGGACCACGGTGCGTTGCCAGCACTTCCCGATGCGGGTGGACGGCGAGGTCATCTTCGAACTGATCGACACCCCCGGCTTTCAACGCGCACGCCGCGCGCTTGAATGGATGAAGCAGCGCGAGCCCTCGGCCGCGGACCGGCCCCGGATCGTGCGCGAGTTCGTCGAGACGCACCGGGGTGGGGATCTCTTCGTGGATGAGTGTGAGCTGCTCGGGGCCCTGGTCGACGGCGCCGCCATCCTCTACGTCGTCGACGGCTCTGCTCCCTACGGCAGCGAGTACGAGGCGGAGATGGAGATCCTTCGCTGGACCGGGCAGCCAAGCATGGGGCTCATCAACCCGATTGCCAAGCGCGGCGATCACATCGCGGAGTGGACCGCGGCCCTCGGGCAGTACTTCAAGATCGTACGCGTCTTCGATCCGTTGACGGCGGAGTTCGAGAAGCGCATGGAGCTTCTGAAAGCGTTCGGTGAGCTGCGGGAGGACTGGCGGGAGCCGCTCGCGAGGGCGGTCCAGAGCCTGGTGCACGATCGCTCCGAGCGACGGCTTCGAAGCGCGCGGGTGATCGCGCAGATGTTGGTCGAGATGATCGGCTTGGTGCTGAACAAGCGGATCCGGGCCGGTGTAGATCCCGAGCGGTATCGTGCGGCGCTGCTCGAGCAATATCAGTCGCGGATGCGCGCCCTGGAGCAAAGTCATCGCCGGGAGGTTGAGTCGATCTACGACTACCGGCGGGTGCACCGTCACGAGCCGGAGCTCGAGGTTCTCGATGAGGACCTGTTCTCGACGCGAAGCCTCATGCTGTGGGGGTTGACGCCGCGACAGCTGATCGCGACCGGGGCGCTCGGCGGGGCGGCAATCGGCACCGGGGTGGACGTGGCGTTGGGAGGGGCGTCACTGGCGCTCGGAGCGGGTCTCGGCGGCGTGATCGGCGCAGCGTCGGCGTGGTTTACCGGCGAGAAGATCGCCGAGGTCAAGGTGATGGGGCTTGCCTTGGGTGGGATGGAGCTCAGCGTCGGACCGATGAGAAACCTCAACTTCCCTTATGTCATTCTCGGGCGCGCGGTGCTTCACCAGCGGATCATCGAGACCCGCACTCACGCGCGGCGAGACGAGCTCGACATCGACGCCCAGACCGAGATGAGCAGCGCGAAGTGGCTCGCCGCCAGGCAACGCAAGCACCTCGAGCGTCTGTTTGCGCGCATCCGTAAGGGTGCGGGCGACCATGAGCTGATTGACACGCTCGCCTACGAGGTGAAGGACGCGCTCGGTAATGTCCCCGCCATCCCGGCTCGGCAGTCTCCTCGTGATTGAGTCGTCGTCACACCCCGTAAACACCGGTTAGTGGTCGGGAGTTAGATGTAGGTGCTCGGGTGACGATAGTCTTCGTAATCCGGGCTCGGCTTTGGCGGCAGGCGGGTCTGGGGTAGAGCATAGAACCGCGGGTGTTCTCGATCTTCGAGCGACGGCTCGAACGGCATGCGCATCAGCACCCGGCTTCGCCGTTCCTCGGCCTCGCGCATCGCTCGCTGCAGCTGCTCGGCGGTGTCGCGTTGCCACGGCATCGCGTAGTACCGCGGCTCGGCGATGTCCGCGAGCCGCAGCAACAGGTAGATCGCCTTGCCTTCGGCCAGGGTGGCGGCGATGACCTGTGCCTCCTCGGCTCGATGGGCGAAGAGCTCGTTGCCGATTGGTTTCGGCCGGCTCAGCAGATCGTTCAGCGCGAGATAATCGACGGCCAGGGTCGCGGTGAGCGCGAGCAGCGCCGTCAGGCGCACCATGAATCGGCGCCGGGCCCAGATCACCAGGGTCGCGAGCAGGGTCGTCATCCCCAGGGCGGCGCCAAACAGGTAGGGCAGATTCTCCATCATTTGGACCCCAGCTCTCGAAGCGGTTTGAAGAGGCTGTGCACGCTGTCGGCGACGATGCTGCCGTCGGGCGCGAGCTTGAACCGAAGCAAGGTGATCTCTTCGCCCTCGTGGCGCAGCTCGGCGGTGGTCCCGAGCAGCGGTGCGACGATCGGCGGATCGTCCGATCGGATCGAGACCTTCACGCTCACCGCCGCGTGCACCGGGATCGGGGGCGGCTGGTTGTGGTCCTCGCGGTAGAGGTGCACGTTGACCACGTACTCGCCGGGGATGATCCCGCGGCTGTAGGCGGTCTCGTGGTTGATCTCGGTCGGGTCCAGATAGCTCCCGAGGTCGTCGCGCAGCAGGTTGAACACCACCCCGCCCTTGTTGGAGTAGCCGACCGGGATGTCACCCGGGGCCTGAACCCACAAATCGACGTCTGCATTCATCTCGTGCGGCCAGGTGATCTCGACGATCACGTTGCCGGGAGCGGGTGCGTTGGATGCCGTCTCGACCCCCTTGGGATGCACATGCGGGAGCAGGAACACGATGACCGCGAGGAAGCCGAGCAGGGCAAGGCTCAGGACATCCCGGAAGAGGGTGCCGCTCGGGTCCGCGTCGTCTCGGTGGGGGTCGAGCATCTCTCAGACGGATTCCGCAGCCGAGAAGTGCTGCGGCGCCTCGGCCTGCTCGATGATCGCATTGGCGAGATTGACGGTGCCGGTCGCGAGGATCTGGTAGCACATCATCAGCCACACGTGAAACACCGCGCCGACCAGGGTCGTGAACAGGGCCACCGACATCCCCTTGATGAGGGTTGAGATCATCGGCGCTACCGCCCCGACGTCCGCGACCGCGTTCGCATTCACCCCGCTCAACGCGATGATGAAGCCGATCACGGTGCCGATGAGGCCGAGGGTCACCAGGTTGGTCGAGATGGTGCGTACCACGCTGATGCGCGCGTAGAGCCGCGCGCGCAGGCACTCGGCGATGGCGGGGCGCGCCTCGGGTCTCGCGGCAGCGGCGAGGTCGCGGTACCAATGTAGGCGCCCTGCGGCGGCGGGGTCGCGGATCGCGTTGAGCTCGCGGCTGCAGCGCCAGGTCTTGGCCGCGCAGGTTGCCCATCCGACGGCGAACAGGGCGGTGATGATCGCGCTCAGGCGGGTCACGTCCGCCTCGAGCACCACCGCCACCCACCCCTGCCGCCAAACCGCGAGGAGAATGGCGAGGGCGGCGATGTTGAGCACCGCAAATCGAGACAACAGCAGGTACGAGCGCATTCTCCGGCCCCCTTCGCGAGAACGAATTCCCAATTCAATCAACCTTCTGGGTCGAGATCCATGGGCCCCGGGCATTGTTGTTCACACTCTTCGGAGTTGCTAGCATGCGATCAGCGGTTAGGCTTGATCCGGGCCCCGAGCGGCACCGGAAAGCGATAATAACTAGTCCGAATCGGAGGAGCACCACGATGAGCAAGACACCTCGTCTCGTATCCCTAATCACGGCCGCCGCGCTCGGCACTACGCTTGCCGTCACCGCCCATGCCGAGGAAAGCGTCACCTTCGCCTCCTGGGGCGGTTCATTCCAGGAGGCCGAGCGCAAAGCCTTTCTCGAGCCGGCGGCGGCCGCTCTTGGCATCGTCATCAAGGAAGACACCACCAATGGCATCGCCGACGTGCGGGCGCAGGTCATGGCCAATGCCGTGAAATGGGATGTAAACGAGCAGGGCAGCAATACCTGCGTTCAGCTAAAGACCGAGGGTCACCTCGAACCGCTCGACTACAGCGTGATCGATGTCGATGGCGTCGACAAGGGGGTGGTGGATAGCCACTGGGTGGGAATCATCTACTACTCGACGATCATGGCCTGGAACAAGGCCAAGTTCGGGGATAACGGACCACAGAGCTGGGCCGACTTCTGGGACGTCAAGAAATTCCCCGGACCGCGGGCGATGTACGCCAAGCCGTACTACAACCTCGAGGCGGCTCTGCTCGCCGATGGGGTGCCCATGGAAAAGGTCTACGATACGCTGATGACCGACGCGGGTCAGGACCGGGCGTTCAAGAAGCTCGCGGAGATCAAGCCCCACGTCGCGGTATGGTGGAAGTCCGGCGCCCAGTCCGCGCAATTGCTCAAGGACGGTGAGGTCGACCTTATTCAGATCTGGAACGGTCGCGCTTCCAACGCCATAAAAGACGGTGCCAACGCCACCTTTACCTTCAATCAGGGCGTGTTCGATTTCGATTGCCTTATCGTGCCCAAGGGCGCACCCAACAAGGCGCTCGCGATGAAGGCAATCAACGAGTTCCTGAAGCCGGAGAATCAGGCGAAGCTGCCGAAGCACATCTCCTACGGCCCGGTCAACGCGAAGGCGTTTGATACTGGCATGTTGACTCCGGCCGAGGTGAGCGCGATCAACTCCGCCCCGCACAATGCCAAGCTGCAGCTGGTACTGAAGCCGAGCTTCTACGTTGGGCGTTACGACAAGCTGCAGGAACGATTCGATGAGATGATTCAGGAATAGCAGACCAAGCGCTGGGGGCGGTGTCGGTAAGCGTCGGCGCTGCCCCCGGCCCCTCGTTCGGGCGGGAATGACTATGGCGGCCGGCAGCCAATCTCTCCCCATCACGATCAGCGGCGTCACGAAGGCCTATGGGGCGCTCAAAGCCCTCGACGACGTCTCCATCGACGTCGCCAGCCGTGAATTCATCACCCTCCTGGGACCCTCCGGATCGGGAAAGACGACCCTTCTGATGGTGCTTGCGGGGTTCGTGCGCCCCGACTACGGCAGCGTCAAGTTCGGCGACGAGGAGGTGATCACCAAGCCGCCCCACCGGCGGGACGTGGGGATGGTGTTCCAGAACTACGCCCTCTTCCCGCACATGAACGTGTTCGGCAACATTGCCTACCCGCTCAAGCTTCGAAACGTTCCCCGCCCGGACGTCGAGCAGCGGGTGGAGCGGGCGCTCGACCTCGTGCAGCTCGGCGGGCTCGGCGATCGCGGGGTGGACCAGCTATCCGGCGGGCAGCGCCAGCGCGTCGCGCTCGCGCGGGCCATCGTCTTCGAGCCGCGAATCCTGCTGATGGACGAGCCGCTGTCCGCGCTCGACAAGAAGCTGCGTGAGCAGATGCAGATCGAGATCAAGCACCTGCACGAGAAGCTCGACATGACGATCGTCTACGTGACCCACGACCAGCGTGAGGCGCTCACCATGTCGGACCGGGTGGCGGTGATCAATCACGGCCGCTTCATGCAGATCGACGAGCCGAAGCGCCTCTACGGACGGCCGCTCAACCGGTTCGTGGCGGATTTCATCGGCGAGTCGTCTTTTCTGCCGGTGTCGGTGCAAGACGGGGTTGCCCGCCTGGATGGCACCGAGCTCAAGCTCGACGGCCGCCCGGCATCCGATAGTGAGCGCCAACTCCTGGTGGTGAGACCCGAGAAGCTCGAGGTGCTCGAGAACGGGCAGGGCGGGGACCTGAACTGCCTCACCGGAACCGTGTCCGACCTCATTTTCCAGGGCGAGAGCTTTCTCTTCTACGTGAAGATCGCCGACGGCACCGTGATCGCGGTTCGAAGTCCGAGCCGGCGCGAGTCGATCGCGGCGGTTCCCGGGGTGGGCGAGCCGATCCGGCTCGGCCTGCACCCCGAGGACACGATCGTGGTGCCGGAGAACCCGTGAGCGCGATCGTCGAGGCTCGAGCCTCGATCCCGCGAGAGAATGCGCGCGGCCTCGAGGCGGACGCCCGCCGGGAGCGCATCAGCATGTTTTCTTTGTGCACGCCGTCTCTGCTGGTCGTGGCGTTGATCGTCTTCCTCCCGGTCGGCTGGCTGTTCTGGCTGTCGTTCTTCGACCCCGCGGGGCAGCCGACCCTGGAGAACTACGCGCGCATGTTCGACAGCCGGGCGTACATCAAGACCTTCACCATGACCTTCAAGGTGAGCTTCATGGTGACCGGGGTTTGCGTGCTCATCGGCTACCCGCTCGCCTACCTGATCTCGCAGCTCCCCGCACGGGCCGCCGGGGTGTGCATGGTCTTCGTGATCCTTCCATTCTGGACCTCGCTGCTGGTTCGCACCTACGCGTGGCTGGTGCTGCTGCAACGCAAGGGCATCATCAACGGCTGGCTCATCGATCTCGGTATCATCGATGAGCCGCTGCGGCTCGTGCACAACTTCACCGGCACCGTGATCGGCATGATCCACATTTTGCTGCCCTTCCTGGTGTTGCCGCTTTACGCGGCGATGAAATCCATTGACCGGGACTACCTTAAGGCGGCGTCCAATCTGGGAGCGAGCCCGGTCCGCGCCTTCTGGCAAATTTTCTTTCCACTCTCGCTGCCGGGGCTGTTCGCGGGAGTGGTGCTGGTGTTCGTGCTTTGCCTCGGTTTCTACGTGACTCCGGCCCTG
>JBFHLI010000199.1:0-6632 GCA_041594935.1 Gammaproteobacteria bacterium | reverse complement strand
TTGTCGGTCCTCGGGGCGGACCTGCGCTCGAACCTATCGCAACTCGACGTCAATCCGATTATCGTCGGGCCGAACGGATGCACGGCGGTGGACGTGCTGGTCGTCGGTGCGACGCCACCCACTTCGGATAGCGACGGGAATTGACAACATGGACATGCAGCTATCGCAGGCCGACCGCGATCTCGCGGCCAGAGCCAGGCAGTTCTGGCAACAGGTTCTGGAGCCGCTCGAGATCGAGGTCGAAGAACGCGGGGGGCTCGCCCCGGAGCGCCGCCCTGGGGTGCGCGAGGCGGTGGCGGAGTGGGGCCTTGGCGCGATCAATCATGCCCGCGAGGATGGTGGCCAGGGCTATACGATCTTCGAGCAAATGCTGATCAACGAGCAGCTCGGGCGGGCCACCAACGGCCTGTGGACCGTGGCATGGCAACCCGCAATCTGCTTGCGCCACGGAACCGCTGCGCAGAAACGAGCGTACTTGCAGCCGGCCTGCCGGGGGGAGCGGCGCGGTTGCTTTGCGATCACCGAGCCGGGCGCGGGCTCCGATCCCCGCCGGGTGCAGACCAAGGCGATGCCGAGCGGCAACGGCTTCACGCTGAGCGGCGAGAAGTGGTTCGTCACCTCCTTCAACGCGAGCGATTTCATCATCGTGCATGCCCACGTCGATGACGATCCGGACCAGCCGACCCTCTTTCTCGTCGACGTCGATACCCCGGGGATTAACCACCTGCGATCGCCCGCCTTCATGCATACGTTCGCCTTCGATCACGCCGAGCTGCGGTTCGAGGAGGTGCATCTCGACGCCTCACAGATCCTCGGCGAGGTGGGGCAGGGGTTCGAGCTCACCAAGGACTGGTTCGTGGAGGCCCGGCTGCAGATTGCCGCCCACTGTCTCGGAGCCGCCACGCGCGCGGCGGAGATCGCCAATGCATATGCGAGCGAGCGGGTGCAGTTCGAGCGCCCTATCCGGCGATTTCAGGCGGTCGAGTTCATGATCACGGATATGGCGACGGAGATCATGGCTGCCAAGTCATTGCTCTACCGGATAGCGACGGAGATTGACGCCGGACTCGACCGCAAGCTCGCGCACGCCCGAGTGAGCGCCCTCAAGCTGTTCTGTTCGGAGGCCGCGGGGCGAGTGGTCGACCGCGCCCTGCAGGTGCTTGGCGGCCGCGGATACATGCGAGAAAATCCGGTCGAACGCCTGTATCGCGATCTGCGCGTGGATCGAATCTGGGAGGGAACCTCGGAGATCCAGAGAGCGGTGATTGGAGCCCAGATCGAGAAACGCGGCCTCGAGGTTTACACCGGCTGGTGAGGGAAACGTCAACATGAGCCCGGCCAAGCAACAGCTGCTCGATTGGGTGGAACAGGACCGCGATCGGCTGATCGGATTCCTGAGCCGCTTCATTCAGGCGAAGAGCCCGAACCCTCCCGGAGACACCCGCGACGCGGTCGCACACATCCGTGGGCTGCTCGGTGAGGAACAGCTCGCGCACCGCATCATCGACCCCCGGGTCGAATTCCCCAACGTGGTCGCGACGTTCGAAGGCGCGCGGCCGGGGCGGCACCTCGTCTTGAACGGTCATATCGATGTCTTTCCGGTCGGTGAGCACGAGACCTGGACCCACGGGCCCTGGAGCGGAGCGGTGTCCGACGGAAAGATCTGGGGGCGCGGAGCCGCAGATATGAAATGCGGCACGACGTGCTCGATCTTCACCTTCGCCTACCTGCACCGGCTGCGTGAGCACCTCGGGGGCCGCCTCACCTTAACCGCCGTGAGCGATGAGGAGACCTTTGGGCCGTGGGGAGCCCGCTACCTGATGGAGCACCACCCCGAGGTGCACGGGGATTGCTGCCTCAACGGTGAGCCGAGCAGCCCGCTCAGCATTCGGTTCGCCGAGAAGGGCCCCCTGTGGCTCAAGTTCACGGTTCGCACCCCGGGCGCCCACGGCGCCTACACCCACCTCGGGGAGAGCGCGACCAAGGTCGGTGCCCGGCTCATCGCGGACCTCGAGGCGCTCGGCGATCTCGAGACCCCGGCGCCCGGCAATATCGGAGCGGTGCTGGAGCGCAATCGCGAGACGATTGACGCCGCGCAGGGCGCCGGCGCCGCCGCCATCGTGCAAAAGGTCACCGTCAACATCGGCACCGTTCGCGGAGGACTCAAGGTGAACATGGTGCCGAGCGAGTGCGTCATCGAAGCCGACATTCGTTTTCCGATCGGACTCGAAAAGGCTCGCTTGATGGACGAGTTACACCGGGTCCTCGAGAATTACCCGCAGGTCGAGGTCGAGGAGATTAACTTCAACCCGCCAAGCTGGTGCGACCCCGAGCACGAGATGATGGGGATTCTACAGTCCAATGTGGAGGCGCTTCGGGGGTTCAAGCCCGGGGCGATCTGCAGCCTCGGCGGGACCGATACTCGACTGTGGCGCTACCGCGACATTCCCGCCTTCGTCTACGGCCCCTTTCCGCGCGGAATGGGAACCGGGGACGAGCACGTCGATATCGAGGATTTTCTCCACGTGCTGCGCACCCACGTGCTCTCCGCCTACGACTACCTAGCCGCCGACGGGTGAAACGTCCGGGCTAATCGGAGAACTGGCTTTCCCGCCATCGGATCGCAGCCCCCAACCCCTCCCGAGCCCGGATCTCCTGGAACTTCGTGTACGCCTCGGTGATCGTCGCATCGAGGAGCGCGCCCACCTCGACTCCGTAGGCAATTGCCTGGCGAACGCCGGCAATCTCCGCGCCGCGGTTGATGGCAGCCTTGGTGGTCCGTAATGCCTCGGGGGAGATGGCGGCGACGCGGTGAGCGTAACGAAGAGTGTGTCCTTCCAGCTCGTCGTCCGGAAGCACGCGATTCACCATCCCAATGCGCGATGCCTCCTCGGCATCGATGATCTCGCCGGTGTAGAGGAGCTCACGCGATTTCTTCAACCCGACGATCCAGGGCATGATTACCGCGGGCGGGGACGTGGAGAAACGGATCTCCGGCTCGCCGAACCTCGCCGTCTCGGATGCAAAGGTGATACAGCACATCATCGCGAGCTCGCAGCTCCCCGCCAGGCAATAACCCCGGACCATCGCGATGACCGGCTTCGAGCAATCCCAAGGGGTGTATTCGAACTCCACGCAATCGGTCAGCATCCGCCGCATGCCCAACGGCTCTCTTCCGTAGCGCCCGCCCCAGTCGAACTTGAGGTCGTATCCCGCCCCGAAGTGATCCCCTGTCCCGCTGAGGACGAGCACGCTCACCGCGTCGTCGTCGTCGGCGCTGCGAATGAGCCCGGAGAGCTCGCGCATGATCCCGGGATGGATGGCGTTCATCGCCCGCGGCCGGTTTATCCGAAGATGGGCCACCTTTTCGCGGACTTCATACAGAACTTCATCACTCATGACAGGTCTCCTCAGCCGGCCTCGAGTCCGGCCGGAGGCTCAAGTTTGGGATTCCGCCGGCCGCTAACGAAGGGGTCTTAGAAACCCTTCGCCCATGAACCCGATCTTAGTGGCCCCGGCCTGCGAAACTCCACTCGACCGCGTCGAGAGCGCTCAGTCCAGCATCTTCGAGCTGCGGGCCGGGATGGATCAGCTCGTCGAGGCGATCGCGCAGCAGAAATCGGCGATGGTCCGGCTCGAGCGCGCATTCGTCGGCGGCCGCGCCGAAGAGCAGACCAGAGCGCTCCGAGAAGCGATGATGTACCTGATGGTCTTCCAGACGGTCGGGGCACAGATCGGGACCACCTTCGAGCAGTTCGCCGAGCCGCTGGTGAGCGCGCTGCACGACCTCAAGGACCAGCTCAAGGAGCGCGAGCAGCTCGCGGCTCTCTCGGCCAGCGCCGATGCGCTGAATTCCTCGCTCGAGCTATCCGAGGTCCTGCACCAGGCAATGGACATGCTGGCGAAGCTGACCGGGGCTGAACGCACCCTTCTCATGCTCGCCGCAAAAGAGAGCGGAGAGATGAAGATCGAGATCTCGCGCAATCTTGATGAGCAGGAGGTCCAGGGCAGCGCCTTCGCCGTCAGCCGCACGATCGTCGAGACGGTGGTCAAGGAGGGCTCGACCATCGTCACCACCAATGCCGCCGCAGACCCACGCTTCAGCGCCCAGGAAAGTATCGCGGTGCACTCGTTGCGTTCCATCATCTGCGCTCCCCTGAAGACAAAAGATCGGGTGTTCGGAGTGATCTATGCCGATCACCGCATCAAATCCGCCCAGTTTTCCCAGGCCGACGCCGACTTCGTGACCGCTTTCGCGAACCAGGCATCTACCGCCATCGAGAACGCGAGACTGTTCGAGAGCGTGAGCGTGGCGAGAAATCTGATGCAGAACGTGTTCGAGTCGATCACCAGCGGGGTGATCACAACGAACATGAACGGGACCATTACCCTGTTCAATCGGGCGGCGGAAGGGATCCTCAATATGGAGAGCGAAGAGTGCCTCGATCTGCCGACCTCGCTCGTGCTTCCAGCCCTCGGGGGCGTGATTCCGGACCTGGTAGACCAGGTCGTGCAACGTCGGCAGGTGGTGGTCGCGAGCGATGTAGAGAACGACATCGAGGGCCGGGGACGGGTCTGCGTCAACTTGACTGCGGCGCCGTTGATCGATGCCGGAGGGGCGCCCCAGGGCGTCGCGGTGGTCCTCGAGGACCGAACCGAGTCGGTACGCTACGAGCAACAAAGGACCCTGGTCAAGCGGTACTTACCCGCGGAGCTGGTCGATTCTCTCGCCGACCTCAGCGAGCTCCAGCTCGGCGGCGCCCGTCAGGTGGTCAGTATCTTCTTTGCCGATATCCGAGGCTTCACGAGCTACAGCGAGGAACACGATCCGACCGAGGTGGTGGAAATCATCAACACCTATTTCGGCATCGCCAACGAAGCAGTGCGAAGAAACCACGGCATCGTCGACAAGTACATGGGTGATGCGATCATGGCCCACTTCAATTCTCCCCTCCTCGGCGTGGCCGACCATGCCTGGTTCGCGGTGAGGACGGCTTGGCAGACCCGAGAGGACATCGAGGCCCTACCGGGCGGAGAAGGTGAGCGAGTGACGCTCAAGTTCGGGATCGGAGTCAACACCGGAGAGGCGCTCGCCGGCAACGTCGGGGCCAGCAACCGGATGGAGTACACGCTGATGGGCGACACCGTGAACGTCGCCAAGCGGCTGCAGGAGAATGCGGGGCCCGGGGAGATTCTCATCGGCGAAGCGACGCACCGCCTCGTTGCGGATCGAGTCGAGGTGGGGCCGCCGACGGTCATCCACGTCAAAGGACGCCAGGCGCCCGAGCGGGTATACCCGTTAACCGCGCTCATCGCTTGAGTCACCATCGGACGGGGCGGGTCAGACCGCCGCCGATCCGGTCGTCAAGCCACGGGCAAAGCCAGCCTCAACCGCACATTGTCGATCAGCCGGGTGCGCCCAAGCCACACCGCGGCCAGGATGACCAGCTCCAGGTCACCCGGCGTCGGGGGATTGAGGTCGCTCGCCCGGCGGACCGTGAAGTAGTCGACCCGGAACCCATCGGCAACTAGCGATTGGGCCGCCGCGTGCTCGACCTCCTGGCGCGATTCTTTCCCGCTCGCGAGCGCATCGCGCGCGCGGCACAGCGTCTGGTATAGCCGCGGCGCCCGCTCGAGCTCCCTGGCGCTCAGGTAAGCGTTGCGCGAGCTCAGCGCGAGCCCGTCGCCGTCGCGCACGATAGGCACCGACTCGATACGCACCGGCACTTTGAGGTCGGCCACCATGCGGCCGACGACCAGCAGCTGCTGATAGTCCTTCTCTCCGAAGTAGGCGACGTCGGGGCGCACGATGTTGAGAAGCATGCACACCACGGTGGCGACTCCGCGAAAGAAACCGGGGCGAAACTCGCCGCAGAGGATCTCCGCAATCACCGGGACATCGACCCGGGTCACGTTCTCCGGGCCCCGCGGGTAGAGCTCCTCGACTCTCGGCAGGAAGACCACGTCGGTGCCCGCCTCGCGAAGCCGGTCGAGGTCGGCCTCGAGGGTGCGCGGATAACGCTGAAAATCCTCATCCGGCCCGAATTGAAACGGGTTGACGAAGATGCTGACGACGCGAAGGTGGGTACCCTCCCGCGCCGCGCCAATCAACGCGAGATGCCCGTCGTGCAAATTACCCATGGTCGGCACGAAGCCGATCGGGTCGCCCTTCAATCGGGCCGGCGCCAGCACCTCGTTGAGGGCCGAGCCCTCATGCACTATTTCCATCGATCGGACCGTGTTCTCAGGCTGCTCGGATCCTAACCGAGCGGAGCGCCGAAAGGATGCCGGGAACGAAATCTCCGCCCCCGCCACGATGGGGTTCTCGGCTCAAAGGGCGATAGGCGGGAAGAAAGTGTGACCGGGGCCGAGGCAGCCCAGGCGATCGAGAAGGCGGCGATAATCGTTCTCTCCTTGCGCGATGTCCACCTCGGCGGTGTTGACGATCAGCAGCGGTGCCGCCTCATAATTCGCGAAGAACCTGGAGTACGAGTCGATGAGACGCTCGAGATACTCGCGATTGATGCCCTGCTCGTAGGCAATGCCCCGCCGCGCGATGCGATCGCGCAGGACCGCCGCCGGTGCCTGCAGGTAAATAACGAGATCCGGCGCTGGAAGGTGGTCGACGACGT
>JBFHLI010000198.1:0-6647 GCA_041594935.1 Gammaproteobacteria bacterium | reverse complement strand
GAGGCGCCGCCGAGCCGGCGGCGTGCGTTCCCGGCACGTCGTTGGGTCTTCGGCTTGATGGCACGGGCACTGCGTTTCTCCATCCGCTGGAAGCTGCTCGTGTGGACAGTCGGCTCCGGGCTGGCTCTCGCCGCGGTGGGGGCCTTTCTGATGGGCGAGTGGCCGGCGTCGCCGTCGAACCGGCTCGCCAGGATCGGCCTTGGGTTCGGGCTGGCCGGTGGACTCGGTCTTGCCATCTATTGGGCAGCTGAGCGTCTCACGCAGCCCCTGCGAGAGATGACTAGCGCGATCGAGCGCCTCGGGAGCGGCGATTTCTCGGCT
The DNA here is from genome assembly GCA_041594935.1 of Gammaproteobacteria bacterium. GTDB lineage: Bacteria > Pseudomonadota > Gammaproteobacteria > HK1 > HK1 > JBFHLI01. The sequence continues at coordinate 6,326 of JBFHLI010000198.1, read as the reverse complement.
CGAGTGGAGCCGAGCGAGCGACGCGACGAGGTCGGAGATCTCACCCGCGTGTTCAACGCGAGCATGGGAGAGCTCGAACTGAGAGTCGATGAGCTCACCCACGCCGACGTGGCCCGGGAGCTCGTCGAGGGTGAGATGTTGGCCGCGCGTAAGATTCAGGCCCGTCTGCTTCCGCGACGATTTCCGGCCTATCCGGAGCGAAAGGAGTTTGACCTATACGGGGTGAACGCTCCGTCCCGGCACGTGGGCGGTGATTTCTTCGATTACTTGCTGAGCGCGGACGATGAGCTGATCCTCGTCATTGGCGATGTCTCGGGCAAGGGCGTACCGGCGGCGATGCTGATGGCAGTATCGAGGACCATCGTGCACAACCTCGCCAAGACTGGGCTCGCGCCCGCTCGTATCCTCGCTGAGGCGAATCGCCTGCTGGTGGAGGATAGTACGGGCTCGATGTTCGTCACCTTGTTCGTGGCCCGGTACAATATTCGGACCGGGGAGCTCGAGTATGCGAACGGGGCCCATTTGCCACCGTTCAAGGTGACCACCGACAATCAGGTGCATCGCATCGGCGAGGCGACCGGCACCCTGGTGGGCATCATGGGCGACTCCAGCTTCGAGCAAGGAGTCGAGCGGCTCGAAGTTGGAGAGCTATTGGTCCTGTACACCGACGGCATCACCGAGGCCCGTTCTCCGGGCGGAGATTTCTATGGCGACGGACCGATGTGCCGGCTGTTGTCCGCCTATTCCGACGCGCCGCCGCGATTCCTGTGCGACCTGATCGTACGCGAAGCGAATGCTTTTCAGAGCGGTGAACGGGGTGACGACATCACCCTGCTCATGCTGAGGCGGCTCGAGTGAGGTCGGCGCACGGTTCTCCGGCGCGAAACCGGGACGGGGACGGGCGGGCCGATGAAAAAGGAGCGTTGGTCGACGGCGCTAGTCCGATCAACTTCCTCATCTCTGAGATTGGGGACCAAGGCAAGGTAGCTTGCCTCGACGCGTCCGACCCGCCGGCGGGACCAAGGGCTCTCCTACCATGAAAGGCAAGCTCCTGGTTCTTGCCGCCGTCGTTGTGCTGGTCGCCGTGTTCATCGGGCTCGACCTCGGGCGATATCTCAATCTCGAGTTCTTCGAGTCGCAGCGGGCCAAGATCGGGGCGCTCTACGCGGCCAATCCGCTGCTGATGGCCGGGGGCTACTTCACCGTCTACATCTGCGTCACGGCCCTCTCGCTCCCCGGGGCGGCGATCATGACGCTCGTGGGAGGGGCGATATTCGGCCTGCTCTGGGGAACAATCATCGTGTCGTTCGCCTCGGTCATCGGCGCCACGATCGCATTCTTGTTGTCGCGGTTCTTGTTTCGGGATCTCGTGCAGCGCCGTTTCGGTCGCAGTCTCCAAGCGGTTAATGCCGGCATCGAACGGGACGGGGTTTTCTACTTGTTCTTCCTTCGCCTGGTTCCCGCTTTTCCGTTCTTCATTATCAATCTCGTGATGGGCTTGACGCCGATGCGAGCCGGGCAATTCTTCTTCGTCAGCCAGATCGGCATGCTGCCCGGCACCATCGTCTACGTGAACGCCGGCACGCAGCTCGCGAACATCGATCCGAGCACCGGTATTCTGACGCCCGGTCTCCTGATCTCCTTCGCGCTGCTCGGAGCGTTCCCGTTTCTCGCCAAACGGGTCGCCACCGCCGTCAAGGCTCGTCGTGTCCTCAAGCCGTATGTGACGCCTCGCCGGTTCGACCGGAACCTGGTCGTGATCGGCGCCGGTTCGGCCGGGCTCATGAGCGCCTACATCGCGGCCGCGGTCAAGGCCAAGGTGACCCTGATCGAGAAGGACAAGATGGGAGGAGACTGTCTGAACACCGGCTGCGTGCCGTCGAAGGCGCTCATCCGCTCGGCCAAGTTCCTGGACCAGGCGCGACGGGCCACCGAGCTCGGTATGAAGTCGGCCAAGGTGGAGTTCGACTTCGCGGATGTGATGGAGAGGGTGCAGCGGATCGTTGCGGCAATCGAGCCTCATGACTCCAAGGAGCGCTACGCGAAGCTCGGGGTCGAGTGCATCGAAGGTGAGGCGATGATTAAGACACCCTACGAGGTCGAGGTGAACGGACGCACGATCACGACCCGAAACATCATCATCGCGGCCGGTGCCCGCCCGTTCGTGCCGCCCATCCCAGGTATCGAGGAGGTAGGCCATCTCACCTCGGACACGGTTTGGTCGCTGCGCAAGCGGCCTGAGCGCCTGCTGGTGCTCGGCGGTGGACCCATCGGCTGCGAGCTCACGCAGGCATTCGCCCGGCTCGGTAGTCGGGTCACGCAGGTCGAGATGCTGCCGCGCATCCTGTCGCGCGAGGACCCCGAGATCTCCGCGCAGCTGACGACGCGATTGGAGTACGACGGGGTCGATGTGCGCGTTGGCCACAAGGCCAAGGCGCTGCTCCGGGAGAATGGCACCAAGGTGCTCGTTTGCGAGCACGACGGCGGCGAAGTCCGGATCGAGTTCGACGAGCTATTGGTGGCGGTGGGTCGGGCCGCGAATCTGACCGGGTACGGGCTCGAGACGCTGGGAATCCCGACCGGAGCGACGGTCGAGGTAGACGACTACCTGCAGACCCGCTTCCCCAATATTTACGCGTGCGGTGACGTCGCCGGCCCGTATCAGTTCACCCACGTTGCGGCCCACCAGGCGTGGTACGCCTCGGTCAACGCGCTGTTCGGTTCGGTTAAGCGGTTCAAGGTCGATTACTCGGTGATTCCCTGGTGCACCTTCACCGATCCAGAGGTGGCAAGGGTCGGCTTGAACGAGCTTGACGCGAACTCGAAGGGAATCGAGCACGAGGTGACCATCTACCGCATCGACGATCTGGACCGCGCAATTACCGATAACGAGGCGCACGGTCTCGTCAAGGTTCTCACCGTTCCCGGCAAGGACCGCATCCTTGGCGCGACCATCGTGGGCGAGCATGCCGGAGACCTGATCATCGAGTACGTGGCCGCCATGCGTCACGGCTTCGGGCTCAACAAGATCCTCGGGACTATCCACATCTACCCGACCCTGGCCGAGGCCAACAAGTTCGCGGCCGGCGAGTGGAGGCGGGCCCACGCACCGAAAGGGCTGTTGCGATGGGTCGAGGGCTATCACCGCTGGCGTCGCGGATAGCCTCGCCGGGACTCGAGGTCTCCTTTGCCTCGTCAACGGGCCGCTCGTGATCCGTCTGCACGAGCTCTCCCTGCGCCGCGGCAGCAAGTTGCTGTTTGCCGATGCGAGCCTCGTCATCCCCGACGGCCATAAGGTTGGAGTCGTCGGCCGGAACGGGAGCGGCAAGAGCAGTCTGTTTGACTGCATTCGTGGGTGTTTGAGCCCGGACGCGGGCGGGGTGGAGCTCTCGCCGGGCATGGCGATCGCCCATGTGGCGCAGGAAACTCCGGCCACGGCCACCCCGGCGATCGAATATGTGATCGACGGTGATCGCCGGTTACGAAAGATCGAATCGCTGATCGTCGAGGCGCAGACTGGCGGTGACGGGGCGCGGCTCGCGGAGCTGCACGCCGAGCTCGAGGCCGGCGGCGGTTACCGGGCTCGCGCTCGGGCGGGGGCACTGCTGCATGGGCTTGGGTTCGCCGGTGAAGAGCTGGCACGTCCGGTCCGGGCCTTCTCGGGCGGATGGCAAATGCGGCTCAATCTTGCTCAAGCCTTGATGTGCCCATCCGATCTGCTGCTTCTCGACGAGCCAACCAACCATCTCGATCTCGATGCAGTGCTATGGCTCGAAGGATGGCTCAAGAGCTACCCGGGCACACTGCTCCTCATTACCCACGATCGAGAGTTCCTGGACAATGTCGTCGATCACATAGTGCATTTGGACGGACGCCGGGTCTCACTGCATCGAGGGGGCTACTCCGACTTCGAGCGCCGCCACGCGAGCGAGCTGGCGCGAACCGAGGCGCTCCGCGAGCGACAGCTGCGGGAGAGGAAGCACGTTCAAGCCTTTGTCGATCGCTTCCGGGCCAAGGCGAGCAAGGCGCGCCAGGCCCAAAGCCGGCTGAAAGCGCTCGAGCGAATGGAGACGATTGCCCTCGCGCATGTCGATAGCCCATTTCGGTTCGAGTTCCCCATTCCGGAGAAACTGCCGAACCCGATGCTGCGCCTCGAGGACATCGCCGTCGGCTACGACGGGACGGCGGTTCTCCAGCGCATCGGTCTGACCGTGATTCCCGGCATGCGGGTCGGGCTGGTGGGGCCGAACGGGGCCGGGAAGTCGACGTTCATCAAGCTCCTTGCGGGCGCGCTGCGGCCGCTGGGCGGCGAGCTCACCATCGGGCCCGGCCTTTCGGTCGGCTACTTTGCCCAGCACCAGCTCGAAAGATTGGATCCCAATGCGGGACCGCTGCTGCACCTCCGGCGCCGCGCGCATGACATTCCGGAGCAGTCTTTGCGGGACTATCTGGGCGGATTCGGGTTCCGGGGCGAGCGACTCGAGGCGAAGGCAAGCTCCTTCTCGGGAGGAGAGCGGGCAAGGCTTGCGCTCGCCCTCCTGGTCTGGTCAGCCCCGGGGCTGTTGTTGCTCGACGAGCCGACGAATCATCTCGATATCGACATGCGTCAGGCCCTCACCAGCGCGCTTCAAGGCTACGAGGGCGCGCTGCTGCTGGTCTCGCACGATCGGCACTTGCTGCGGTCGGTCACCGACGTCTTATGGCTGGTGGGGGAGGGGACCGTCGCGCCGTTCGACGGTGACCTGGAGGATTACCGCGCCTGGATCGGTGCCTGCGAGCGAGCCGCCTCCGGAACGTCACCGCCGGCGAGCCCCCGCAAGACCCGGCGGCGCGACGCGGCCCAACGGAGGCGAGAACGGCAGCCGCTCGCCGAGCGGGCGAGAGTGCTCGAGCGTGAGATTCGGCGGACTTCGCGGGCTCGCGATGAGCTCGACTCGACCCTCGCGGACCCGGCCCTCTACGAGGCGCTGAACAAGCAGCGTCTGACGGACCACCTCATCGAGCGGGCGCGGATCGAGGCCGAGCTCGGGCGGCTCGAGAGCGAGTGGTTGGAGGCCCAGCAGGCGCTGGAGGATTTCGAGAACGAGCCGGGCTCCCGTGAACCGCCCGAGGTCTCGAACTGAGTCGAGGCTCACCCGCGGCAGAGTTTGTCACGCACCCGGGTGTGCCGCCTGCACCGTGCGGGCCGGGTGCGATGCAACGCGAGGTGTCAGAGGCCGCCGGGTTCGAGGTCCGGGGTCGCAGCGGGCGCTTCCTTGCCGAGGAGGACGGCGAGATGCGTGCTCACGCATTCGGCCAGTGCATGCAGGTCGTAACCACCCTCCAGCAGCGAGATGAGGCGCCCACCGGCATGTCGGTCCGCGGCTTCTAAGACCCGCTCGCTCATCCAGGCGAACATCCCGGTCGAGAGGAGAATCTGACCCAACGGATCGTCACGATGCGCATCGAAGCCGGCCGACACGAGAACGATCTCCGGCTTGAACGCATCGATGGCGGGCAGGATGCGCTGGCTGAAGGCGCTCTCGTACTCGGTATCTCCCGATCCGGAGGCCATCGGATAGTTCAACGTGGCACCCTCCCCGCGCCCGATTCCGGTTTCGGAGTGGGCGCCGGTGCCCGGGTAGTAGGGATACTGGTGCAAGCTGACGTAGAAAACGGAGGGGTCTTCTTCGAACGTGTGCTGAGTCCCGTTTCCGTGATGAACGTCCCAGTCGAGAATCAGCACCTTCTCGAGCCCGTGATGCTGTTGCAGATATCTGGCCAGGATCGCGACGTTGTTGAACAGGCAGAATCCGAGGGCAAGCTTTTGCTCGGCGTGGTGTCCGGGGGGCCGCAACAGCGCGAACCCGTTGTCGATCTCCCCGGCCATCAGGCGATCCGCGAGCTCGAGCGCGCCGCCCGCCGCCAGCAGTGCGACCTCGCACGATCGGCGGGATATGCTGACGTCCGGAACGTCCAAGAACGGGGCCCCGGTCCGGCAGGCTTCGGTCGCGCGCTCGATGTAATCCTCGTCGTGAACCTTCCGGACCCACCGAAGGTCAGCCGGCTTTGGTGCAAACTGGGCCAGCTCCGGATACCAGGGCTGCTTCTCGAGGTGCCGGTGGGCGGCGACGAGCCGCGTGCTTCGCTCCGGGTGTCCCGGGCCCGTGTCGTGGTCCAGGAAGCTTGGGTCGTAAAGCAATCCGGTGGTCATCGCGTCACTCCTCGGATTTCGCCCGGGGGGTTGGGTCGGGGGCGTTTTTCAATTGGGTCTTGATCTCAATCTCGGAGTGCAAGGTGCGGTGCACCGGGCTCTTGTCGGCAATCGCGAGGACCGAGGCGATCTG
>JBFHLI010000197.1:0-6662 GCA_041594935.1 Gammaproteobacteria bacterium | reverse complement strand
GCCAACGACGGGGACCGAGAGTCAGCGATCGGCGCTGCCGCCGGGCGCCCCATGACCATCGGGCGCCCGGCGAGGCCAGACCTCAGCCCTCAGTGGCCGAGGTATCGCCCGCGTGCTACCTCCCTTCCGATGAGGTACCCAGCCAGGGTGCCCGCGGCGGTAGCCGCCAGCCGACCGTCCCCACCGCCCACCTGGGCGCCGAGCAATCCCCCGGCCGCGGCCCCCACCAGCCCGCCGGCCATCCCGTCGGGACCGCGGTGACCGGCTGGATAGCCCGGGTGGACCGGCGGCGGGGGCGCCGCCTGCTGCACGTGGACGTTGCGGTGCACGACCACTTGCTCTACGTAGACCGGCTCCAGGTACACCCGCTCGACGTACACCGGCTCGTGGTAAGCACGGTGGTAGTGCTCATGCCGATGCTTGTGCCGATGCTTGTACCGATGCTTCTTCCGCTTGTGCGGGTAGTGATCGTGTGCGTACCCGTGGTGGGCGCGATACCCGTGGGCGGGCACCCACCCTGGCGGATCCGCCGACGCCGATCCGGCGCCGGCGAGCAACAACCCCGCCGCGACGCTTACGCCCAGACGCCGTGACAGAGAACCGAGAGTCAAGAACGTTCTCATGGCAGTAACCTCCTTACGGTGGACCAAAGAACCAGCGCGATGATAGGGCGCCGAGGCTGAACGAAAGCTGAATGCAGGAGCCGGCGTCGACCGGGGCGCCGGCGACTCGGGACGTGCCGGCCAGCGCCCCTTCCAACGTCGACTCACACGGCGCCTACCATGGTCCCGGACGACGGCGAGGGCCACTACCGAACCGGGAAACTTTGCACGTCGCGTCGTGGCGGTGCATCATTCTCCGCCCGCGAAGTCATCCACTCGCCGTCGTCCGGCGTCGTGACCGCCTACGCTTGTCTGGCGGAAGGAGATTCGTCATTTCGAGTGCAGAGCTGAGTGCCCTTCTGCAGGTCATCCTCGTCGACCTGGTCCTCGCCGGCGACAACGCCATAGTCGTCGGAATGGTTGCCGCATCCCTGCCGCTGGCGATGCGGCCGCGCATCATCTTCATCGGCATCATGGCCGCCACCGTGATGCGCGTGCTTTTTGCGCTCATCACGGTGCAGCTGCTGCAGATCGTCGGGCTCGTGCTCGCCGGGGGGCTGCTGCTCCTGTGGGTGTGCTGGAAGCTCTGGCGCGAAATCCTGGCCCAGCGACGAGAGAGCAAGCCAATCCTGGAGCCCGGACTAACGGCCCCGCCCGAGAAGCCCAAGAGCCTTCGGGAGGCGGTCGTCCAGATCGTCATCGCCGACGTCTCGATGTCTCTCGACAACGTGCTCGCCGTCGCCGGTATCGCTCGCGATCACACCTGGGTGCTCGTCGTGGGGTTGGTGCTGTCGATCGCCTTTATGGGGCTCGCCGCGACCGTGATCGCCCGGCTGCTGAATCGCCACCACTGGATCGCGTACATCGGTCTCGCCGTCATCCTCTACGTTGCCATCACCATGATCGTCGAGGGGGCCCAGGACCTCGGCGATGCGGCCCTCGCCCACCTCTGAGGAAGGTCGAAAAAGCCGCGTGCACCGCGGCCATCCCTCGGCGTACACTCCGTCGCGGCCGTTCGTTTCAATCGGGCGCGTTGCCCGGTCGCACGGCCAAGGCGGTGGGAAATGACGGTCATTGCGATGACCCGCGAGATGGGAACCCTGGGCAAGGACGTCGCGCTCGGCCTCGCGGAAGAGCTGGATCTCAAAATCGTCCATCACGAGCTCGTCGAGCACGATCTGGCCGAGAAGCTGCGACTCAGCGAAAGCACCGTGCACCGGTTCCTAGAGGCGCGCCCGTCGCTGCGCGAGCGCTGGCGGTTCGACCGGAACGGCCTCTCGACCTACACCGCGGAGGAAATCCTGGAGATCGCCGCCGCGGGCAAGGTCCTGATCCGGGGTTGGGGCGCGACGTACCTGCTGCGCCCGGTAAGCCATGTTCTGTGCGTGCGCATCTGCGCGCCCCTGCAGTTTCGCGTCAAGGTGCTGATGGAGCGCATGGGTATCGACGACGAGCGTTTGGTCCGCAAGGAGATAGAGCAAAATGACGCTGCCCACAGCCGAACGATGCTCCGTCTCTTCCGGGCGGACTGGCAAAACCCACTGCACTACGACGTGGTGCTCAACACCGAGCGGGTGCCGGTCTCCGAGTGCGTCCGGCAGATCGTGACCCTCACCCGATCGTCCGCGTTCCGGGAAACCGAGGCCTCCCGGGCGGCGCTCACGCACCGTACGCTCGAAGCGCGCGTCAACGCGGCCCTGCACCGCCGGTTTGGCCGGCCGACCCGAAACCTGATAGTGGACGTCGCGGTCGACGGCGGCACCGGGAAGCTGAGCCTGAGAGGGGCGGCCGCCGATCGAGCCACGGTTCGCGAGGTCGTCGAAGCGATCGAGAGCGTACCCGGATTGCCCGAGCTGGAGAACGAGCTGGTGGTCATGCGTCCTCGCTTCACCGACTAACCCCGACTGTACAACTTCGGGGCGCTGGAAACGCGCGGGTTCGATTCCGCACCCAAGCATTGGGCGAAGGCGAGGGTCGAGCGGCCGTCCTCCAAGGAAGACAGTCGTGGCTTTCCGACATCCGACGGATATCGCGCTTCGGCGCTCGCCCGCGGGATAGTACGCCCGACTCACAGGACACGCCGGTGGGACGGAATTACCTCTCGGCACCACCGGAACAACAGCGTGCTCCTCTCGGTCGAGCTTGTCGGACCGTGTATCATCAGGCCCCGAGGCGTGCGCCGGGGGGTCAGCGTCGAACGCGCCCCCGCCGAGATGTCCGAGCCGAGGAGGAGCTAGCGAGAGTGCGCCGCATTGACCCCTGACCGACCCGCCGCCGCCCCGGACGGGATGCTAATTGACGAGCTCGCCGATTGGCTGATGGAGCAGGCGCTCGGCACATCACAGGTGCAGAACATCTTCCGTGGCTGCTGCGAGCGGCTCCAGGCGGCGGACGTATCAATCTGGCGCGGGCAGATCGGGTTTCGCACCCTGCACCCGTTGTTTCGGGCCGTCACCGTCGTCTGGAAACGGGGCCAGGATATCGAGGCGGTCGAGCATCCGCACGGCCCGGTGTCGGCGGATTTCCGCCGGGGACCGCACTACCACATGATCGAGCGCGATATCCCGATGCTGCGCCGGCGGCTCGAAGGCGAAGCGGCCATTCTGGACTTTCCGGTGCTCGCGGAGCTGCGCGACGCCGGGGGGAGCGACTATCTCGCCTACTTGATTCCCTTCGACGAGGCGCGCGGGTCACCGCTCGAGCGCGACGGAGTGGTCGGGTCGTGGACCTGCGATCGCCCGGGCGGCTTCCGCGAGAGCGAGCTCCAGATTCTCAGACGAATCCAGCGGCGCCTCGCGGTGGCGTGCAAGGTCAGCATCAAGGAGCAGATCGCGAGAAACATTCTCGACGCCTACCTCGGGCAGCACGCGGGCCAGCGGGTCTACGAGGGCAAGATCGAGCGCGGTGCGGGCGAGCGCATCCACGCCGTCATCTGGTTCAGTGACCTGCGAGGGTCCACGGAGCTGTCCAATGCGCTGTCGATGGACGAGTTTCTCGGGGTGTTGAACGAGTTCTTCGAGGCAATCGCGGGGGCGGTGCTCGACCACGGCGGCGAGGTCTTGCGCTTCATCGGCGACGCGGTGCTCGCGATCTTTCCGATGGGTCAACACGACCTCGCCGATCCTCGCGAGTGCCCGATCCATCAGGCGGCCTGCCGCACCGCGCTCGAGGCCGCCCGTGACGCGATATCCCGCGTATCGCAGCGTAATGCCCGGCGCGAGGCCGAGGGCAAGAACCGGCTCGGCTTCGGCATCGGGCTTCACGTGGGGGATGTGATGTACGGCAACATCGGCGTGCCCCGCCGGGTCGAGTTCTCGGTGATCGGGCACGCCGCCAATCGGGCGGCGAAGATGGAATCGCTGTGCAAGACACTCGACCGCCCGCTCCTGGTGTCGCACGAGTTTGCCGAGATCCACCGCGACGCATGGGTGGACCTCGGCGACCACCGCGTCGAACCCAACGCCCCGCCCCGGCGGCTGTTCACTCTCGACGGCCTCGAATCAGTGCCCCGCACCGTGCCGATGTCGGTCCCCACATGACCGCGTGGGCCCCGAAGAGTGCCGGGGCGGCGGTCGAGCCCGCTGGCGGTTCCGAGAATGCCGCGCCGCGCCGCACCGCGACACGCGCACGCGGTCACCTTCTACGCCCCGATCTTGAGGCCTGCCTGAAAGGGCTCGATCTCGAGCGCCTGAGCCCGCTCGAGCGGGTGCTCCTCACGACCGACGGCACCGTCACCGACGTGTTAGCCGCCTACGCGTGGGAACCGATCGCGGTTCGCAAGATCGGGCAAGCGGTGCTGCACCCGGTGGACCCCCCGGCCTGGCTCGACGCCGAGCCGGGCGCGGCGCTGATCGAGCGCGAGATCCTTCTCTACGGCGAGCGCAGCCGCCGCCGCTACCTTCACGCGCACTCCTTCATCGCTCTAGATGCGCTCCCCCGTGATGCGCGCGAGGCGCTGCTCGACACCTTGACTCCGCTCGGCGAGATCATGCAGGCAGCGCGCCTGGAGACCTTTCGTGAGATCCTCCAGTGCGGGCTCGAGGCGAGCGGACCTCGCGGCCGGTGGTTCGCCCGGCCGGAGACGACGCCGCTCGTGTACCGAACCTACCGCGTCATTCACCGCGACCGGCCCCTCATGTTGATCACCGAGCGCTTCCCCCCCGGAGCATCGGCGCCGATACGTAGGTAGCCATCGTCCCGGGTAATCGATGACATCTTGGGCCTCACCGGAGCGGGGCTCAGGAAGTCAACGCCAACCCCCAGGCGAGGACGAGACCCGACAGGGCAGCCAGGCCGAGAGCGGACTGATGCCAGCCGCGGAGATTCCCGCGCCGCGCCAGCGGGCACGCCAACGCCCCGAGCAGAGCACCGGCCGCGAAGCCGGCGATATGGGCCACGAAGTCGGTGCGCTCGCCCGACATTCCGAGGAAGCCGAGGAGGACGATTGCGCTCACGATGGGCGCCCAACGCTGAGCGGGGCGCGATCGGGACCGATCCCAGCTCCGCCACGTATCGAAGGCGAGGATCCCGAGGGCCGCGAACACCGCGGTCGACGCGCCGACCGAAACGTGCGACGGGGACTGCACGAAGGCATTGATCGCGTTGCCGAGCGCGCCCCCGAGCAAGATCATGCACCAGGAGAGCCCGGGGCCGAGTCGCCGGCCGGCGATCCACCCGAACCAACCGCCGAACACCAGGTTTCCGGCGAGGTGCAATGTGTCGACGTGCAGGGTCAAGGCGGTGAACGTCCGCCACCACTCGCCCGCGCGGATCGACGCCGTCCCCGCGCTGCCGGCGCGGCCCCAGTCGAGACCCGCCGCGTGGGACCCGGCCAGGATATCGAGCACTAGGAGCACGAGTACGTAGGCGACGACCCCAGCAAGCGGGTCGTGATGAGGAATTCCCGGCAATGCGGGACGAGGCTGGCCCGGGTTCTCGTGCGCGTAGACCGCGAGCTCCGACGCCGCGCGGGGGGCATCCTCGATCTCGACCAGAATCTCGAAGCCCGAATCGGTCTCAACCGCCTCGTGCGCGATCCCGGCCGCGGTGAGCACGAGGTCCCGGTCCCGCCAGTCCGCGATCTCTCGAGTGCAATAGACGCTGACGGTATCCATCCGAGCTCGTTGCATCGGCTGGAGTATACGCCTCGCGCCGTGGCGCCCGGCGACCGCGTTGACGAACGAGGTTCTAAGCGCTTGGCCGTCGACCCGATTCAGCTCGCGTTACGCGCGATGGCGCATAGCCTCCGGCAACCCCGTGCTGGGCCCGAGGACGGAAATCGGGGCACAACCGGTCATTAACGATCGCACTCGGCGGTCGGCTGGACATCATCCGAGCGCTGCGGTAAAAGCAACTCGGCGGAGCCAGCTCGGAGGCCCATTCCCGGGCATCTCGACTTCGGATCCGCACTCAAGGAGGAAGCATGCGTAATCGCAGCTTTTCCCGGTGGGCAGCGGCAGTTGCGTTGGTGGGCTTTTCCACCTTCGCAGCCGCCAAGGAAGTGGCCCCGATGTACGGAGGTTTGTTGATCGACGGCTACGATTTCGCGAGCGACATCGGGCCGAAGGGCAGCATCGCCTTCGATGAGGCAACCGGCGAGTTCGTGGGCGCCTACAACGGGCTCAAGATGCCGCCCGGACGACGCGCCATCTTTGCCTGGGTGCACGACACCGTGAATCAGAAGTCGGAGTACATCGGCCCGGTGGGCTGGCTGAAGAACGACACGGCCGGCAAGAACAAGGGCCGTTTCCGATTCGCGGTGCCGGAGAAGTTCCGCAACGGTAATTTCGGCAGCTACGAGATCATCGGCTTTTCCTCCGAGAAGACGTCATTCCTGGAGGGTGGAAACAAGGTGGTGGAACAGCCAGCCGAACCCTCGGGGAGTGACATCCTGAAAGCTTTGAAGCCTGCCTACTATCTGTTCGCAGCGCTTCCGGGGGCCGACACCGAGCTGCATTACTGCGGCCACGGGCAGGACTTTTTTTACGCCAAGGCGCCGGAGAAACAGGTCTGCTATGACTGACTTTGCGGGCAGAAGTACTCGAACTGCAAGGCGGCAGG
>JBFHLI010000196.1:0-6762 GCA_041594935.1 Gammaproteobacteria bacterium | reverse complement strand
GGCGCAGCTGAGCGTGCTCGCGAGCACGCCGCCGAGCAGCCATGTGGGTGCGATTCTCATTGCACCGAAGATACACCGAGCGACGCGCGCCGCGAAAGAGCGCGCTGGCGGAAGCATCGCGGGCTAGCTCGGGGTGTCCGGGACCGGGCGCGGCGCCGGCCCGAATTGCGACGCCACCCGACAGCGGTGTCGCAGCCAGAGGTATCCCATCCCACCCGCGAGCAGGTTGCAGGCGCTCGCGGCGACGAAGATGCCGGGCGCCCCGAAGAAATGCGCTCCGACGAAGGCGGCCGGCAGATAAAGAATGAGCACCCGCAGGCTCGAAACCAGAACCGCGGGCAGGGGTCGCCCGAGGCCGTTGAACCCCGCGTTGACCACCATGACCAGCCCGGCCGCGCCGTAGCTCAGCGGCACGATGAGCAGGTAGGCCCTCCCGACCTCGACCACCCGGGGCTCCTCGCTGAACAGCCGGATCAGTGCGTGCGAGCCGAGACCGAGCCCGAGCGCGAGCACCACCCCGAGAGCGAGACAGAACCGGGCACACTCACGGATCGCCTCGAGAATCCGGTCATGCCGGCCCGCGCCGAGGTTTTGCCCCATGAACGGCCCGATGATCGCAGACATCGCAAAGAAGACCACGAGCGACACCGCCTCCACCCTCGTGGCCGCCCCGAAGCCGGCCACCGCGCTCGGCCCGAGCTCGGCCAGCAATGCCACCACCACCGCGCTCGAAAGCGGAATGATCATGTTGGTACCGGCGGCGGGGAGGCCGACGTGCAGCACGCTGCGCCAGGAATCAAGTCGGGTTCGCAGCCGCACCCACTCGAAGCTGAGCAGATCCATGCGCCGCAGCGCCCAGTAGCCGACGAGCAGCGTCAGGCCGCGGGAGAGCACAGTGGCGAGCGCCGCCCCCGCGAGCTCGAGGCGCGGGAAGCCGAGGAGCCCGAAGATCAGCAACGGATCGAGCACCAGATTGACGAGGGCGGCGGCCATCATCGTGCGGCTCTGAAACTTGGCGTCCCCGGTCGCCCGGATCGCACCGAGCCCGACCATCGGCACCAGGAAGCAGAAGAATCCGGCGTACCAGATCGTCATGTACTCGCGCACCAGCGGCAGCAGCGCCTCGGTGACCCCGAGCCGCCGGAACAGCGGGTCGATGGTGAGCAGCCCGAGGACGGTGAACAGGGCCGAGAGGCCGAACGCCAGCACGAGGGCATCCGTGGTCAGGCGTCGCACCCGCGAGTGATCGCCCTCGCCGATCACCCGTGCGAGCACCGACGAGGTACCGGCCATCAGTCCGATGCCGAGGCTCACGAGCACCATCACGACCGGGAACGTGAAGCTCATCGCCGCCAGCCGATCGGCCCCGAGCTGCGCCACGAACCAGGTATCGACGAGATTGAAGCTCATGATCGCGAGCACGCCCCAGATCATCGGCACCGTCAGCGCGATGAGATGAGCCCGCACCGGCCCCTCGGTGAGCCGGGCCCCGACCCGAGCCCGGGCGTCAGAAGATCTCGAGCTGCCGATCGGTGATCGCCTCGAAGCTGGTGTGCAGGAAGCTGAGGATGGAATCGGCGGCGGGCGCGAGCTGACGCTCGCGATAGTGCTGGTAGTCTGGGCGCGGGATCTCGCCCTCGACCGGCTCGGGCCCGCTCGCGGTGACAACGTAGCTCACCCAGCGTCCCGGCCGCGCGAGCTTCCTCGCGGCCTGGACGTGGGGCGGAACGTTGCGGGCGTAGGCCTCGAGGGGGCGACGGATCCGCTTGCGGTAGACGAGCTCTCGATCGAGCCGGCCCGCCAGCAGATCATTCAGGGTCTCGCGCACGAAACACTCGTAGGGCTCGCGCAGGAACACCCGCCGATAGAGCTCGCGCTGAAACCGCCGGGCGAGCGGGGTCCAGTCGGTACGAACGCTCTCCAGCCCCTTGAACACGATCCGGTGCGAACCGTCGGGCTCGCGCACGAGCCCCGCATAGCGCTTCTTGCTGCCGGTGCGCTCGCCGCGCACCGTCGGCATGAGGAAACGCAGGAACTGGGTCTCGAATTCGACCTCGAGGAACGACTCGAGCCGGTAGCGCTCGCGCAGGCGCTGTCGCCACCATCGGTTGAGGTCCTCCGCCAGACGCGCCCCCTCCGCGCGCGCCTGCGCCTCGCTCGGCCCCTCGCCGAGCAGCACGAACAGCGAATCGGTATCACCATAGATGACGGTGTATCCATCGGCCTCGATGAAGTCCCGGCTTGCCTGGATGATCTCGTGCCCGCGCCGGGTGATGCTGCTCGCGAGGCGCACGTCGTGGAACCGGCAGCCCTCGGCCGCGAGCACCCCGTAGAAGGAGTTCATCAGGATCTTGACCGCCTGCGACAGCGGCGCGTCGTGGTGGCGCTTGGCCTCGTCCCGGGCGGCCCAGAGCTGCTCGATCAGCTCCGGCAGGATGGCGTGGTCCCGCGAGAAGCTCGCGCCCTCGAAGCCGGGCACCGGGTCGTCGCCCGGCTCCAGCAGCGCGAGGGGATCGACGTTGAAGGTGCGGATGATGCTCGGGTACAGGCTCTTGAAATCGAGCAACAGCACATTGTCGTAGAAGCCGGGCTTGGAGTCCATGACGTAGCCGCCGGGGCTTCCCGGCCCGGGAGCGACATCGGACCGGTCGGGCGCCACCCGGCCCCGGCGGTGCAGACGGGGAAGGTAGAGATGGTCGAACGCGGCCACCGCTCCCCCGTATCGGTCCACCGCGAGACCGGTCAGCTCGGCGCGCCGCATCGCAAACTCGGCGAGCTTGGCCCGCTCGAAGATATCCACCACCAGGCGGGCGTCCTCGAGGTTGTAGGCGGCGAGCTCGGGCTTCGCCTCCCGATAGAGCCGCTCGATCTCCGCCACCCGGTCGGTCCCCGACTCGATGCGCTTGCCGCGACCGAGCAGCGCCTGGGCGACGGTCTCCAGCTCAAAGCTCTCGAATGACCAGAATGCGGCCCGCAGGGCATCGATGCCGTCGAGCACGGCGCGGCCCGGGATTCGAGCCACGTGGGTGCCGGCCGCGCTCTGGGGACGAAGCACCGCAGCCCGCTCGGCTCCGCGGGCGATATCGAATCCCACCCCGAGCGCCGCGCACCGACGGGCCAGGAAATCGAGGTCGAAGCTGACCACGTTCCAGCCGAGAATCACGTCCGGGTCGACCGCTCGCACCCATCGGAATAGACCGCCGAGCAGGCTCGCCTCATCTGCGTGACACTCGACCGGAAGCGGCCCGGCATCCACCGGTTCGCGCGAGACCATGAAGACGCGGTCGTCGTCCGGACCGCTCACCGCGACGCAGAGCAGCGCACCGTCCAGTCCCGCGGTCTCGATATCGAGCGACAGGCAGCGAAGGTGGGGCCGATAGCCGACCGGCCGGACCGCGGGATTGTCGAACTCGAGGTAACCGTCTCGTCGGAGTGGGATGCCCTTGAGGGTGAACGCGCTCGTCACGAAGCGCTCCATCAAGAACCGGTCGCTCGGCTTCAGATCCGACTCGAACAGTCGGTGACCACCGGCGCGCAGGGTATCGCGTGCATCGGCGAGACCGCGCTGGGAGCGGAAGTACAACCCGTCCACCGGCGATCCGTCGAAGGCTCGAAGCGCCAGCGGCTCGCGGCGGTGGCAAAGCGGGCGCGTCCGCTCCGCCGCAGCCGCGCGGTCCACGAAACACACCGCCTCCTCGCCCGTGATCCGCACCTTCACCGGCCCGAGGGGCGACGCGCCCCAGAACGTGAGCTCGAGCCCATCGCGCGTGTCGCGCCACTGGCGAGTGAGAAGAAAACAATCCAGCGTGCTCTGGCTCGGCTCGCTCACCGCGATCGCCTCCTAGACCCGCCCGCACTCTACCACCCGGGGTCCGGCGGCGTTAGAGACAACCGCCTAGCGGACGACTACGATCGAGACTCCTCACCCGAGCGAGAACCGCCGTGCCGCAGCCGATCTTTGCGCATACGCTAAACGCCGGTGGTGCCGATCAAGCGGGGGAAGCATGACCCATGCGCTGTGAGGTGATCGCGGTCGGAACGGAGCTGCTACTGGGGCAGATAACGGACACCAACTCCTCGTGGATAGGGTCCCAGCTCGCGCTCGGCGGCATCGACTCGCACTTCCAGACCAAGGTGGGCGACAACATCGGTCGAATCGTCGCCGTGATCGAGCACGCGCTCGCGCGAAGCGATGCGCTCATCCTATGCGGCGGACTCGGCCCCACCCAGGACGATCTCACCCGCGACGCGATCGCCGCGGTGATGGGGGTCGACCTGATTCGCGATGCGTCCATTGCCGAGCGGATTCGCGCGATGTTCGCGGCCCGGGGTCGAGCGATGCCCGAGAACAACTTGCGACAGGCCGACGTGCCGCGCGGGGCGAGCATCATCGCGCAGATGCCCGGTACGGCACCCGGGCTCGTCTGCCCGGTGGCGGGCAAGGTGATCTACGCGGTGCCCGGGGTGCCCGACGAGATGATGGAGATGGTGAGCGGTACCGTCATCCCCGATCTCAAGCAGCGCGCCGGGGTCAGTGCGATCATCAAGAGCCGGGTCCTGCGCACCTGGGGACAGAGCGAATCCGGCCTCGCCGAGACCCTCGCCGAGCGCATCACCGAGCTCGATGCGATCGGCAACCCGACGCTCGCGTTCCAGGCCTCGGGAATCGAGGGCCTCAAGGTGCGGATCACGGCCAAGGAACGGAGCGAGACGGCGGTCGAGGCCATCCTCGCGGCCGAGGAGGCGCGCCTGCGGGCCCAGCTCGGAAGCATCGTCTTCGGCGTGGACGAGCAGACGATGGAGTCGGTGGTGCTGGACCGGCTTCGCGAGCGCGCGCTTTCTCTCGCGGTCGCCGAGTCGCTGACCGGCGGCCTGTTGGGAGCACGTATCACCGCGGTTCCGGGCGCAAGCGACGTCTTCCGCGGCGGGCTGGTCGCCTACGCGAGCGAGGTCAAGTTCACGCTGCTCGGCGTGCCGATCGGGCCGGTGGTATCGGCCGAGTGCGCGAAAGCGATGGCGGCCGGGGTGCGCGAGCGCCTCGGGGCGGACGTAGGGCTAGCGACCACCGGGGTTGCCGGGCCGACCGAGCAGGATGGGCAGCCGGTCGGGACCGTTTTCCTGGGGCTCGCCATCGATGACACCGTGCGAGCGGCACGTATTCTCTTACCGGGCGACCGCCAGCAGATTCGCCGGTACGCGGTAATCAGTGCGCTGAATCTCCTGCGGTTGCGCCTGGCCGAGCGCTCCGGCTAGGCGAGGGCTACGAAACGAGCCGCATCGGAGACGTCGACGGGCCCTCCCGGTCAACGTTGCGGACCTCAACTCCACGATCTCCGCGGGATGACAACGCCCTCGAAGGAGCAGAATAGTCATCCTCGCCGCCATTATCCCGTCGACCGGGTCATCGACGACCTACAAACGCAACGCGGTTGCCGCTAGCCGCGGCCGAACGACCCGAGCATGCTAACGGTCGGTCCTCTTCAGAGATGGACTCGATATGCCAGGGACGGCGAAGTCGAGCCGCGCGCCGTCGAGCGCGGCAGAGAACTTGCTCTGGTTCTTCCTGCGAGACGGCCAGGTGGGGGACTTCCAGTTTCATCGCCGCATCGTGATCGGCCGCGCGGTGGCCGACTTCGTCTGCTTCGAGACCGGGCTTGCGATCGAGATCGAGGTCGGACCGCCCTGGGAGGAGAGACCCGAGGAGCGTCCGCAACGCGGCGCGCTCGAAGCATACGGCTTTCGCGTCCTGCGGTTTGCGGCGCACGACGTCTTGCTCGGAACCGAAAGCGTGCTCGAGGCTATTCTCGAAGCGCTCCTCACCCCGCGGCAAGCCGACGATCGGCGCCGCCCGACTTATCGAGGAGCGGATGCACCGCGCCACGAGCCGGGCCGTTCGGAACACGCTCCTAGTGTACTTTTTCGCAGATAACCTACAGTTTTCGACGGCTCCCGGGCCGAACTCTCGCAACTTACTTCGCGCCACAGCACCCTAGCCAAACTCCGGCTTGATGCCGACGAGGAGGGCGATGCTCAGCACCGCGCCCGCTCCGAGCAGGCATCCTGACATCTTGCCGAGCGCGGTGGTGATTGACTCTCGCGACTCCTCGATTCCCCGCTCGCGGAGCCACTCGGAGATGCTACCTTCGAAGAAACCGGCGATCGCGTCGGTTAGCGCATCGCCAATCACCCCGCCCGCAATCGCTCCCGCCACCCCGAATGCGATCCCGCCCCAAAGCGCCGGGATCACCAGCAACCCGGTGTCGATTGCCCCGAACACCATGTCAGGCACCGCGCTCAGTAGTTTCCGGCTTGCGAGCAGAAGACCAACCACGGGAACCAAGCTGAGGGCGAGGACGATCGGGCCGATCGGCAGCTGCTGGTGGAGCGCCGCAATGCCAACCAGTGCAACGGGAAGCGAGACGACGGTAACGTAGGCGGCCTTTCCAATCATCTTTGGCTCCTAAGATTGCGCGCTAAGCTGATTCGATGAGTAGCTAGTGTCACCTTGCTCAATTAGGCGACATGTCCTGACGGCTCCCGCACCGAACCGACGTGACGTAATCTACGCGTCTGAAATCGTAGGATCTCCTGCCTTCTCCACCGCACGACTTGCCCGGGAGTCTTGGAAAAATCCCTTTGCCAAGCGCAAGCCAAACCACCGCGAGTCCGCTATCGTTACCGTTCGGCAAGCCATGCTCACGGTCCGCGGTCGGCTTGATGACCCGCACCTTCATCTCACTCACACGCCACCGTCTGTCGTCG
>JBFHLI010000195.1:0-6826 GCA_041594935.1 Gammaproteobacteria bacterium | reverse complement strand
TCGGCTGCGGGTGTGACTCGAACAGAGCGAGCCGAGTGTGGGTGCCACCGATATCGCCCGCCAGGACGTTCAACCCGGACCGTCCCCTTTGCACTTCGTGTCGCTGTCCACCAATGCGTCGGCTGGCGGCGCCTTGCCGGCAGGCCGCCCGGGCCGGTCGCAGAAGCCGGGCAAGACGAGGCTCAAGAAGGCGGAGGTGCCTCTTCCCAGCGGAAGGTGTCGAAAGCCGGCTGACAGTGGCCGAACTCCAGATCGGGCTCGACCGCGGTCGCCGTGGCCTTGCCGTCCTCAAACCGCACCAGGAGGTAATCGTCGACCACCAAGCCGTTGATGCAGTACTCCCAGGCCTCCTCGCCGTCGCGAACCTGGCGCCGGTTCGGTGCGCCCACCGCGGCGAGCACGTCGACCTGAGTCATGCCCGGCGCGAGCTCGGTCACCCGTGTGGGCGCCGCAAAGTGCTCACAACCCGCGGCCAGCATCGCCGCCAGGAAAATCAACCCGATTCTGATCATCTACCTTTCCTCTCGTACCGAGTGGCACCTGTTCTATTGTAATCGGATTACGGCGACCGGAGCGAAATGCGTCAGTCGGCGGCGCTGCGTTTCATGATGTGAATTCCGCTCGCTAGCAGTGAAACGCCGATGGGCTCACCGAGGCCGACGCGATTGCGCCCGGCCACGTGGACCGAGACCGTGAACGACAGCGTATCGTCCAGCTCGTCGATATCCATGTTGACGAGCGCCTCGTCGCCGAGGATGACGAACTCCGAAACCGTGCCTCGCAGCGGGTTCTCGCGCTCCCCCCGTGACGGACGGTCGCGCCGATGGAGCACCACGTCCGACGGTGGGACGAGCCAGTCGATCGGCTCGCCTACCGCGAATTCCGGGGTGTGCGCGCACTCCAGCCGCAGGCCGTCGCTTTCGATCCAGGTACGCCCATGCTGCGGCTCGTGGGAGACGATACGCGCGGAAAACACGTTGGTCTGGTCGAGAAGGCGCGCGGCCTCTGCGCTCACCGGGCGCCGCATGACCTCTCGGGTGGGGCCGCTCTGCAGCGTGTGTCCCCGGTGCAGGAGCGTTACCCGGTCGGCGAGCATCTGGGCTTCATCGAGGTCATGGGTCACCAGGACGACCGGGATTTGAAGGGTGTGGCGCAGCTGCGCGAGCTCGCGGCGCAGGCGCCGGCGCGTCATCTGGTCCACCGCCGAGAAGGGTTCGTCGAGCAGCAGCACCGCCGGGTCGCGGGCGAGCGCACGAGCGAGCGCGACCCGCTGTCGTTGACCCCCCGAGAGCTCGTCGGGTCGACGCCCCTCGAGGCCCTCCATGTTAACGAGGGCGAGCAGCTCGCGGGCCCGCGGCACCCGTCGGGCGACGGCCAGATGGGTCATCGCCACGGTCACGTTCTCGAGGGCACGAAGGTGGGGGAAAAGCGCATAGTGCTGGAAAACGAGACCGACCCCACGGCGCTGAGGGGTGACGCTCACCTTCCGGTCGGTGTCGAGCCAGGTTGAGCCGCCGCACGTCACCTCGCCGCGCTCGGGGTGGTGCAGCCCGGCGATGCAGCGCAGCACCGTCGTCTTCCCGCTGCCGGAGGGCCCGACCAGGACCAGCAGCTCGCCGGGGCCGCACTCCAGGCTGACCTCGAGTCGGATGGGTCGGTGTTGCGCGAGCGCGACCCGCAACCCCGGTGCCACGGCGCTGCTCTCAGACCCGCGGGCCACGGCCGGCGAGCGCGCGCACCAAGGCGATGGCGACGAGCGATAGCGCGAGCAGCAGGGCCGATAGCGCCCCCGCCCCCGACATGTCGAACGCCTGCACACGGTCGTAAATCGCGATCGACAGGGTGCGGGTTTCCCCCGGGATGTTGCCGCCCACCATGAGCACCACGCCGAACTCGCCGAGGGTATGGGCGAAGGTGAGCACGAAGGCGGCCAGCACTCCCGGCCATGCAAGCGGCAGCTCGATCCGCAACAGGGTGCGCGCTGGCGAAAGCCCGCTCACCCAGGCGGCCTCGCGAATTTCGCCCGGAATGGCCGCGAACGCCTGCTGCATCGGTTGAACCGCGAAGGGAAGGTTGAACAGCATGGAGGCGAGCACCAGCCCCGGAAAGCTGAAGGCGAGCGTCTTCCCCGTCAATCCCTGGAACGCGCCCCCGAGCACCGCGTCGGGCGCAAAGGAGAGCAACAGATAGTACCCGAGCACCGTCGGCGGAAGCACGAGCGGCAAGGCGATGGCGGCCTCGATCACCGGCTTGCCGGGAAAACGGCGCCAAGCGAGCGCTCGCCCGACGAACAGCCCGATCGGCAGCATCAACGCGCTCGTCCAAGCCGCCAGCTCGAGTGAGAGCACGAGCGGCGTCGCGTTCACCATCCGCCGCCGGATTTCGAGCGAAACCCGTATCGCGAGAAGATCGTGGTCGCCTCGGGTCCGAGCAAGAAGTCGTAGAACGCTGCGGCCCCGGGGCCGGCGCCCCTGAGCAGGACCGCCCGATGCCAGAGAGGTGAGTGCCACGGCTCCGGCAGCAAAGCGAACCGGCTCCGAGTCGCCACCGCGGGCGCCATGGCAAGCGCGAGGGGCACGATGCCTCCGTCGGTGCTGCCGGAAACGGCAAACTGCGTGGCCTGGCTCGCGTTCTCCCCGATCACCAGCCGTTCCTGCAGGGCGTTCCAGAGACCGCGACTCTCGAGAACTTCGCGCGCGGCGCGTCCGTACGGCGCATGCTCCGGGTTCGCAATCGCGAACCGCCGGAGACGCCCATCATCAATCGCGGCGCGCAGATCGGAGAGCGATCCGTCGACTTCAAGCGCGGAGCCATTCGGCACCAGCAGCACTAGCTTACCGAGCGCGTAGCGTGCCCCCTGGTCGCGGGTGAGCCCGGCGTGGAAGAGCTTGATCACGTATTCCTCGTCGGCGGATAGGAACAGCTGATAGGGCGCGCCCTGCTGGATCTGGCGAAACAGGTTGCCCGATGAGCCGAAGCTCACCCGGGGTTCGACTCCGGTTTGCAGGGTGAATGCGGCCACGATGGGCGTAAGCGCGTGGCGAAGGTTGGTCGCGGCCGCGACGGCCGGCGAATCGACCGCCGCGACTGCGACCCACGAGGAGGCGAGCAGTAGGGCGGTGAGAACTGGCCCGAGTCTCGATCGCATCGCCGCGGACCGTGCCCAGCCCGCCCCGGCTCGGGGTGAGCGGCACCTACGCGTGCAATCGACGGGTCCGGGTCGTTCGGACCAGGCGTGTGCCGCCAATCGCTCCAGCATACCGGGTGCGAGCCTCCTCATGGACCCGAGCCTAACGACACGACCAGCCATTGTCGAAGTCACGATGCCTTGCGGTGCTGCCCGGGGGGAACAGCGTACCGCGACCGGCGTGCGGTTTGTCCGACCCGAGAATGTGTGTAAGCTATTCCCGCGCGGGGATGAGGACGGGCGACCGGTGGTCGTGCCCGTCGGCGGCGGCGCTTCGTGCGGGGAGTGGGCATCGGGCTGAGGGAAGCCCGGGCGAACGGAAAAGAACCAAGAACGCCATTTGAACCGATGGGGTATTTTCTTCAGCAGCTGATCAACGGCCTGACGCTCGGGATGATCTACGGGCTGATCGCGATCGGCTACACGATGGTCTACGGCATCGTGGGGATGATCAACTTCGCCCACGGCGAGATCTTCATGATCGGGGCTTTTCTGTCCATCATCACGTTCCTCGTCGTCGGCATGCTCGGCATCGGCTGGGTGCCGCTGGCGCTGTTCATCGTCCTGATCATGACCATGGTGCTCACCGCGGTCTACGGGTGGGCCCTCGAGCGGGTCGCCTACCGCCCCTTGCGGCACTCCCCGCGGCTGGCTGCGTTAATCACCGCGATCGGCATGTCCATCTTTCTGCAAAACTACGTCCAGCTCCTGCAGGGCGCGCGGATCAAACCGATGCAGCCGGTGATCAGCGGCTCCTTCCGGCTCTTGCAGGGCAGTGAGTTCGTCGTCAACCTTAGCTATCTGCAGCTCTTTATCATGGCGCTGACGTTGCTTCTGATGGTGATCTTCACCCTGGTGATCAATCGTAGTGCTCTGGGCCGCGCTCAGCGGGCATGTCAGCAGGATCTGCGCATGGCCTCACTGGTTGGGATAGACGTGGATCGGACCATCGCTCTCACCTTCGTGATGGGCGCGACGCTCGCATCGGTGGCGGGCCTCATGTTCTTGCTCAACTACGGGGTCATCGATTTCTTCATTGGTTTTCTCGCCGGCATCAAGGCGTTCACCGCGGCGGTGCTCGGCGGCATCGGCTCGCTACCGGGGGCGATGCTCGGTGGTCTTCTCATCGGCCTCATCGAGGCGTTCTGGTCCGCCTATTTCACGGTCGAGTACAAGGACGTGGCGGCCTTCGCAATTCTGGTGCTGGTCCTCATCTTCCGGCCGACCGGTCTGCTCGGCAAGCCGGATATCGAGAAGGTCTGAGCCGTGGTCGAGGTTCGCCCAGCCCGATGACCGAGCCCCGTCTGGAGATTCCCGCCCTTCTCAAGGAGGCCGGGCTCACCGCGGTGGCGGTGTTCGCACTCACCATCGGCCTGGTTGGATTCAAGACCGAGGATGTGCCGGGCGGGATCGACATCGTGGTGCGATTCGACGACGTTGCGATGGCGACGCTCGTCGCGTTTCTCGCGCGGGTCGCGATCATCTTGCTTCGCAACCACCGTCCGGTTCCGGTGGCGATCGGGGCGGGGCTATTCTCCGTCTACACCCTCGGATTGCTGGTGCTCGGTCGCGATCCCGCGGTTGGGGGAAGCGGGCTGCTGTTCAGCGGGCTCGTGGTCAACTGGCTGATTGGGCTGTTCGCGCTGTTGCTCGCGCTGCGCGCGGCGCGGCGGATCTGGCACGCCGCCAGCGATGTGACCGCGGAAGAGCGCGAGCAGAGAATGGACCGCGTCTCGGCGCAGGTGCAGCGCGGTGCGCGTTACCTCGCCCCTGTCCTGCTGTTGCTCGCGGTGGTCCTGCCGTTCCTCCCTGGCACCGACCGGCGTCTGCTCGATATTGCCATCCTGGTGGTGACCTACATCATGCTCGGATGGGGGCTTAATATCGTAGTCGGGCTCGCCGGTTTGCTCGATCTCGGCTACGTTGCCTTCTACGCCGTGGGCGCCTACAGCTATGCGCTGCTCGCCCAGTACTTCGGTCTCGGCTTCTGGGTCTGTCTTCCATTTGCGGGGATCATGGCCGCCTTTGCCGGGATTTTGCTCGGCTTTCCGGTGCTCAGGCTTCGCGGTGATTACCTCGCGATCGTAACCCTCGGTTTCGGGGAGATGGTCCGGGTCATCTTGCTCAACTGGTATCAGTTCACCGGCGGCCCGGACGGCATCTCGGGAATTCCGCGCCCTTCGTTCTTCGGTCTCCCCTTCACCGCCAATCCATCGGAGGGAGAGGCGTCGTTTCACAGCTTCTTCGGACTCCAGTATTCCCCGGTCGACCGGATCATCTTCCTTTACTATCTGATCCTCGCGCTCGCCCTGGTCACCAACATGTTCACCCTTCGCATCCGAAGGCTCCCGATCGGGCGGGCGTGGGAGGCGCTGCGCGAGGACGAGGTCGCTTGCCGAAGCCTCGGCATGAATCCCCGCAATACCAAGCTCACCGCATTCTCGATCGGGGCGATGTTCGGCGGGTTCGGCGGCTCGTTTTTCGCGACCCGCCAAGGCTTCATCAGTCCCGAGAGCTTCACCTTCATCGAGTCCGCGATCATTCTCGCGATCGTGGTCCTCGGCGGCATGGGGAGCCAGATCGGGGTCGTATTCGCCGCGATCCTGCTGATCGGGCTACCCGAGTTCTTCCGCGAGCTGCAACAGTACCGAATGCTCGCGTTCGGCGCGGTGATGGTCCTGATCATGGTCTGGCGGCCCCGGGGACTGCTGGCGCACCGCGAGCCAACGCTTCGTATGCCGTCGACCGGGCCGCCGGAGAAGCACCGATGAGCGTGCCGGCGCCGGCGATGTCGGTGGCATGCCCACTCCTCACGGTGGAACATCTCACCATGCAGTTCGGCGGCCTGGTGGCGATCGACGACGTCTCGTTCCAGGCCGGCGATCGGGAGATTACCGCGATCATCGGGCCGAATGGAGCGGGCAAGACGACGGTGTTCAACTGTCTCACCGGCTTCTACAAACCGACGGTGGGTCGCCTAGCTTTGCATCATCCCACCAAGGGCGAGTTCTTGCTCGAGCGCATGGAGGGGTTTCACATCCCGAAGAACGCCGGCGTGGCGCGCACATTTCAGAACATCCGTCTCTTCCCCGCGATGTCGGTGCTCGAGAACCTGATCGTCGCCCAGCACAACCGGCTGATGCTCGCCTCGGGCTACAGCGTCTACGGATTGCTCGGAATGGCTCGTTACCGCAAGGCGGAGCGGGCGGCGGTAGAGCTTGCACGGTACTGGCTCGACCGGATCGGGCTCCTGGACCGAGCCGACTCAGATGCGGGTAACCTCGCCTACGGCGCTCAGCGGCGCCTCGAGATCGCACGAGCGATGTGCACCGAGCCGGTCTTACTGTGCCTCGACGAGCCCGCCGCCGGTCTCAATCCGCGCGAGTCCCATGGGCTCAACGACTTGCTTCTCGGGATTCGCGAGGAGCACCGGATCGGAATCATGCTCATCGAGCACCATATGGACGTGGTGATGGGGATTTCGGATCACATCGTGGTGCTCGACTACGGGCGCAAGATTTCGGACGGCACTCCGGAGCACGTGCGCAACGATCCGGCCGTGATCCGCGCCTATCTCGGAGAGGACGAAGAGGAAACCGGAAGCGATGCGGTCGGGGGGGCGACTACCCCGCCGGAGTC
>JBFHLI010000194.1:0-6834 GCA_041594935.1 Gammaproteobacteria bacterium | reverse complement strand
TCGGAGAGAGACCGGGTCTACCGGTAATCCATCGTTCATCTGACCTACCCTCTCGACTTACCCCCGCGGGTACGCGGAGTATGGCGACTATACACCCGCAGAGCACGAGCGCGGTCCGGACTGCCCCTCGACAACGGTAGCGAAGGCAATCGAGATGCGGCGAGCCACGCAATCGGCATCACCGCCCGCGCTCACCCGGGATGGAGGTGACACTCCCAGACGTTGAGAAAGACCCGGTCCTTGCCGCTCGCCCCGGGACCCCACAGCGCCCGGGCGGGAAAGGCGACGGTGTAGAGATGGGTGGGAGACTCGCCCCGCCCGTGGGCGTTCGCATCGGGAAGGACCTGTGCACCATGGTGCCGGTGGACGTGGCCCGCCTTGTCGCGCGCGTAGCGCGGCAGCCGCGTGTGCCCCGGCGGATGGAGATTGGCGGTGCGCACCCGTTCCCCGACCGCGAAGCGGGGCCGCGCCTCGACCTCGCGGCGATAACTGGAGTGAGCGTACGGGTCGGCGATCTCGGGACCCGCCGCATCGTCTCTCGGCTCGGATCCCGCGCGCGCCTCGCCGCGCTCGACCTCATCGAGCGTCACCAGCGCGCCCTCGAGCAGGATCAGGGTGAGTCCGTAGAGCCAGCGCTCGAAGTAGCCGTACGATAGATACAGCGCCGGGGGCATCCGCTCGAGGGCGAATCGCCCCTGGTCGAGGTTCGCCCACCCGGGATAGGTGGCTCCCTGGCACAGGCCCCAAACCCGACGTTCCCAGTGATGATGAAAGGCGGCGTCGTTCTCCTGATAGGGTATGCGGCCGAAGCCGTGCATGCCGCCCATGTCGTGCACGCCGTTCACGCTGGAGGCGCCGCGAGCCGTGCGACCCCGATCATCGAATCGCGGGTCACCAGGGCTGCGAGCGCCGCCTCGTTGAGCTCCTCGGTCCCGGCCGGCCGCTCGGGCACGACGAGAAATCTGACCTCGGCGGTCGAGTCCCACACCCGCACCTCCACGTCCTCGGCGAGATCGACCCCGAGCTCGCGCAGCACCGCCCGCGGCTCTCGCACCACCCGCGCTCGGTACGCGAACGACTTGTACCACGACGGCGGCAGGCCGAGCAGGGCCCAGGGGTAACAGGAACAAAGCGTGCACACCACCACGTTGTGCACCCGGGGACCGTTCTCGAGCGCCACCACCTCGGCCGTCTGCTCGCCGAGCAGTCCCATCTCACCCACCACCGCGGTGGCGTCACCGAGCAGCCGCGCCTTGAAGTCGGCGTCGACCCACGCTCGCGCCACCACCCGCGCGCCGTTGTGCGGGCCGATGTCGTGCTCGAACTTCTCGATGCACGCGTCGATGGTCTCGGGCCTGACCAGGCCCTTCTCGACCAGAAGGCTCTCCATCGCCTTCACCCGGAGGGCGGGATCGGAGGGCAGATGCGCCAGCTCGGAGAACCGATCGGCTTCGCCCGGAGGCTCACGGTCAGTCATCTTTCCAGACTCCCTCATCGCCCGCGCAGATTCGAGGCATTCATTGTGCGCCGCAGGTCGGTGACCGGCAAATCACGCCCCGGTCGGGAGAGAGGACGACGGCCCCCCGGCAAGGCGGCAGGGCAGCACGGATCGACCGCGGCGCTGACCCATACCGGGGAGCCGGTGGCCGCCCTATCCGCCAGAGCCGAACTAACGATCCACGCGGTCATTCGATCCCGAGGCGTTCAACCGCACCCCGGCCGGGCGAGGCACAAAGCGATCAGCGGTTGGAGCGAATGGGGCGTCGGAACGAGATCGGCCAAGGTCACCACCCCCCCACCGACGACGTTGTCGTCGCGCATGAGGATGACCTGGTCCACGGTCAACGGCGGACTCGGTAAAACTGAGAGCAGATGCGCCAGAACCGTCCAGATCGAGTAAGGGATCGGTAACAACCAGCGCCGGCGCCCAAGATAGTTGAGCACCGCCTCGATGAGCTCGCGGTAGGTGAAGATGTCCGGGCCGCCGAGCTCGCAGATCCGGCCGCCGGTCTCGGGGAGCGCGAGGACCCTCACCAGCGCATCAGCGACGTCGCCGACGTATACCGGCTGCAAGCGAGTGAGACCGCGGCCAAATAGGGGGAAGACCGGTGCCGCCCGCGTGATCGCGTCGATACTGGCAAGCAGGCTGTCACCCGGCCCGAAGAGCACGCTCGGGCGCACGATGGTCGCACCTTCGAAGTGCTCGCGCACCCGGCGCTCTCCCTCCGCCCGGGCACGGACGTAGCGCGAGGCGGACCCGACGCTCGCCCCGATCCCCGAGACGTGGACCAGCCGGCGCACCCCGGCGCGCGCTGCCAACCGGGCGACTCGCGCTGCCCCGGCGATGTGCACCGCGTCGAACGTCTCAACGCCTCGCTCGACGTAGAGGCCAACCGCGTTGATCACCGACCCTGCTCCGGCCACCGCCGCGGCGACCGACGTATCGTCGCAGACGTCGGCTCGCACCGTGCTCACCCGTTCGCCCGGCTCGTCGCCGCGGATGCGATTTGGATTTCGCGCAGCGATTCGTACCGAGGTCCCTTGCGCGGCAAGCCTCGACACGATCTCGCGGCCGAGGAATCCGGTGCCGCCGAATACAGTGACCAGGTCCGCCGCCATGTCGAGTCTCCACCAGTGCCCGAGGTCCGGATGGCAATCATACGATGGTCCCGGCGGCGGGGAACCGAGCCGTGACGGTGCGCGCCGCACGGTGCGCTCTAGCCAACCGGCGGAGCCAGGGCGTGCTCCTGAACGACCTGCCGCTGGCCGATCTCACCCGCTCGATGCGCTCCGGGCCGTGGGCGCGAGCCCGAGACGTATTGCTGACCGGGCACGCGATGTTATGCTCTCGGGCCGTCGAGCCGGCGGCGATTACGACGAGAGTGCGAGTCAGGGGAGGGACGGCCATGAGCTTTGAAGGTAACCGGAACAATGGCGCCGCCGATATCGGCGCATTGGTCAGCGGGGTGGACTGCCCGCTCGCCGAGGCCCGCGGCATCGGCAACGAGGCGTACACGCGCGACGCATTCCTCGAGCTCGAGCGCGAGCGCCTGCTCTCCCCGACGTGGACGTGCATCGGCATCGGTAACGACGTGCCCCAGCCCGGCGACATCAAGCCGCTCGAGTTCGTCGGCATACCGCTGCTGATGGTGCGCGATACGAGCGGAGAGGTGCGCGTGTTCCACAACGTGTGCAGTCATCGCGGCGTACGCCTGGTGGAGGAGCCGGGCCGCATCAAGCGCGTGATCGTCTGCCCTTATCATTCGTGGTCTTATCATCTCGACGGCACCCTCTTCGCCACCCCCCACATCGGAGGACAGGACAAGCACACCTGCGAGGGCTTCGACAAGCAGCGTCACGGCTTGCGCCCGGTTCGCTCCGCCACCTGGTTCGACATGGTGTTCGTCAACCTTTCCGGCGACGCGCCTCCCTTCGAGCAGCACATCGCCCCGCTCGCGAAACGCTGGCAGCACTATGACACCAGCGCGTTTCGACACGGGGGCCCCGATTCCACCTGGGAGCTCGACCTCGGCTGCAACTGGAAGCTCGCGGTCGAGAACCACAACGATGCCTATCATCTGCCGTGGGTGCACCCGAGCCTCAACTCCTATTCGAGATTCGAGGACCATTACGACATCGTCGGTGACGACTTCTACGCGGGCCAGGGCAGTCACGCCTATGCTCCGAAACGCCCCGATGGCGGACCGGCGCTACCTACCGTGCCGGGGCTTCCGCCGGAATGGCGCCAGCGCGCCGAGTACATCGCGGTCTTCCCCAACGCGATTCTCGGGATACACGCCGATCACTACTGGTCGGTATGGCTAGAGCCCGTGGCCTGCGATCGTACGCTGGAGCGCATGAACCTCTACTACGTCGGCGAGAAGCCGCTCGGAGAAGACTACGCCCGCACCCGGCAGGCGGTGCAGCGGGAGTGGCTTCGCATCTGGAGCGAGGACCGCGACATCGTCGAGCGCATGCAGCGAGGACGGCGCTCGCCCGCGTTTCGCGGCGGGGTGTTCTCACCCGCCCTGGACGCCCCGACCCATCAGTTCCATCGCTGGTTCGCACGCCGACTACAGCCCCAACCGGCCGCGTAGGCTTGCGATCCGGCCAGCGGCGCTCAGCCGGCTATTCGTAGCCGAAGTAGGCCCGCTCGACCTGATCGTCTTCGAGCTCGCGGCTTCGCCCTTCGAGCACGAGCTTTCCCTGGCGCAGCACGTAGACACGATCCGCGTGCTCGAGCGCGCGGTGGGTGCTCTGCTCGACGATGAGGAGGGTGATCGATTGCTGCTCGCGCAGCCGGTGCAGCACCTCGTAGACGGTCTCGATCAACATCGGGGCGAGACCGAGCGCGGGCTCGTCGAGCAGCACCAGCTGGGGCCGGGTCATCAGCGCCCGCGCGATCGCGAGCTGCTGCTGCTCGCCGCCGGAGAGCTTCCCCCCGGGAGTTGAAAGACGCTCGTGCAGAGCCGGGAATACCGCCAGCATATGATCGAAGTCCTCCTCGATGCCGGCCCGGTCGCGCCGCATCTGGGTGCCGAGACGCAGGTTCTCCCGCACCGACAGCTGGGTGAAGATGTTGCGCCCCTCGGGGACGAGGGAGATCCCGAGGCGCGCGATGTTCTCGGGCGCGATGCCGAGGAGAGAAGCGTCCGCAAGACGGATATCACCGGCGGCGGGCGAGACGGCGCCGGCGATGCTGAGCAACAGCGTGGACTTCCCCGCTCCGTTCGGGCCCACCACGCTCACGACCTCACCGGGGCGCACCGCGAGGGATATGCCGCGAAGCGCCCGCACCGCCCCGTAGCTCACTTCCAGGGCATCAACGCTCAGCACGCCCGCGCTCCGTTTTCGTACCGAGATAGGCGTGCACCACCGCGTCGTTCGAACGGATCTCGGCCGGAGAGCCTTGCGCGAGGGTGCGCCCGCTCTCGATGACGTGAATCCGCGGACACACGTTCATGATGACCCGCATGTTGTGCTCGATGAGCAGTACCCCGCAGCCGAACTCGCGCGGAATCCGGTCGATGAGGGCGACGAGATCATCGCACTCCGCATCCGACATTCCCGCCGCCGGCTCGTCGAGCAGCAGGTACGTCGGCCCGACCGCCAGGGCGCGGCCGATCCCCACCCGCCGCTGGTCCCCGTACGGCAGAGACCCGGCATCGAGCTCTGCGTGCTCGGCGAAGTCCATCCACCCGAGCAGCTCGAGCGCCCGGGCCTCGGCCTCGCGACGGGAGAGACCGGACCCGACCGCAGCCGCGGCGAGATTCTCGAGCACGCTCAGTCCACGAAAGAGCCGGCCCGCCTGGAACGTCCGGGCCAGCCCGCGGCGCGCGATCCGGTCGGGCGGCCAGCCCGTGATCTCGGTGCGGTCGAGGTGCACCGATCCCTCGGTCGGGCGCTGAAATCCGGTGAGGGCATTCACGAGGGTCGACTTGCCCGCGCCGTTGGGTCCGATCAGACCGAGGATTCCGCCCGCTTGAAGCGAGATGCTCACCCGATCGATGGCGGTGAGCCCGTCGAACCGGACCACGATACCGCGGGCAGACAATCCGGCGTCGGGGCGCTCCATGGCGCGCTAGGCCCCCCGCGCGCGGCGTGACAGGCGCAATCGCAGCTCGCGACCGCCGGTGATACCGCTCGGCCTGAAGATGAGCACCAGCAGCATCACCAGCGCGATGCCGAGCTCCTGGGACCCCGGCGGAAGCGAGATCGTCGTCCCTCCGACCTCGATGCCGTTCTCCACCAGGCGCAGCACCTCGGTGATGGCCGAGATCACGCTGGCGCCGACGACCGCCCCGGTGAGCGAGCGCTGGCCGCCGATGATCAGCATCGCGAGCGAGATGAAGGTGAGGCTCAGCCAGAAATTCTTGACCGCGATCGAGCCGAGGAAGTGCGCCTGGAGCACCCCGCCCAGGCCCATGAAGAACGCGCTGATCACGAATGCGATGAGGCGCTGGCGGGGGATGCTGATCCCGGCCGCGCGCGCCCCGAATTCGTCCTCCCGGGTTGCCCGCAGAGCGAGCCCGTAACGGGAACGCTGATAGATGAATGCGACGAAGATCGCGAACACCACCCACCCGAGTGCCACCCACATGTCGACGTACAGGGGAACGCCCGGTAGGGTCGCCGCGCCCATCGTCCACGGGCCCCAGTTGTTGTAGAAGGTGTGAAACATCCCGAGCACCGCGAGCGTGGCAATCGCGGCGCTGATCCCGGAGAGCCGCATGATCGGAATGCCGACGATCAGCGCGACGACGGCGGCCAGGCTGGAGGCGGCGATGGCGGAGGGGAACACCGGATACTGGTGCTCGGCGAGGATCGCCGGTAGCTGCAACGCGAAGCTCTTCTTGAAAGTGCTCAGGGTGAGCCACGCGGTCGCGTAGGCGCCGATCATCGTGAACGCGATGTGACCGAACGCGAGCACCCCCGAGTTACCGACGAAGATGTAAAGCCCGACCACGAGCACCACCCGGATCAGGGCGTCGGTGACGGTCTGGGCCAGCACCCCGCTCGTATTCATCCATACCACCACAACCACCAGGCTGAGGATCGAGGAGAGCAGCACCGGCGTCGAATAGGCCTCGAGAAGTGACCGCAGCCGCGAGCCGGACATCACACCTTCTCCTCGATCGACTTTGACTTGACGAGGCCCGATGGGCGGAGCAGCAGGATGAGCAGCACGAGCGCGTACACCCACACGTCACGGTTCGACCGCCACCCCGCCGGTAACACCACCTGAAAAAAGACGCTGCCGATACCGACCACGAAGCCTCCGACCACCGCGCCGGTGAGAGAGCCCATCCCTCCGACGACGGTTGCCACGAACGC
>JBFHLI010000193.1:0-6837 GCA_041594935.1 Gammaproteobacteria bacterium | reverse complement strand
GATAGGCGAGTCTGGACGCCGGGCTGGAGCGCAAGGGATAGCCCTAGCTATCGCTCGGCCGAAGCCCAAGTCCGGGCACGCGTAGCCGAGCCAGCGGCCGGGTAGACTTGCCGCGGAAACAAATTGCACCGCGCCCGGGCCGCCCAAATCGGTTCGTTTTCTCATCGCTCTCAGAAGCTTAGTCACGAGCGGCGAGGCGCCTTGGTGAAATATCCGGGTTAAGGGCTTTGGCCCGCTCGCCGGGCGCAGATGCCGAACCGTACTGGCTACGCCTCGAGCAGCTTCATCGCCTTTTCCAGGCTGCGGCGCATACGGCTAAACGAAGCCGCGAGGATGGAGATCTCATCCTTCCCAGCCGTGGGTAGCTCGGGCGCCCCAAGATTGCCCTTGCTGACCTCATCGGCAACCCGCGCCATGCGAATCGCCGGGTTGATGACGATCTGGCGCAACATGAGGTTCAACACGAGCGCAATCAACGCGAAGCCACCTAGCAGCAGACCCAACACCGTGAGCAGAGTGCGTTTCGCCTTGGCATTGGCGACGGTCATCGGCACCGAGACGACTTGCGCTCCAACCACCTCGTTTAGCTGCCAGCCGAAACCGTTGGCGGCACCGTACACCGCAACCATGGGAGCCGGGGCGGCGGCCGCGGTGCTGTGGCAGGCAAGACAACCGGGATTCGAGATCTCGATCGGGCGCGCCAGGTACAGCGAGGGTCCGGACGGGGTGTCCCGGATGCCGACGAGCTCGATTTCCTCTCGATGATTGCGAAACTGCTGAATGATGTCGGCTTCCCAGTCGGTGGCGCGGTCCCTTGGATTGGTGGGGTTAAGCGTTGCCTCCTTGTACATGTAGTCCGGTTGCGAAGCCCTGAGCTTCTCGAACGCCTGGGTGGCCGCATACGCGGGCACCGTTTGCGGGAAGAACGACTCCGTCATGTGCGGCTCCAGCAGCGGCTTGACCTCGTCGATCGTATAGCCCCGCATCGCCAGCGCCGCCTCCATCATCAGGCCGGCCCGCTGCACCACTTCCTCGCGCGCATTCTCCTGCAGCACCCGGTACATGAGCCCGCTGGTGAGCACGATTCCGATCGAGAAAATGATGATTAGCGCCAGATTGAACTTCGTCGATAGCTTCAAGCCTGCACTCCTTGCGCATCCCGCGCGGCGAAACGCCCGCGCGGCGTCATGCTAAGGGAAGGATCTCACCGGCCTTAGCGAGAAACGCCCGCCGTTGGTGCTCGTCCTCGACTTCGCTCGCGAGCGACATCACGAAGTCATCGGCCGTGATCTCCGAACCTGCCGACTTCTTCACCAGCACCGAAGCGATGGGGCCCACGTACTCGGCCAGAGCCGAGGAGAAGGCGGCGAGTTGCTCTTCGGAAATCCGAAACTCTGCCACCGTCGGCACGTTCAAATCGAGGGTGGGCAGATCGGCGAGGGACTCCGGCGGCTCGCCGGTTGACGCATCACGGCCAGTTGTGGGCGGTGCCTGAACCGCCCTGTTACCGCAATCCAAGAGGTCGAGCACCTCCTGGGCGGACTGGGGCCGGTCGCGCGACCGCGGCTGCAGCAGCCACTCAATCAGCGGCAAGAGCTGCGCCGCCCGGGCCGCGCCGAGCGCGCGCAGCGGTTGACTCACCGGATCGTCGCTGCCGTTGTGAATCGCATTCAAGCGCACCGTCGACTCCGGCGGGTGCCGACCGGTCAGGCACCGGAACATCGTGGCCCCGACCGAGTAGAGATCCGAGTAAGGCCCCTGCGCCTCTTCCTCGGCATACTGCTCGATGGGAGCGTAGCCGGGCGTCAGCACCACGGTCATGGACTGGCGTTGATTCTCGAGCGCCTGTCGGGCTGAGCCGAAATCGAGCAGCAACGGCGGCCCCCGGTCCCGCAGGAATATGTTGCCGGGCTTGATGTCGCGGTGCAGATATTTCTGCTGGTGGACTCGTCTGAGACCGCGGAGCACCGCCACTATCAACTCGTGAATCTCGTCGGGCTCGAGCCGGGCGCGGCGTTGCAGGTAGTCTTCGAGCGATTCGCCCTCCTCGAAGTCCATGACCAGGTAGGCGGTGCCGTTGGCCTCGATGTAGCGGTTGACATGCACGATGTTGGGATGATGAAACTGGGCGAGCGTGCGGGCCTCGTCGAGAAACCGTCGAAGGCCGTAATCGAAGAAGTGATCACCGTCGCTGGTACGCGAGGTTATGGTGCGCCCGTCGCCGCTTCTCACCGCGAGCGTGCCCGGGAAATACTCCTTGATGGCAACCTTGCGATGGAGGGTCGTGTCGTGAGCTTCGTAGGTGACACCGAAACCACCGACCCCGATGACGCGGGTGATCTCGTAGGCATCGACGCTCACGCCGGGTGCCAAGGCTTGGTCGCGGGCGAATTGCAGCGAAGACATCCGAGTATCTGGGCTAGCCTTAAGAATCTATGCGCT
Source organism: Gammaproteobacteria bacterium (assembly GCA_041594935.1). Taxonomy (GTDB): domain Bacteria; phylum Pseudomonadota; class Gammaproteobacteria; order HK1; family HK1; genus JBFHLI01. The sequence continues at coordinate 4,395 of JBFHLI010000193.1, read as the reverse complement.
CACCATGAACAAAGTCGGCCACGCAGTCAACGCGACGCTGGGCACCGAACCGATCGCGTCGCGCCGCCACGGAGATCGCATAGCGAGCGGTGGGTTAACCGGGCGCAACGATTCGCGCGAAGAATACGACCGAGGCCCCCCGGGCGTGAGTCATTCGAGCCGGGCATTGGCCGATGCGCGTCCGCCGAACCGTAGTTTCTCATCACCCCGTCCCGATTCGATGTGCGTTGGAACCTGGCCCACGCCGGGCGAGCAGCTCCCATCAGTGGGTCCCAGAGACAGTTCGAGGGCCACGATTCCTACTGGACCCGCGGCAAGTTCTGAGCCCACGGCTGCCTAACCTCGAAGGCGGCGGATACGCGCAGGAGGGTGTCCTCGCGGCCGATCCTGCCGGCGGCCAGCACCCCGACCGGCAAACCTTCGGCCGTCACCCCGCACGGCAGCGACGCGGTGGGCTGGCCGGTCATGTTCCAGGCGATCTGAAACGGCATGAAGGTCATCCAGCCCGGCGCAACCTCCTGCCCGCCGATCCTGCCCGGTGGGCGACCGCATGGGAACGGCGCGGTTGCAGTGCTCGGCATGATCATGAGGTCATAGCGCGCGAAGACATCGTCGAGCGCCGCGCGAAACCGCAGCAGCCGGGTCATGCACCCGACGTAGCTTTCGGCCGAAGTGAGTGAGAATTCCTCCAGCTCTCGCAGCGACTCTGGAAAAAGCTCGCCCCTGAGCTCATCCAGACAATCTCCCAGAGAAAACCGAAAATTGCTGATGTAGATCGGCATGTAAACGTGAAAGGGATGTTCGATGTCTGGAGTGACCTCCTCCACGATTGCGCCCATACCCTCCATGCCTCGGGCCGCCTTCTCGGCCAAGCTCCGGATCTCACCATCGACCGGGAAGTGGCCCAGGTCATGACTCCAGCCGATGCGCAGTCCCGCGAGTGGGCGAGCGCTATCCTGTGCATCCCGAGCACCCAGCCTCGCGGCAGACTGAAAATCGGGCGGTTCCGCTCGGATCGCCACCGGGTCGCGGGCATCGTGTCCAGCCATGACCGCTAGCATCAGCGCGGCGTCGGCGACGGTGACGGATAGCGGCCCTTGGTCGGCGAACAATCTCGAGTCATTTGCGCTTGGCCAGGAAGGGATACGCCCATGAGTGGGCTTGGTGCCGTAAACGCCGCAAAACGCCGCCGGCTGCGTAATCGAGCCCGCCGAGTCAGACCCCGTCGCCCACGGCACGAGGCCGGCCGCCACCGCCGCGGCCGACCCCCCGCTCGAGCCGCCAGAGGTGCGGTCCGTGGACCAGGGATTGACCGAATCGGGCCCCAGCCGATTCTTGCTCTCACCCAGCAGGCCGAGCGCCGGCGTGTTGGTCTTGCCGACGACGATGGCGCCGGCATCCCGAAGACGTTGCACCACGATGCAATCCGCCTCCGGGATGTGCTCAGCGCACGCAACCAGCCCGTGGGTGGTTCGCACACCCGCTGTCTCGTGCAGATCCTTGACGGCAATCGGTACCCCTAACAGGGGGCGATCGGATTCGCCGCCGGCGAGCTGGCGGTCGGCCTGTGCCGCCTGCGCCAGCGCCGGCTCGGCACAGACGGTGAGAAATGCACAGAGCTTCGGATTGTGTGCCTCGATCCGTTGCAGAGAGCTTTGAGTTACCTCCACGGACGAGATCTGTCGGGCCCGCAACGCCGCGACAAGCTCGAGTGCGCTCAGGTCGGCGATTGGGATCATGGTGAGGACCTCATTCGGTGAGCCTGCGACGGAGCATACCGGATGGCGGTTCCGAAATTGTGCTGGCCGAGCCGGGGTTCGACGCTCCGGCGAAGACCGTGAACTCGGATATACTCGAGGCGCCCGAGAAATGAACAACGAAGACGATGATAGGCGATGGCCCTGAGAATCGCCGAGCGCTGGTTCGAGATGCGCCGCATCGACGAGGACGTGACCTTGCTGTGGGAGCCCCATGTCCACCCGCTGATGCGCTGTAACATTTGGCACGTGCGGGGCCGCGACCGCGATCTGCTGATCGATACCGGCATGGGAATCAGCAGTCTACGCGATGCAACCCGGCACTTGATCGACAAGCCGGTCGTCGCCGTGGCCACCCACGTGCACGCCGATCACGTGGGCGGACATCACGAGTTCGAGGACATACTCGTTCACCGTCTGGAGGCGCCGGGGCTCGCCCGCCCAACGGGGGACTTCACCCTCGTCGACACGAGCTTCGACCCGATGGATCTCGGTACGCTGCGAGTATCGGGCTATCCCGTGCAGGGTGCACTGCTCGACGCGGTGCCGCATGCGGACTACGACGTCGGCCGGTACGAGGTCCGCCCTGCCCCGCCGACTCGAATCGTCGACGAGGGACAGATCGTCGATACCGGGGACCGACACTTCGAGGTGCTGCATCTGCCGGGCCACTCGCCCGGCAGCATCGGTCTGTGGGAGGCGGGGTCCGGGATCCTCTTCTCCGGCGACGCCATCTACGACGGTCCCCTGCTCGACAGGCTGCACCACTCGTGTATCGAGCAGTATGTTCACACGCTGCGTCGGCTGCAGGCGCTCGCGGTGCGGGTGGTGCACGCCGGACACGAGCCGAGCTTCGGGCGGGACCGGCTGATCGAGCTCACCGCTGCCTACCTGCGCGAGCACGAAGATGGCGTTGATCCTCGGCCCGGCCGGGGCATGGCTACGCCGAATCAGCCCGGACCAGCTCCCAGGCAAACCCGCTCGACGGAATAGCGCCCGGTGGCCGCGTCGCCAAGCGAAACGCCGAGACCCGGTCCTTCGGAAACACTCGGGTATCGGTCGCTCACGGCGAGCTTCTCGCAGATGATATCGATGTTTTGCAGATAACCGATGGTGTCGAATCCTATTTTCATGTCGGTCAACGCGCTATAGGTGTGCAAGTTAGCGGCGTTGGTCACGCCCAGGTCGAAGGCGCAATGACCGAACAGATCGAGTCGGAAGGCCCTACAGATACCGAATCGAACCCCAAACGTTGGCACAGCCTCCCCAGTGGAAGACGTCGACCCCCACGACGTCCACCGCAGCGGCGCTAATCGCTACCGACAGATGTTCGAATGCGCTCACATACCGGTTCGTCGCGATCAGAATCGCGAGCTCGGCTCGAGGTCGCGCAAGTGCAGCCAGGCCCGCGGCCGGATCCTCGAACCACTCGAGCCTGAGACGATCACGAACGCCGGCTCGAGGGATATCCTTACCCGCGTGAGCTCGATGCCCGGCATCTCCACCGTGGATCCTCGGCTGGCCGGATTCGAGGTCCCGACGCGACGGGCCGAAAAGACAGGGTTGCCGGAGACGGTCAAACGGAGAGCGGCGAAGCCACGGTGCTAGCTTCAAGGTGACCGCAGTCCCGTCACCGATCGAGCAGGCGGTGGGCCCCGTCCTGTGGCCTGAGCATGCTCAATCGCCGCGAGTAGATCTCATGGCAACGTAGGCCCCGCGGGCCATGCATTTCCCCTGAATGCTTTCCCATGCGGTGGCTTTGGCTCTATGCTTCACGACGCGCGTAGCGTGAGGATGCGAGGAAGCAACGTCCGCCCTTGCTCGCTCGCGGACTGCGCTCAAGAACCACTACAGAAAGGGCAATTCGCCATGAAACTCATCCGGTGGATCCCGGTCGGCCTCACGGCAATCACCCTTGGGTTGGCGCTGCAGACCCTCGCTGCCGACGGGGACACCGTGAAGGCCATCAAGGCACGGGGCGAGCTGATTTGCGGGGCTGACGGCAAACATCCCGGCTTCTCCGCCCCCGACGGCCAGGGCGTCTGGCGGGGTTTCGATGTCGACTTCTGCCGGGTGGTCGCGGCCGCCATCCTCGGTGATGCGAACAAGCTGAAGTACATCGCCCTCGCTCCGGTGCAACGATTCGCGTCTCTGCAATCGGGTGAGATCGACATGCTTTTGGGGGTCACGACCTATACGCTGACCCGCGACGCTTCGCTCAGGTTGGACTTTGCCCCGGTCAACTTCTATTCCGGAACCAAGATCATCACCCACAATTCGTTGGGCGTGCAGAGTGCGAAGGAACTCGACGGGGCCGCGATGTGCATTCCTCCCGGGTCCTCTCGGGAACGCGCAATAGCCGACTTTTTCCGCAAGCAGGGCATTTCGTATCGCCCTGTCGTGATCGACAATATCAAGGAGCTCGGGGACGCATACCTGGCCGAGCGCTGCGATGCGATGGCCAACTTCGAGCCCGACCTCGCCCGCATTCGTCTGCGTGCGCAGAATCCGGACGACCACGTGATTCTCCCGGAGGACATCGAGAAGGAGCCGCTGGCCCCCGCAGTCCGGCAGGGCGACGATCATTTCCGCGACATCGTGAGCTGGAGCGTCTACGCCACCTTCGAGGCGGAGGAGT
>JBFHLI010000192.1:0-6845 GCA_041594935.1 Gammaproteobacteria bacterium | reverse complement strand
GGTCGCGAACGCGGCCGGCCGGAACTCCTCGTCGCTGCTGAGCGCTGCATACAGGCCGTCGAGCGCACTCGTGACCCGGGCGAGCGCATCGTCCTTGACGGCACCGCTGCGCTCGAGGGTGGCGACGATCGAGCCGATCGCCATCACCCCTTGCTCCGCTCCCGCATAGTCTCGGTATTCGCCCTGCACCCCCCGCTCGACGATGCTTCGCATCATGTCCTGGAGATCGCCGGCGGCGTAGCTGTGGGTCATCGCCTGTCCGGCGAGGGAGCGCACGAGGTCGCGCAGCTGGGTTGCCGCCTCGCGGCTCGGCGCGAGGCCCTTGGTGGTGGCGAGATGGAGGTTACGGGTGTACTCGACGAGCTTGTCGGCATCATCGGGGGAAACCCGCCGCGCGATGTGCTCGAGCATGATGAGACTCGAGTCGTTGAGCCGCACCACCCCCGGTCCGAGGCCTACCCCCGCGCGTGGGGTCCAGCGCCGATCCGACATCGGATGGTGACAGGCATGGCAGTCGAAGAAGACCAGTTCCGGGAACAATCCGGACTGATGCTTCTTCTCGTCGAGGAACGCATCGAGGTAGTTCTCGGCCTGGATGAGCTGGCCGGTTGCCCAGAGCGCCGCTCCGTTCTGGGCGTTGGGCTTGCGTTCGGTGTAGTCCTGGTCCACCTCGAAGTGGGCCGGCTCGATCTGGGTGAAGGTGTCGAGCTCGAAGCTCATCCGCGGATGGCCCGCGCCCATGATGCGGTGGGTCACGAACTTGTCGTCGTTGCCGAAATGACACGACAGGCAGAGCTTGCCGCGCGCCACCGGGTCCTCGGTGGGGTACATGCCCATGTCGAGATTGTCCTGATGTGAGTTCTCGCCCGAGACGTGCGGCCCGAGCCACTTCTCGGACCCGCCGTGACATGCCTCGCAGGCAACGCCGTCAGACATCTGGAAGCGTTTTCCGCGGCGGTCGTCAGGCACATTGTCGGCGTGACAATCGAGGCAGATGTCGGCGGTGTGCGCCGCCTCGAGCCCGAGATTGCGCGCGATGGCCTTCGACTGATCGTTCAGCAGCACCTTGTAGGCCTCGGCGTGCTGGTCCTTCTGGTGCCAGGTGATGAACTCGTTCTGCAGCACCGGAGAATCCTCGAACGGCTGGGTGGCCCCGTGGCAGGTGCTGCCCGCACAGGTCACCACGCCGAGATGGCGCGCGCCGTCCGACTGAGGCAGGGGCGCGTCGGGAGCCGCGTTTGCCGCGGTGATCGGGAGGAGGACAAGAAGCAGGAGTCGCGTTAGATGAGCGGTGAAGAATCCAACCGGAAGTTCGCTGTTCATTGTCCCCCCCTTTGGTGTTCTTTTCGATTCCGATGGTAGGTGTGGGCGCGGTGGGTTGCAACCGCGTCCGGACGCAACGCTCAGGGCAACCGGACGGAGAGCCGCTCATCGGTGCCCGACGCGGGCACGGCTCGAAGCTGACCCTGCCAGTTCAACTGCATGCTGCCGTCCGGGCTCGCGGCCACCGGTGCGGGCCACCGCGTCGCGCTTGCTGCCGGTCTCGGCCGCAGGCGCACCTCCCCCCAATAGCGCCCGAGACCGTCGAGCTGGACCCGCCCGGACATTTCGAGATCACCGGCGTCGTGCGTGAGTATAGCCGTTATCGCCCCGCGCTCGGACGCGAGCGGTATCGTCACCGTTTGAAGTCGGATCGGCTCGAGCATCGGGCCGAGCTCGGCGTCATGCCACGTGAGCTGCCCGCCGCCAACGAAGCGCCCGTCCCGGTAGGTCAGAGAGTCGACCCGCAGGTTCATCGCCCCGCGGAGTTCGAGCGGTGTTGCCACCGCCCAGCGCGCGACCCGCGCCGCATCGATTCCCAGCTCGAACGCGGCGAGATACGCGCTCCCGTCCGCGCAGAATCCGCCCTTGCCCGGCCGGGGCGGGGAGAAGACATCGAGCCCGATCGGACGGATCCGGTACTCCAGGCAGCCGGTGGCGAGCCGGCCCGGGGTTGCGCGCCACTCGAGCGCGACGAGCGGTTCGCCGCCGAGGTGCAGGCGGGCGGATCCCGCCAGCAGATTTCCGCTCGCGCCCGAGACCGAAAACGGTTCCCACCCGTCGGAGAGTAAGGCCAGCACGCGGCTCGCCGGCGCCGCGATGACCAGCGCGATGAGGTAAATCCCCAGTCCGCCGGCGAGCCAACCAGCCGCGCCCTTCAATCGACGTTCTCGACGAGCCGCAGATCGCCGTGCACGAGGCCGACCGCCGTCCCCCGCGTTACCGACGCCCGCAGCGCTCGGATGTCATGGCTACTTTGCAATCGCCCCAGCCACGCGACCAGGGCGTCGAACTCGATGCCCTCGAATTGCACCACGACCGAGCGATCTCCTTCAGTCCGGGAACGGGAGACCCGAAGTGAAAGCCCGTCCCCGCGAGCGCTTCGGTCCACGAGGGCGAGCAGTGATTCCGATCCCCGTGCTTCGGCCGGAGTGCGGTGCTGCCCTCGTAGCCGCTGCGCCTCCGCGACGCTCGCTCTCATCCAGTCGAGCAGCACCGCTCGTTCCTCGATGGTCGCTTGCAGCCGACGCTGCTCTACCGCATTCGGGAGCCACACCAGCATCGCAATTGCCGCCGCCAGCCCCGCGAGGACAAGGCTCGAGAGCGGAATCCGGCGAAGCCTTGAACCGAGGGCAGTGCGGACCTTCATCGGCGCTCCCAGATGCGCAAGCGAGTCTCCACCGAATCGCCGAGGCTCGTGGCCGACACGACCTCGAGCTCGACCCCCGGTGCGGCGACGAGGGCGCTCTTCAGATCGTCGAACCCCGTCACGTCGGCTGCGCTCAGATCGAGCTCGAGCCGTCCCTCCCGAAGTTCGACCCGCTCCAGCTCCAGCCCCCGGCTAGCCGCCAGCGGCGGCGCGGCAATCGCCAGCAGGGAGAGCAGGTCATCGCGGCGCTGGCTGCCTTGCCGGCGCAGCGCCGAGAGTGCTGCCTCCATCCGGGCGCGGGCGTCGGGCGGGGCGCTCTCCCCCGGAAAGGCCTGGGTGTAAAGCGATTCGACCTCCCGGGCGAGATCCCGGGCATCTTCGCGCAATGCCTGGGTCTCGAGCACGACGAGTGACGCCCTCGCCGCGATGACGAGGGTGAGCATGGCGAGGGCCACGCGCCACGCTCGGGCCGTGCCGGGTCGCGGGGGAGCGAACGGTCCCTGCAGCAGGTCTATCGGTGCCGGACCACGCGCACCTGCCGTAAGCCAACGTCCTGCGCCCCCGTGCCCCCCGTGCTCACGAATCGGCACGCCCAATGCGTGCAGGCTCTCGGGCGCCCGAGCGGTCGCACCCGATCCGTCGGCGAGATAGACGTCGATGGCTGCGGGCGGTTGATTGGCCCTGGCGGCGACAGCGGCGCGGAGAAATGGCTCCAGGTTCTCGGACTCGACCGCGAAACCGGCGCAGCGACCGGTGCGAACGAGCGCCATCTCGTCCTCCAACAGGATGGAGACCCGGCCGGGTGACCAGGGCAGTGCGAGCGTATCGGGAAGCATCACGGCGGCTTGGATGCCAGCCGTCTCGAGCGCCCGAACCCATGCGCGCATTCGATCCCGCGCGACGACCGCCACCCCCACTCCGGTTTCACCGTCGTGCTCCGCGAGGGCGAAGTGCAGTGATTCCACGTCCTGACTGAGGTGCTCCTCGAGAGCGTAGGGCGCTGCCTGCAGCATACGTGCGCGACGGGTCGGGGGCAGCTCGGCCCGCGTGACGAGCACGTGAGCGGACGGAACCAATACCCACGCGGCTCGGCGGTTGGCTCGACCGGCACGCCCCGACTCGCCGAGGAACTCGAAGGTGGGCCCCCCGCCGGGGAGGTCGATGAGGCGTACCACCGGCGGCAACATCTCAGCTCCCGCCTGCGAGCCGGCTGACCACGTGTACCTTTCCGCTCGGGTCGCGTTCGAGCAGGGTGTCGAACTCGGCATGCCCACGCCCCACGGACACCCGCGAGCGCAGGCGGAAATAGTCGCTGGAGACGGTTATCGTATCCAACGCAGTGCGGGTCCCGGCCATCTCGGGGGTGGCCAGGAAGGCCTCGATGCTGGCAAACGCCCGCGGCGCGGCAACCAGCCGACCGGCGTCGCGTTCGCTCAGATTCTCGACGATGCTCGCAATGACCGCGGCGGATGCGGTATTCACGTTGATTCGCGTGCGGGCCGGAAGCGCCGATACGTGAGGCTCCAGGACATCGAAGAGCCGATCCGACATCCCCCGCACCAGATGCAGCTCGGCCACACTCGCGAGCGGCCCGTTGGCCGCGCGGTACGGGGATCGCAGGCTAAGGTAGTAGGGGTCCTCGGCGCCGCCGGAACCGGAGGTCCGCTGGTCGGAATCCAGCCAGTCGAGGACCGCGTCGCCGAGCGAAGGCGGGAGCTCGAGAGCGCCGAGCAGACGCCGGAATCGCGCCAGATCTGGCCGACTCACCTCCCCGCGTTGCACCAGATTGTTGAGATTGAAACGTCCCTGCATGTCGTCGATGCGCACGCTCACCCCGGCGGCGCCGCCGAGGGCTGGAATCGCATTCGCCCATGGCTCGGCCAGGTGGTCATGGCTGCCGGTTAGTCGGTCGCGGGCCAGCATGCCCGAGGCCCAGCCTTCGGCTCCGGACGCATACAGCTCGGCCTGATCGGTATCGAGCTGGTGCTGGGTGCGCATCATGCCCGCGTGGCTGCGAACCATGATCGCGGTCGCGGCGACCCCGGCGAGCGCGGACACGAGCAACGCCGTCAGCAGGGCCACCCCGGTTTCACGGCCACCCCGGGGGCAGTGACCGAGCCGGCACGAGGACCCGGAGTGGCTACCGCGGACCATTTGCGTGTGCCACCCACCTCAGGTCCGCCACCTGCTCGGAAGGGCCGGCCGGCGGCGGGCCCGGCGTCGTCCCGGGCGATTCATCGTCGGCGCGGTGCCCGCCGGGAATTGGATAGAGGCGGCGCACCGGATGCCCGCCAAGCGGGACCAATGTGACCTCGATGGCGAGCGGCAGCGCTTCTCTCGGGCGTCGAGGTGGCCAGACTTCCCGCCAGATTCGGTTCTCGTCCAGAAAGCGGATCTCGAGGGTCGCGACGTCTCCGAGGAGCGGTTCGAGGGCAGGGCTGGACTCGGGCGCCCGGTCGAGCGCCGGCCAGGCAAGCCGGACCAGGCCTTGCTCGTCGAGGCGGTAGGCAATCCGACCGAGTTTTCCAGGGGTGGCGGTGCGAGTGAGCTCGAGGCGCGGTGCCCCGGTCGAGCCGTTCTGGCCGAGCAAGGCGGGGCGCGGCGCGCCGGACTCATCGCGGATGCCCCGCGGAATAGCCATCGTCAGGTCTTGCCCAAGCTGCGCGAGAGTGCCTTGCAGCGCCAACAACCGCTGCATCTGTGCATCGGTGCGGTGCCGCGCGTCGAGCACCTGCCGCAGACTGCCGAGGGCGAGGAGCGAGACCGAGGTGAGGATTGCGAGGGCGACGAGGAGCTCGAGCAACGTGAGCCCGCGGCAGTCTTCGGCGCTGACGACGCGGCCGGGACTCACTGCGGCCTCGGCAGGAGCGCGGTGCGGGTGAGAAGGAGCTCACCCTCGAGGTCCACGGGCCGAATCTCGACATCCAGGCGTCGCAGGCTGGGGTCCGCCGTGGCGGTGATGACCGCGGTTCGACTCCAGTCCCGTCCCGCCATCGCAACCCGATCGCGAAGGGTGCCCACCGGCGGCCAGGTTGGGGCCAGCTGAAGCTGCGCGATCCGGTTGAGGGCAACCCAGTTGGCCTCAGTCAGGGCCTGCAGCGTAATGGCGTGGCGCGCGTGTTGCCCCGCCGCCCGGGTCGCGGCGCCGAGCACGAGGCCGATGATCGCGAGCGCGACGAGAACTTCCAGAAGGCTAAAGCCGCGCTTGTGCGCGGAGATGCGTGGCGCCCGCGATTCTCGCATCCTCCCGACCCCCGGATGACCCTCGACAATCTACCTCTGCGCGTCGGCTCAAGGCCGCGCCACCGCGCAGCCGGCCTCGATCGCAGACGCTACAGTACACCACATTCGACGATCGGCCGGAACACGGCACCCGGCCGTCGGTCGCATTAGCCGCGCCCGGCAAGAAGGGCCGCCATCGCTTCAATCCGAGGATCAGCGGTCAGAGGTTGAGCAGCTTCAGCTTCGTGATCGCACTGACGCTCGCGAGGGCGTCGAGGGCGGCAGCGGGGGGCTCGTTGTCGAGATTGATGAACGAGAGGGCATCCTGCCCGGGCTCGGATCGACCCATCCGCCACTCGCCGATGTTCACTCCATAGGCGCCGAGGATGGTGCCGACCTGACCGATGACCCCCGGTACGTCCCGGTTGCGGATGATAAGCAGCACCCCGCTCGGGTCCGCGTCCAGATGATAATCGCTCACCTGCACGATGCGGGGATGATTGCCGCCGAACAGGACACCCGCGATGACGCGGCTGCCGCCTTCCCAGTGGACCCGGCAGGAGATCAGATTGGAGTAGTCTGCGGCCGCCACCCCCTTGGACTGGGCAATCGCGATCCCGCGCTCCTCCGCGAGCACCGGGGCATTGATGTAGTTCACGCCGTCTGCGAGCACTCCCTGGAGCAGCCCCTTGAGCAGTGCCGCCGCCACCGGACGCGCCAGCGGGTCCATGTTCTCGCCCTTGAGCTCTAGCTCCACGCGCCGGATCGGCTCGGGGGCGGCCATGTGGAACTGGAGGATGCCCATTTTCTCGGCGAGCGCCATGTAGGGTAGCGCATGCGCAAGCTCGGGCCCGGCTTGGAACGGGATGTTGATCGCGTTCCGGAAATCAGCGCCGCGAAGGACATCGAGCACTTGCTCGACGATCTGAGTCGC
>JBFHLI010000191.1:0-6866 GCA_041594935.1 Gammaproteobacteria bacterium | reverse complement strand
CCTCTCATTCCTGAGTGAACACTCGCTCACCGCATGTCTGCGATCCCGGGCCCCCGTCGCGGCAGTGCACAACCGGAAAGCAGCTTCGGTAAGTTCGGCGATAGCGCGTCGCTGGTCTAGGCGTTGCCAGGGATTACCCACTCGTTCCCGCGCGCGGTGGTGACATACTCCGGCCACCAGAGGTCGACGGGCGGCCTGAAGTCCGCCGGCAGGAGGGGAGGCACCCACTTCGAGCCGCCGATCCCACCCCCGGTGCGCTCATCGAACTCGCGCCGTGCGGCGGTGAGCTCACCCGGGTTGAGCAGTAGGTCCAGGATACTTGCCCCAATCGCGCGCGCCGCCGAGACCACCGTCGGATCGATAGTCGGCGCGTATCCGCCCATCGCATTCCAGCACCATGCCGGGTACTGGTAGCCCGCAGCGGGGCTGCGCAGCGTTGCCCGCCCGACGATCAGCCGCGCGGTCGGGGTGTGCCAGGTGTAATCGACGTAGTCATCCGAGGTGTAGTTGAGCTGCCAGGGGGGCAGCTCGGCACGCACTGCCGCCTCCGCCTCCTCCGGCGGACAGAGCCGCAGCACGCTTTCGAGCAGGGGCTCGCCCATCGGCTCGAGGCCAAGGTTGCTCTGAATCTCACGGCAAAACGCAATCGCCGGTGGCTCGAACACCGGCGGTCCGGCGAGCTCCACGTTACGATAGACGATCCGCGCCATCGCGTGATTGGGGAGGCCCACCCTGGTCTTGGTCACCCAGGTCTTTCGCACCTGGCAATGGGTGAGGGCGGCCACATGCTCGGCATTCTGATCGAGCACTGTCCCGATGCGCTGCTGCATGTCCAGTCGCGGAGATCGCCACGAGTACTGGATCTGGGCAAAACGCGGCGCGAGGTTGTCAGAGGTCGCTCCGCCGGTGCCGAGAATCGCCTCATTGAGCGTCCAGGTGCCGGTGCGCGGCAACATCGCCTCCTTGGTGTACTTCGTGGTGGTGTACATCAGGCACAGCGCATCGTTCGCGCCCGGGGCACGAGCGACGGTGTGAGAGCTGACCGCCTCCTTGGCATGCGTCATTGCGGCCCAGGTCTGCGGCTCGACGCACTCGAAGGTATACACACAGCTCCAGTACGAGCCGCAATGGGTGTCCCACACGGTGGTGTTCGCCCGCATCGCGCCGTAGGAGGGATGAAACGAGATGGCGGCGTCCATGTCGTCGTAGTAGCCCTTGGCGGCATGCACGGGCTTGGAGCCGCACACCTTCTCCGCCGGCTCCCCCAGGAACTTGAGCCGGCCCTTGATGCGGTGCTTCTGCATAGCAGCCTTGGCTGCGAGCACGCCGCCGAGGGCACCCAGACCGAGGGCCGAATGGGGATCGGTGTGCCCCGCCGCCCACCGGTGAACGCCGGCCCGAGGCTGCTCCCACGCGACGCGCTCCTGGCTGTTGCCGGGTACCGCGTCGTACTCCGCGTAGCTGCCAATGACCGGACCCGAGTCGCCCCAGCGCGCGCAAAATGCGGTCGGCATCCCGCCGCTGCCTTGCTCCACCTCGAAGCCCTCGGCCCGCAGCCGTTCCACGTACCAGGTTGCCGATCGATACTCGCGCCACGCCGTCTCGTGAAAATCCCAGACCTCGGCGTGCCACCGCGACAGCTCCGAGCGATGGGCATCGACCCACTCGAAAGCACTCTCCTTCTCGGGGGTCACGGGCGGACGGGGAATGGGCGGCAGGGCTGGGTTGCACTTACCCCGGTCATCACGACATTGCTCACCCTTCCTGCCTCCGGGCGGCGGGCGTACGCGTGCCCGCTACAGGACCGCGAGTGCCCGCTCGTAGTCGGGCTCGTGCGCGATCTCGGGAACCAGCTCCGTGTGCAGCACCTTGTCGTCGACATCGACGACCACCACCGCCCTGGCGGTGATCCCGGCAAGCGGTCCGTCTTCGACGAGCACGCCGTAGCTCTTGGCGAATCCGCGTCCGCGCATCATCGACAGCGGCACCACGTTCGCGAGCCCCTCGTTGCCGCAGAATCGGGCCTGGGCGAAGGGCAGGTCGGCCGAGATCACCAGGACGACGGCGTCGGCATGATCCTTGGCGTGCGCGTTGAACTTCCTGGTCGAGATCGCGCAGGTTGGCGTGTCGAGGCTGGGGACGATGTTGAGCAGCTTCTTCTTTCCCGCGAACGTGGCGAGGGTGACATCCGCGAGATCCTTGTCGACGAGCACGAAGTCCGGGGCCCGACCGCCCACCGCCGGCAACTCGCCTGCCAGGTTGACTGGGCTACCGTTCAGGGTGACCTTTGCCATCTTGCTTCTCCTCCCGCGCGGCGGGCATGAAAGTGCGGCGACGCCTCAGTCGTCCTCGCTCTCGGCGATCTCCGTGTAGGCGTCAGGCTCGAGCAGGTCGTCAACCTCGGCGCTGTCCGACGGGGTGAGCCGGAACAGCCAGCCATCGCCGTAGGGATCGCTGTTGACCAGCTCCGGGGTGTCGGCCAGACGTTCATTTACCTCGCTCACATCACCGCCGATCGGGCTGTAGATGTCAGAGGCCGCCTTGACGGATTCCACCACTGCGATTTCCTCGCCGCTCAATGTCGTGCGCCCGGAGTCCGGGAGCTCTACGTAGACAAGGTCACCGAGCTGCTGTTGGGCGTGGTCGGTGATGCCCACCGTCACCGAGCCGTCTTCCTCGACTCGCACCCACTCGTGCGTCTTCGTGTACCGCAGATCATCCGGGACATTGCTCATCGTTGATCCCTCGCTTGTCTAATGGCATCTCAACTTTTCGTATTCTTGAGGGTAGGTCCAGCCACGAGCAGTGACGCCCACTGCCCTCCCCCAGGGCAAGGTCGGGGCCGCCGCCACGCCTACTATAGCAGCAATCCGGCGTCGGCCGGGGACGTGCCGCCGCCGGTCCGATCCGCCGTGTTGGGGCAAGTGCAGTGAGTCGCTCCGCGCGGTCGGAAGCCAGCTGGTGGGGCCGCTCAGATCCAGGCCATGAGGGTCGAGTTCAACGATCGGGACTTCGCCGCGCGAATTTGCTATCGCACATCTTGCCGCGGTCATCCGGTCGCTCGGCCGTCGCGGTGCATCCTCCTAGCCCGAGACCGGGGCGAACGCCTCGAGCACTTTCGCCGGCGCGTCACGGCGGCGCGAGCGGGCGATGGAGACGCTGAGCACCACCACCGGCAGCAGGCCGGCCGCGACGATCGCCAGCGCCGCGGTCGAGGAGTCCGCAAGGCGCTCGTCCGAAGCAAGCTCGTAGGCGCGAACCGCCAGGGTGTTGAAGTCGAACGGGCGGAGAATCAGCGTTGCGGGCAGCTCCTTCATCACATCCACGAACACCAGCAGGGCGGCCGTCAGCAAGCTACCGCGAACGATCGGCAGGTGCACCTTTCGAACGATCTCCGCGGTGCGGTAACCGAGCGACCGGCCGGCCTCATCCATGGTGCGAGTGATGTTGCCGAGACCCGACTCCACCGATTGCAGCGCCACCGCGAGGAAGCGCACGGTGTAGGCGAAGACCAGCGCGGCGAGCGTACCGCTCAGGATCAGCCCGGTCGAGAAGTCGAAATGGCGTCTCGCCCAAGCGTCGAGGGAATTGTCCAGCCACGCAAACGGCAGCAGAACCCCGACCGCGATCACCACCCCGGGGACCGCATACCCCATGCCGGCCACCCGCACCGCGGTCCGCAATGCGAAGCCCGAGCTCAGACGCTGACCATAGGCCAGGAACACCGCGAGGGCCACGATGACGAGCGCGGAGGTGCCCGCGAGAACGAGAGTGTTGAGGACGAGTCGAAAGAAGCTGGCGTCGACCATCGCCGGAGCGGTCTCGTACGCCCACACCGCGAGCTGCCCGCAAGGCAAGAGAAAACCGAGCCCGAGCGGGAGCGCGCAAGCAACCGTCGCAAGCCACCCCCGGCGCCCGCGCAGCACGTGCGTGGTGAGCGGACGCGAGCGGGTACCGACATGATGATAGCGGGCCCGACGCCGGGAGCGACGCTCGGCGACAATCAGCGCGAACACGAACGCGAGCAACAGGGCGGCAAGCTGGGCCGCGGCGGCGCTGTCACCGAGCCCAAACCACGTGCGAAAGATTCCGGTCGTGAAAGTACGAACCCCGAAGTACTGCACCGTTCCGTAGTCGGCCAGGGTCTCCATGAGAGCGAGTGAAAGCCCGGCAATGATCGCGGGGCGAGCGCTCGGTAGCGACACCCGCCAGAACGTCGCCCACGGCCCGCACCCGAGCGTCCGCGCAGCGTCGACCGCGTAGGCGGATTGCTCCAAAAACGCGGCCCGGCTGAGGAAATAAACGTACGGGTAGAGCACCAGGGACAGCATCATCGCCGCTCCGCCGAGGGACCGGATCTCGGGGAACCAGTAATCGCTCTTGCCCCAGCCGAACCACTCGCGCAGCGCGCTCTGGGCCGGCCCCGCGTAGTCGAGCATGCCGGTGTAGGTGTAGGCGATGATGTAGGCCGGTACCGCAAGCGGCAGGAGCAACGCCCAATCGAACCATCGACGGCCCGGAAAATCGCAGCGCGTGGTCAACCACGCCGTGGTCACTCCCATCGTCAGCACCCCGGCCGCGACCCCGAGCATCAGCGTAAGGGAGTTGAGCACGTAATCCTTGAGCACGGTCGCGACGAGATGACGCCAGATATCGCCGGCCGGATAGAAAACGAAGCCGAGGACCACCAGCACCGGGGAAGCGACGAGGGCGGCGACCAGCACCACCGCGACGGTCCAGGGCTGCGGGATGCGGGGCGAGCGTGGTTTCAACTTCACCGTCGCACCGAGACGCCGTGGCTAGATGCCCGTGCGGAAATGTCGGTCACTACGCACGCGTAGGCGTTCCCGCCCCAGCGGAACGTGGGGGCCGGACAGGGTGCGGGATAGACATGGAGCGCTTATCAAAGCCACCGGTGACGTCCATTTCGGAACCGCTATCTAGTTCCAGCCCGCCCTATCCATGAGCATCACCGCGGTCGCGTTCAGCTTCCCGAGCACCGACAGACTCAACGTGTCGGCCTTGAACTCACCGAGCCCGGTCACGGTCGGACTGCTCGGGAGCCCGGACCTCACCGGGTACTCCTCGTTCACGAGGGCATACCAACGCTGGGCGTCGTCGGCGAGCAGGTAGCGAAGCAGCTCGATTGCCTGGTCCGCGTTCGCGGCGGATTGGGTAACCCCCGCTCCGCTCACGTTCACGTGAACGCCTCGCCCGGCCTGATTCGGCCAGAACACGGCGAGCTTGCCCGCGGTCTCGCGCTCGCGCTCATCGGTAGAGGTGAGCATGCGGGCGAAGTAGTACGTGTTGGCGATCGCGAGGTCGCACTCGCCCGCCGCCGCCGCCTTGATCTGATCGCGGTCTCCCCCCCGGGGGCTGCGCGCGAGGTTGGCGACGAATCCGCGCAACCATGCCTCGGTTTCGGCCTCCCCATGGGTAGCGATCATCGACGCTACCAGAGATTGGTTGTAGATGTTGTCGGAGCTTCGCACGCAGATCCGACCTTTCCACTTCGAATCCGTCAGCGCCTCGTAAGTCGAGAGCTCGCTCGGATCGACACGCGCCTTGACGTAGAAGATGGGTCGAGCGCGCAGGGACAATCCGAACCAATAACCCTCCGGATCCCGCAGGTGAGCCGGAAGGGCGGCATCGAGATCGGCGGAATCGACCGCACGCAAGACCCCCGCCTGCTTGGCCCGGTGAAGCCGACCTGCATCGACCGTGATGAACAGGTCGGCGGGGCTGTTGACGCCCTCGACCTCGAGACGCTTCAGCAGCGCGTCGGCGCTACCGGTCACCAGGTGCGTCTCGATTCCGGTCGTTGCCGTGAATCGATCGAGGATCGGCTTGATCAGCGCCTCCTCCCGGGCCGAGTAGACGTTGACATCCGCCGCGATGGGTGCGGCCGACACCGTCAGCGCGACGACGGCGAACGTGATGAATTTCATTCTCACTCCAAGTTTCAGGGGATAGATGAAGATTTTGTCCGCAGCTTAAATGATAATGATTCTCATTTGCAACAGAACGGGTAGACTCACCGAAGATGCCCGTGGCCACGGTCAGTCGAGTGAGGCACGTCACACCGCGCACGGGCCGCCCGGGAAGACTCGAGCGCCCGCGCTCGCCCGGAGGAAAATGCAACGAGTCGTCACCTCAAGACACGCACCCCCCGACTCTCATCCATCAGGCGCCGGCCGGCGAGCGCAACGCTTAGCGTACGGTGGGGCTCAAAGATAGGGCTTGATCTGAGTCAATCCGTTGCCAGAGTCGAGGGGCGGCCTTCAACGGTGCGGGCAGTTCTCGCGGCGACACTCGCCGTAGATGACCAGGGAGTGGTCGGCGATGGAAAAGCCCCGGCTCTTCGCGATCTGGCGCTGGTGCTGCTCGATTACCTCGTCCACGAACTCCTCTACTCGCCCGCACTGTAGGCACACGATGTGGTCGTGATGCTCCCGGTTGTCGAGCTCGAACACCGACTGGCCGCTCTCGAAATTGTGCCGGATGACCAGACCGGCCGCTTCGAACTGGGTCAGAACGCGATATACGGTCGCGAGTCCCACGTCATCGCCGGCCTCGATGAGCGCCATGTAGATCTCCTCCGCCCCAAGGTGACGCTGATCGCTCTCCTCGAGCACCGCGAGAATGCGCAACCGAGGCGTCGTCGCCCTGAGTCCGGCCTGCCTGAGATCGAGGTTCTTCTCATCCATCGCGCCAGCCCCGGGTTCTGTAACTGCGGATGTCATCGCGGCGCCGCGCGGGCGAAGCGCTACGCTCGGGGCGCGCTGGTCGCAGAGCTTCGCATTAATAAAACACGTCGGGCAAGCACGACCCGGCCCGGCGCGTGCCCCCTCGGCCCACACGCAGCT
>JBFHLI010000190.1:0-6919 GCA_041594935.1 Gammaproteobacteria bacterium | reverse complement strand
GCAGAATAACCACAGGTCCGGACGCCGCTTCGAGCGAGCGGGAGGAGATGAAATGAGGCTATCCATTTCACCGGTCGGCACTAGAACATTTGCCGTCCTGAGCGTCGTTGCCGGCGTCCTCCTGGCCCCGACCACGGTGGCAGGGTACGCGGGAGAGGTCCGGGTCCGGGTGGTGGACAGTGCCACCGGGGATCCGCTGGCGAAGGCCGCGGTTTGTCTCGGCACCCGCGCGAACCGGAGCCAGTTTGGGGCCTACCTCACCGACTCGCGGGGAGCGGTCAGGTTCGAGGATATTCCCTACACGCCGCTCGTGCTCACCGTGTCGAAGAACCAGTACCGCGGTTACGAGATCCGAAAGAGCGCCGTCGGTTCCCGGCATCACTACGTGGTTCCCCTGGCCAGCGGCGGGCTTGGCCCCGTGTGCAACCAGGCCGTCTCGCTCAGAACCCCGGAGCCGGCGGTGCCGGTGCCACCGGCGTTTCGGGTCACTCGTTTCCAGCTCGAGCAGGGGGGCCTGGAGCCGTCGGCTGGCGTCGTGACCTTGACCTCCAAGGTCCGCGGAAACCCGACCCATTACCGAGCAAGCGAGCGACCCGATTTTGCCGATGCCAGCTGGCTGCCCTTCGAGCCGTCTCCCCGCTTCGAGCTGAGCGCAGGTCAGGGCGTGGGCAAGAAGACGGTCTACTACCAGGTTCGCCGCTACGCCGAGATGGATGGGGCGACGATCGAGACGCTCTCTAACGTGAGGAGCGACTCGGTCGCAGCTGGAGGCAGCAACTGACTTAGACGCTGTCGTGTCCCGCGGCGCGTCGCGGTCCCGCAGCCGGGTTTCGGTCGGGCGGCAGCATCCCCGGAAGTTGGCCCAGGCTCAGGGGGGGGAGCCCTCGGCTTCGGATTTCCAGCTACAATTTGTCCGTTGATGCGCCTTCCCGGGCGCGAGCCGCACGTGGGTGGTCAGATGGGGTCCAACAAGGTTTTCTACGTCGAGCCCGGAAAGTTACCCCGGCATGTGGCGATCATCATGGACGGGAACGGCCGCTGGGCCAGTCGGCGACACATGCCGCGCTTCGCCGGCCATCGCGCCGGGGTGGAGAGCGTGCGCCAGGTGGTGCGCGCCTGCGGCGAGAAGAGCATCGACGCCCTCACCCTATTCGCGTTCAGCAGCGAGAACTGGAAGCGCCCGCGGGAGGAGGTAGGACTGCTCATGAATCTGTTCCTCACCGCGCTCGAGCAGGAGGTTCGCAAGCTGCACGAGAGCGGGGTTCGCCTGCGAGTCCTGGGCGGACGCGATGCGTTCAACTCCGAGCTGCAGGCGCGCATCGAGGAGGCCGAGGCGCTGACCGCTGACAATCAAGGCCTAACCCTCGTCATCGCGGCCAACTATGGTGGGCGTTGGGACATCACCCAGGCGGTGCGTGCGCTCGCGAGGCGCGTGGCGCAAGGCGAGCTCTCGCCGGAGTCGATAACCGCCGAGATGGTGGGCGCCGAGGTGTCGCTCGCCGGGCTTCCCGAGCCCGACCTGTTCATTCGCACCGGCGGCGAGCAGCGGATCAGCAACTTTCTGCTGTGGCAGCTCGCCTACACCGAGATGTACTTCACTGACGTGCTGTGGCCCGACTTTAATCGCTTCGAGTTCGACCGGGCGTTGCAGTCGTTCGCCCGACGACAGCGCCGCTTCGGGCGCACCGGCGAGCAGGTGGCGGTCACCCACTCCGAGGCGCAGGCGAGAACCGGCCGGTCCTGAAGGCGTGCGGACTCGTTCGACGCTGCGGTTCGACGCACGGCGACGAGAATCATGCGATGCCGGTGCCCGTGGCCGCGACCCCCTAGCTACACCGGGTCCCCGATGGAAGCCAGCAGCCGCTCGACGGTTCCGCGGTGCTTCGCGAAGTAGTGCTCGCGCGCCCCCACATACAGGATCAAGTAGAGCTGGTCCCCCTTGATCACCCCCGCGGCGAGGCCGTCGTACTCGAGACCGCCGCGGGCAACGAGACCGAGCTCGAAGCGAAAGCCCAACGCGCTCCCGAACCGGAAGGGCTCGAGCGATTCGGGGCTCACGTTTCCCCATCCCTCCGCCGTCAGGCTGTCTACTACCAGCTCCATTACCTCGTTCGCACTCATTCGGGCATGAAAGATGGGGAACTTGTCCCGATTCGGGCCGCTCCCGGCGAAGAGCGGCTCGCCGTCGGCCACCGCTCGGCTGAAGCGCACGAACTCGAGAAACACCCCGTCGATCGTCCAGGTCTCGAACTCACCGGTCGGAAAGCGGCTCCACTTTACCTGTGGTGCCACGGAGTAGCCGCCCGCGATGGTGCGCCGCTCGGTGCCGACCGGGGTGATCGTGGCGCAGGCGACGAGGCCCGCGAGGAGCCCGGTGAGGATAACGAGGCGCGGGGCGAGTGTACTGTCCCGCAAGTAACTTATGATTCTCGACCGCTCCCGAGCCGCTGAACAGCACACTAGCCGATTACTGGAGCTCATCAAGGTAGGCCTCCACCATCTTGCGATCGGGCGCATCCGGCTTGCGTTCGAGGTAGGCGCGGAACGCTTCGCGCGCCGCGCTGGAACGCTCGGTCCGCCGCAGCATGAGCCCCATCTGAAGCCAAGCCTCGGGCGGCCCTTCGCCGCTCGCGGCCGCCTTCCGGTACGCTTCGATGGCACGCGCAACATCTCCCTCGCCGTTCCTCAACCGGTAGAGCTCACCCTGGAGGAATGCGATCTCGCCGCCCGGCTCGCCGATGGTCGCGAGCCGGTCGAGGACCACCTGATGGCGCGCGAAATCGCGCGATCGAAGCTCGTCGCGGAACCACTCGGCCCGATAGGGGGCAATCAAGGACGAATAGGGGGAAGATCGCACGGCCGAGGACGGCTCGCCTGGCGCCCTGAGCCCGGCCGCGAGCGCCTCGAGGCTCTGGGCGCGCTCGCGCGAGGACGGGTGGGTGGTGAAGAAGGAGATGGTCCCGGGGTCGGCCGATGCTTCCCGCTCCTCGATGAGCGCCCGCCAGATTCTCCCCGCCTCATTGGCGTCGTAGCCCGCGTCGACGAGGAGGCCGAATCCTCCCTGGTCCGCCGCGCGTTCCTGGTCACGACTGAACGCGAGGATGCTCGCGTAGGCGGCAAGCTCCGCCAGCGTGCCCACGTAGCCGACGCCGAACGCCGCGGTCGCGACGTTGAGAACCGCGAGCGTGTCCGCCTTCGAGCGCAGGTCGCGCCAGCGGCTCAGGGTATGGCGCTCGAGGTAGTGAACGAGCTCGTGTCCGAGCACGAACGCAAGCTGGTCCTCGTTGGCGGTGCGCAACAACAGCCCGGTCCAGATCTGCATGAACCCGTTGGGTGACATGGAGGCGTTGAAATCCGGGTTGCGCACGATGTAGAAGCGGATCTGGGCGCAGTGAGCCGGCACCAGGCGGCAGATGACCGCCCCGACGCGCGCGTTGAGCGCGGGGTCGGTGACGGTGCGCCCGGAGGTGGCGAGCCGCTGCTCCACATCGTCCATCACCATCCATAGTCCCCCTTCGTCGGTGTCGAGCGCCGGGCGCTGGCCGGGCTCGATGTGGGCGACCGCATCGCCGCCCGGAGTCGCGGTGGTGGCGCAGCCGGAGCCGATCAGCGCCATCAGGGCGATCAGCAGACCCGGGCCGATCACCGGGCCCTCACAGCGGCAGGTCGGTGAGCAGTTGCTTGGTCGCCGCGCGCGCGGCCTCGGCGCTGCGCAGGTCACCCGCGGTGCTCACCAGGCGGTTGAACCACACGATGTCTCCCGAGCGCGTATCCACGAGCGATGCAAAGCCCACCTGCACCCCGCCCTGCACCGCGATGCCGAGCACCGCGAGCGCAACCATCGTCGCCACCCGCCCGCCCGATGCGTAGCTGTCGTGCAGGTAGACGAACAGCGCGTAATCGGCGTTCACCCCTTCTGCGAGGCGCCGGGCGCCGGGTCCCAGCGTCCAGTCGAAGCGGTGCTGCTTCGAGGGCAATGCCAGCTGCGGGTTGTACTGGTGGAGGAGGATCGAGAGCCCGACCGCGTTGTGCAGTTTCTGCAGCTGCTGGTGGGCGTGCACCGCGCCCGGGTCGTTGTCCGGCGCCTGGTAGCGCACGAGCGAGGCGGCGCGCTCGGCCAGGAGCTGCCCCAGCGCCTGGTTCACAAAGCCGCGGGCGGCCTCGGTCCAGTCTGCTCGCGGCTGCTCGAGTCCACCCGCGGTGAGCTCCGCGAGCTCAATATCGGGGGGCATAAGCAGCACCCGCGCGGGCACGCTGATCGCGGGGCGACCGGACGCCTCGTGCACCCCGGTCTGGGTACACCCGATCAGGGCCGTGAGAGCCGCCGCCAGCCCCAACCTCGCGACCGAGCGGGCGCGCCGCCCAGGCGAAAAAAAATAGCCGGGTTCTATCGTGCACTCGCGGGCGGTTGACATGCTCATGAACGTGCGAGGTGTCGGGCCGGGTGCCGTGCGTGCGAGTTTAGCGCCGGGGTACCCCGAACTCAAACCGGCCCCGGTGAAATCCTCGCGTCATCGAGCCGCTCGAGCACGCTTAAGAAACGCGAACAGGATGGCAGGAGGGTTGGTTTGACTCAGGGAAGACATGGGTTCTTTCACGCTTTCGCCGACTCTGGGATCACCCCCGATTTCGACCTCATCTGCGCGAGCCTCGGGAATGGCTGGCGCATGTGCGGTGTCGCTTTCAAACCGTATGCTTGTGGCACCATGTGCCAGCCGTTCATCGACTGCGCGATTGCTCTGGCTCGCAAGGGGGTGGCAGCACAAAACGTTGTCGACATTCGGTGCAAGGTGGGCGAGGCAACCGTCCACCGACTGTGGGGGCCTTTCGAGGAAAAGCGCAATCCCTCGACACCGTACTCGGCAAAGTTCAGCGCGCCCTATTGCATCGCGGTTGCGCTGATCGACCGGGCGGCGGGGCTGGAGCAGTTCACATCGTCGCGCGTTTCGAGATCCGATGTTCGCGAGCTCGCGGGCGAGGTGCCCTACGAGGTCGATCCCGCGAACGAGTATCCGGTAAGTTACTCGGGGCACCTGCGGGTGACGATGCGCGGTCGCAGCGCCCACGAGGTCTCACAGCCGTACCTTCGGGGTGGAGTTCGTGAGCCGCTCGCGCCGGCGGAGATCCTCGCCAAGTTCGGTGCCAACGTCGCATTCGGCGGGTGGCCGGACGGGTTGGCGGGCCGTCTCGCGGCCTACTGCCGCTCGTTGAGCGAGAGGTGCGATCTGCGCGGTCTCGCCGAATTCAGAACCTGAGCGACGAAGTGAGCTGGGAGCGATGTGGATGAGACACGGTCGAAGGTAATGGCCTCGCGCCGGGCCGGCACGGGGCTACTGGCCTTCCCCCGGGTAAAGGAAAATGACCATGACCGATGTACGCTCGCCCGACGCGCTCTCCCGCTTCACGGTCCTCGATCTCACCCGGGTGCGGGCGGGCCCGACCGCGGTGCGCCAGCTCGCCGACTGGGGGGCAAACGTGATCAAGGTGGAGCCGCCGGCCACGGTGGAGGCGGACGGTGCGCTCGGAGCGGGGCGCGACACCCCGGACTTTCAGAATTTGCAGCGCAACAAGCGCAGCGTGACCTTGAACCTCAAGGTGCCGCAGGGGCGAGAGGTCTTCATGCGGCTGGCTGAGAGGGCCGACGTCGTGGTGGAGAACTTTCGCCCCGACGTTAAGGACCGCCTCGGCATCAGCTACGACGCGCTCGCCGCGGTGAACCCCCGGGTCATCCTCGCGAGTATCTCCGGATTCGGCCAGACCGGCCCGTACGTCAAACGCCCCGGCTTCGACCAGATTGCGCAGGGACTGGGAGGGTTGATGTCGATCACGGGCGAGCCGGGCCGCGGCCCGATGCGGGTCGGCATTCCGATCGCAGATCTGTGCGCGGGCCTTTTCTGTGCGCTCGGCATTCTCGTTGCACTGCTCGAGCGCGAGACCTCCGGCAAGGGTCAATGGCTGCATACCTCCCTGCTGCACTCCCAGATCTTCATGCTGGATTTTCAGGCCGCACGCTGGCTCATGAAGGGTGAGGTGCCGATGCAAGCGGGCAACAATCACCCCACCAGCATTCCCACCGGGGTCTTTCCGACGAAGGATGGCCACATCAACGTGGCCGTGGTCGGGGAGGTGATCTGGGAGCGTTTCTGCCAGGCCATCGATGCGAGGGAGTGGCTCACCGACCCCGACTTCGAGGTGAACGCCAAGCGAAGCGAGAATCGAGATCGACTCAACGAGTTGATTGGCGAGCGACTGAGGCAGCGTAGCAGCCGCGAGTGGGTCGATTACCTGAATCGAGCCGGCGTACCCTGCGGCGAGATCAACCGTATCGACGAGGTTTTTGCCGACCCGCAGGTGCAGCACCTAGGGGTCGCCGCCGCGATGGATTCGCTCCCGTTCGGCCCGACCGCGTGCGTCGGGCAACCGATCGTGATGGAGCGCACCCCGAGCCGCATCGCGCGCCGCCCTCCCGCTCGGGGGGAGCACACCGCGGCGGTTCTGAGCGAGTTCGGCTTCACCGAGGCGGAGATCGCGGACCTGCGCGCGGCGAAGATCGTCTGATGCGTGCCGCGAAGAGATTGCGGGTAAATCGGGTATCCGCGCGGCGATGGCCGCGGCGATCGGGTATTGAATTCGGTGGGCGGCGGCCTTGCGGCACGAAACGGCGAGGAGGGCGGTGATGACCATGGACAAGATTTTGGCCGAGAAGGACGAGGCCATCGGGCATCTGATCTTCAACAATCCCGAACGACACAACGCGGTCTCGCTCGAGATGTGGGACGCGGTGGAGCGGGCCCTCGAGGATTTTCTTGCCGACGAGGCGGTTCGGGTCGTCATCCTGAGCGGCGCCGGCGGCAAGGCGTTCGTGTCCGGCGCCGACATCTCGAAGTTCGAGGCCGAGCGGGGCACCCAATCGGCGATC
>JBFHLI010000189.1:0-6974 GCA_041594935.1 Gammaproteobacteria bacterium | reverse complement strand
GACCCTGCTGGGGAACGAGGGGCCGTAGAACCGGCACCAGCTTCTCGGCCGAGACTTCATGGACGCTCACCACGCGGGTCACGAGCTCGTCGCCGCGCGCCGGGGGCCGATTCGTACCCTCGTTGCTGTCCACCCGGGCGCTCTCTTCGGGCACGATCTTAACGACTTCTCCGGCCTGCACCGCCGCAAATCCGTGCACGCGAAGCACGGACAGGAACACCTGGTAGAGCTCCTCGCTCTCGAGCGCTCGAGCCGACATCACCGTGACCTTTCCTTGTACGCGCGGGTCGACGATGAAATTCTTTCCGGTGACCTCGGATACGGTAGAAATGAAGGCGGAGATGTCCGCGTCTTTGAGAATCAAGGTCACCGAGCGGGTGCTCGCCCCGAGCGCGAGAGTCGGGAGCAGCCAGGCAAGGAGCAGGGCTGCGCGCCACCGGCGGCTGCGGGCGAGTTTTCCCCCTGGCCTGCGTATCCCCGCCCGAATTTGGGGTCGATTCCAGCGTAATGCGTTCCGGAATTTCGGCATGGACATGGGGTCTCCGTGCGCGCGGCGCTCAGTGCTCGATGCGGTAGGTCAGCAGGATGCGCCGTTCGCCTCTCTGCACGTCGACGCGAAGCTGTTCGGCGACGCTCAGCTCGCGCAGAACGTCAAGCGATCGGGCAGGTGAGTTCAGGCGGATGCCGTTTATCTCCTTCAGGATGTCCCCCGGCTCAAGCCCCATTAGGTCGAGAAACCCGGCGTCGCGCCCCGGCTGGAGCCGATATCCGTGAAGCTCTCCCGACCGCTGGACGGGCTCCACGCTCAGCAGCCCGAGAATTCCCTCCGGGTTCTGCTGGAGCGTGCGCTGGTACTGTCCGAGGTTACGCGCCAGGGCTCGATCGCCGGTATTGTCGAGACGCTGATAACCCTCGGCGTCGGATCCTTCCGGTGACTCGGGGTCGAGCAGCAGGACCTTGTGTTGCCCGCCTCCCTCGAGGATCACGCGGTCAGGATGAATCGCGACCAGGTGCAACCCTTGCGGGAGCTCGGCGCCGCCCGCGTAGGCCTGGTCGGTGCCCCCGGCATCGCCGATGATGGCCCGCGTCTTGTCGGGATTCTCGGACAGGACTACCCCTCGAAGCACCAGGCCGGGCGACGCCGCCGGGCGCGGCGGTTGTGTTTCGCGCGCCGGTGCCTCGGGGTGGCCGAACAGGTGCAACTCGGCCAGGCGAGCCGACTGGCGCTCGGTCGAGCTCACCGAGGCCGGCCCGCGAAGCCATTCCGTCGCGCGGTGCTCGTTCTCAACCGAGGGCACCAGCCACCACGTCAGCTCCGCCAGTGACCAGGCGAGGACGCCGGCGAGGGTGAGATTGGCAGACGTGGCAAGCAATCGCCCCCAATCCCACACGCGCCCGCCCGGCAGTCGTAGCCCGCCGACCGACATCGCTCCTCCTCGAGCCGGGTCAATCACGCCGGATGTCGGAGCTTGCGACCGCGATACCGTCCGTCCAGTCTCGGCGGCGCGTACCGACCGGCGCGCGCTGGCGCGCCCGCTCCTAGTCTTCTAGATCGTGATGCCTGGCCTTCGCATTGCGGCTTGTTGTAGTAATCGAACCGGCGAAACGGCGCTCACACCACTCCGTAGGCAATCATCGCGTCCGCGACCTTGATGAAGCCCGCGATGTTTGCGCCCTTCACGTAGTCCACGTAGTCGCCATTTGGCTCCTTTCCGTACTCCACGCACTTGTCGTGGATGCCCTGCATGATGTCCCGCAGGAGCTTCTGCAGCTCCTCTTCCTTCCAGGTGATCCGCGCACTGTTCTGGCTCATCTCGAGCCCCGAGATGGCCACCCCGCCGGCATTGGCCGCCTTGCTCGGGGCGAACATCAGCTTGGCGGCGGTGAAGTCCTCGATGCCGTGCTGCTCGGTCGGCATGTTGGCGCCCTCGGATACGCCCTTGCAGCCGTTCTCGATGAGGGTCTGCGCCTCCTTGCGGCTGATCTCGTTTTGGGTTGCACACGGAAACGCGAGATCGCAGGGCACCCCCCAGGGGCGTTTGCCGGCATGAAACTCCGCTCCGAATTTCTTCGCGTATTCCTCGATCCGACCCCGGCGCTTCACCTTGAGATCGACGACGTAGGCAAGCTTTTCGGCGTCGATACCGTCCTTGTCGTGGATGAACCCGGACGAGTCCGACATCGTCACCACCTTGCCACCGAGGTGGTTGAGCTTCTCCGCCGCGTAGGTCGCCACGTTACCGGAGCCCGAGACCAGACAGGTCTTTCCATCGATGTGCTGTCCCTTGCGCTTGAGCATGTCCTCCATCATGTACACTGCCCCGTAGCCGGTCGCCTCAGTGCGGATCGGGCTGCCGCCGTATTCCATGCCCTTGCCGGTGAGGACGCCGCTGAAACGATTGGTGAGGCGCTTGTACTGTCCGAACATGTAGCCGATCTCTCTCGCCCCCACCCCGATGTCCCCGGCCGGCACGTCGATGTCATCACCGACGTGGCGGTAGAGCTCGGTCATGAAGGACTGACAAAAGCGCATCACCTCGTTGCTGGACTTGCCCTTGGGGTTGAAATCCGAGCCGCCCTTGCCGCCTCCCATCGGCAGCCCGGTAAGGCTGTTCTTGAAGGTCTGCTCGAAGGCGAGGAACTTCAGGATGCTCTGATTGACGCTGGGGTGAAAGCGAATGCCGCCCTTGTAGGGGCCGATCGAGTTGTTGTTCTGAACCCGGTATCCGCGATTGACCCGGACATTGCCCTTGTCGTCCTCCCAGCACACGCGAAAGCTGACGATGCGATCCGGCTCCGCGATTCGCCGCAGGATCTGCATTTCGTGATAGATCTCCTTGTCCTCGATGTACTCGAAGACGTTGGAGGCCACCTCATACACCGCTTGGTGAAATTCGATTTCGCCGGGGTTACGTTTTTGCAGGCCGGCCATGAACTGCTCGAGATTTACGTGATCGCTAACGGCCATCTGAAGTTCTCCCTATCGTCTGATCGGGCGCCAGCGGGTTAGTGCGCGGCGCGCCATTCGGGGGTGACACAGCGAGCCAACTGCCCGCCCTTCGCTTGCGGTCCGGACCTCCCTTCGACGCTCGTGGCGTTTGCTACTGGTTGCGGCGTGCCTAGCATACGTTCGTCGTCAGGATAAAGATATCGGTGGCGGCCGGGCGCCATCGCTCCCAATCCGAACCACCACGAGCTTCCGCATCGACCGACACCGAGCTCCGCGCGTTACGGCGGGTCGTAGGCCATCTGCTCGGTCGCAGCCGGCGCGGGCCTGAAGTCTTCTGCCCGCGGCTCGTCCACCACGGACCACGGCTTACCCCGATCGTCCAAGTAGAGGCGCTGCATCTCCTCTAAGTTGAACGGGCGGGAGCCGATGCGCCCGAAGATCGCCATCTGGTGACCGGTCTCGTCCACCGCCCGGTCCCGGTCGAGGCCCTTCGACAACGCGAGCGCGGGCAGAGCGGTCGGATGGCTCGCGATCAGCCGGGGGCGGGGCTCGGGGCTGAAGCCGTAGAAACGCGGCTGGAGCTCGGGCGAGGTAAGCTGGATCACCCTCAGCCCGTTGCGCCCGTCCGCGACATAGGCGAACAGGGAGGCATTGGTGGTCCCGACCACCACGTCGCGAGCATCGTCGATCGCGCCGCCCGCGTCGAAGAGCTGGTGCAGCCGAGGTGCCTCGGGGCGCTCGATGTCCACGATCGCGAGCCCCTGTCCGGTCGCGGCGACGTAGGCGTACGTTCGGGCGAGATACACCCGGCGGGCATCGGCGAGCGGGACCCGTGCCCCCTCGATCAATCGCGGCCGATTGGGATGGGTCACATCCACCACTCGTAACCCGGTCGCATCGGTCACGAACAGGTAGCGGAACTGCAACGCGGTGGCCCGTGCGTCGGTGAGCCGGACCACGCTGATCAACTTTGGCGTCAGGGGATCGTCGAGGCTCAAGATGACGACCCCGGCATCGGCAGTGATGTACGCGTAATAGCCGCCGAGAGTGACGTGACGGGCCCCGTCGAGGATTCCCTTCTCGTTCCAGGTGAGAGCGCGCTCGAGAAAGTTGTTGCGGGGCTCCCCGTCGGCGAGGGTGTTCACGTCGGTCAGGATCAGGCCTTCCTCGGCGTCCACGATCACCGCGTAGTCGTAGATCGGGTGAAACGGCTGCTCTAGGTTGGTCTCGCGCATGAGCGTCTTCATCTGCTCGCCGGTAAGGCCGAACGCGGCGCTCTCCTGGCGCTTCGGCGCGATCGGCTGGTTGGTCGGCAGGGCCATGCAGGTCGCATTGGCGCTCGGAATGTGGGTGTCGTGTCCGAGCAGGCTGAACGGCGCGGTGATGATGCGCTGGGAGATGCCCTTGTTGGCGATGCCGGCGACGTCGTAGACCCGCATTCCCTTTGGGCCCTCGGCGACGAACAGGTACTCGCCGCGCAGCTGAAGGCAGTTGGCCCGGCCCGCCGAGTGGTGGTAGGCCTCCTCGAGCACACGGTCGTTTTGCTCGTGGTCGCGATACCAGTCAGGGTAGGCGTGGCGGTGGAGATAGCTGCCGACGACCGCCTGTGGCTCGTCGAACTCCGTCACCCGCACCGCGTCGATGCCCCCGTCGCTCCCCACCCACGCGTTGAAGCCGACGAAGTTCACGAAGTTCGTACCGAGCAGCAGCAGCTGCGCCATGATCGCGTTGTTGTCGTTGGCCTCGGAGAGATGGCAGTCGGTGCACGTCTTGGTCTCCGATTTTCGCACCGTGTGCGGGAAGTGCGGGGCGAATGCCTGCGAGCTGAAGCCGCTCGCCGCGATCGGGGGCTGCTGGATGTAGATGCGCTCACGATTCGAGTTGGTGGAGCTGAGGATGAGCGCGGAGGAGGAGCGCACCGGGGCGATCCGCCCGCCCTTGACCGGGCCGTGCTTGCCGAGCTGGAACATTTGATCGCGTGCCACCTGCGGGTTGTAGGTGGCGTAGTTGCGACTCTCCTCGTTGTCGTAATGGTGGCGCCTGGTCTTCCAGTTGGCCTGGATCGGCAGGTGGCAGCCCGCGCAGCTCGTGACCCACGCACTGTGGCAGCTGAAGCAGGTCATCTCCTCGCTCGGGTGGGCCCGGTTCTCGGGGGCGACCCCACCCCCCCACTGCATCGACTTGTCCCGGGACACCGTCTTCGCCCGCGTGGACAAGGCGTTGTAGCTCGCATGGTCGGGATTGGACGAGTCCTTCACGAGGGACACCTCCCATTCCCGGTCCGGCCACAGGGCGGCGCGCTGATAGAGCTTGCCCTCACGCCACTCGAAGCGTGCCCGTCCGTCCTGCAGCCGCAGCAGGCTCAGGTCGAAGCCTCCCTCGCGGGCGGCGGGCCCGCTGGTGCGCAGGCTCGGGTAGCGGTCCACGTCCCCGTGACAATCCACGCACTCGATCTCCACCGCCTGGGCGACCTCGCCGACGATGTGCCCATTGCCGTGGGTGTCCTGGAAGAAATGGCAGTCGACGCAGTGCATCCCGACATCGAGATGAATGGAGGACATGTGGACTGCTTTCTCAAACTTCTTCGGGTCGTCGTCCGAGACCAGATTACCCTCGGCGTCGAGCAGCGCGCCCTTGCGGTCGCGCTTGAAGATCGCGCGGAAGTTCCAGCCGTGACCGTGGTAGTCGGCGAACTGGGTGTCCGAGAGCTCGGGGTTGAGCTCGCTCACTCGCTTGACGAACTCGATGTCGGCCCACTTCCCGCGGGCCGAAGCCTCCTCGGGGTTGCGCCGGTGGATCTCGCGCACCTTGTGATGGTCGAGAATCTGCTCCGGCTTCGGGCTCGCGCCGCGGCGCACGTCGTTGGCACTGAAGTACACCTGTTCCTCGGGCCACATGTGGGGCGCGTCGGACTCGTAGTCCCACATCGTGTAGCCGAGGTAGCTGTTCACGAACATGTTGGGCTGATGCATGTGGCAGATCATGCACTGGCTGGTCGGAATCGCCCGGCTGAACTCGTGCTTGAGCGGGTGGCCGGGCTCGTTGCGCGGAATGGTGGGGTCGGCGGTCTGGGTCTCACCGGTGTGCCCGAACTTCGCGTACGGGCCGGAGTGGCGCGGGTCACGGTCATTGGCATACACCACGTGGCAGGCCGAGCAGCCCGAGCTGCGGTAATCCCCGGGGTTGTCGTTGGTGCCGAGGAACCAGGTGGTCGGATCGTTGAGACGGGTCTTGTGGATGTTGATGACCGGGACCGCGATGCGCGCGCCGGTGCCGGGCCCGCGGTTCGACTGGCGGAAATCCGGTCGCCCGGGCTCCTCGAGACGCTGGATCAGTCCCAGCGAGTTGGGCAGACCGGTTTCCGGGAAGAGATTGACGATGTTGCGCCCACCGCGCTCGAAGACCCGGAAGACATCCGCCGGGGGCAGCACCTCCCATGCCGGCAGCGGATAGAGCGCGGGCAGCACGCCCTTCGCCTGCATCGCCTCGTCCGGCTCCACCGGGTTCTTCAGCATCGCCGGCCGGCCGTCCCGGGTGTACGCCTCGCCGAGCACGTAGCGCTTGAACGGCAGCATCCCGTTGTTGTAGGAGGCCCCGCCCCAGAGCATCGCGGTGGTCGCCATGAGGCTTCGCTCGGCCGCCCGGATCTCGCTCAGATGGCACGCGCCGCAGGCCTCGCGGGCCACGCGGTAATCACCGGGGTTGACGAAACGGATGAACTCGGGGCTCTCCTGGTTGATGAAGGAGTAGGTGTCGGGCGGATTGGCGCTGCTCGGATAGTGCCAGGTCTTCGGGTAGCGCGGCTGCACGTGGGCGGCGTCGATCGCCGCCCGGTAGGGATCCGGCCCGTCCTTAGCGTGCGCCTCGGGCTCTCCGTGGCCCGCGGTGTCCGCGTGTCCAACGGGAGCCGGCTCCGCGTGGGGAGGCTTCACGACGCTCGGATCGCCGCCGTGGCAGTCGGTGCAGCCGAGCACCACCCCGGGGTTCGCGTGCATCGTCTTCTCGTCGGTTTCAACGTGGCAGG
>JBFHLI010000188.1:0-7014 GCA_041594935.1 Gammaproteobacteria bacterium | reverse complement strand
TGGTGCTCGGACTTCCGCGCGCCCCAGAGCTTCTCCAGCTGATAATGG
Source organism: Gammaproteobacteria bacterium (assembly GCA_041594935.1). Lineage (GTDB taxonomy): Bacteria > Pseudomonadota > Gammaproteobacteria > HK1 > HK1 > JBFHLI01. The sequence goes on along the minus strand of JBFHLI010000188.1, from coordinate 6,966 downwards.
TCCCGCGCCTCGGGCTGCATCACGTGGACGACGACATCGCACAGGTCCACCAGCACCCATTCCCCGTACTTGAGCCCCTCCGAGCCCATCGGCGGGTGTTCGCGGTGCTTGGCCCTCTCGATGACGTTCTCGGCGATGGCGGTCACCTGTCGGCTTGATCGCCCGCTCGCCACGATCATGAAATCGGTGATGTCGGTGAGGTCGCGCACGTCGAGGACGCGGATGTCCGTTGCTTTGCGCTCCTCGAGCGCATCGATCACGAGGTCTCGGAGCTGGCTACTGCGCACGACGGTACACCCCGGATTGCTCGATGATCCGAAGAACCGGATCGGGCAGCAGGAAACGGGGACTGCGCCCCTCGGCCACCAGGGCGCGGATATGGGTGGCCGACACTTCCAGGGCCGGGATGTCGCGAATGCACACGTAACCGCTCGGCCGCCCGAGCAGTCGACGCGGGTCGTCGACTTGGCGCGAGGCGATGAGCTCGGCCACCGCCCGGCCCGTGGGCAAGCTCGCCCCCGGGCGTCTTGCCACGCAGATGTGGGCGAGCGCGGGAATTTCCTCCCAGCGATGCCATCGCTCGATCCGAGCGAACGCGTCCATGCCCAGGATGAGGCACAGCGCCCGGTCGGAAAGCTCCGCCCTGAGCGACTCCAAGGTATCCACCGTGTAGGACTGACCTTCGCGCTCGATCTCGCGCCGGTCGACGCTCAGGCCGCGTTCACCCTCGAGCGCGGCCTCGAGCATGCGCAGGCGCAGGTTCGCATCGGCCCGCGGCGGCTCGCGTAACGGCGGCACCGCCGCCGGGATCATGCGCACCTCATCGAGCCCGAGGCTGTCGCGCATCTCCAGCGCGAGGCGAAGGTGCCCGTGATGTACCGGGTCAAACGTCCCGCCTAGTATTGCGACGGCCCGCACTTAATCGACAGAGCGGTCCGGCGAGACGGTGGAGGCGAGCTGGCGCTTCACTGTCGAATATGCCCGTCTCCGATTACGATGAACTTCTGCGAGGTCAGCCCTTCGAGGGCGACCGGGCCGCGGGCATGAAGCTTGTCGGTGCTGATCCCGATCTCCGCCCCGAGACCGTACTCGAAGCCGTCGGCGAAGCGGGTCGAAGCATTCACCATCACCGAGCTCGAGTCCACCTCGCTCAGAAACCGCCGGGCCCTGGACAGGTCCTCGGTGACGATGGCGTCGGTGTGGCGCGAGCCGTGGCTTTCGATGTGTTCCATTGCCGCCTCGAGGCCTTCGACCACTCGAATCGAGAGGATCGGCGCCAGGTACTCGGTGTCCCAGTCGCTCGTTCGCGCGGCCTTGATTTCCGGCAGCACCTCCCGCGTTTGCGCACAGCCGCGCAGCTCGACCCCCGCCGCCACGAGGCGCCGCGCGAGCTCGGGGAGAATCGCCGGCGCCGCCGCTTGGGCCACCAGCAGGGTTTCCATGGTGCAGCACGTCCCGTAGCGCTGCGTCTTGGCGTTGTACGCGATGGCAATTGCCTTGCTCGCATCGGCGTGGTCATCGATGTAGACGTGGCAGATACCGTCGAGGTGCTTGATGACCGGGACCGTCGCCTCGCGCGCGATACGCTCGATGAGCGTCTTGCCACCGCGGGGGACGATCACATCCACGAAGCGACTCATCGTAATGAGCTCACCGACCGCGCGGCGATCGGTGGTCTCGATGACCTGCGCGGCTTCGCCGGGCAGTCCCGCGGCGCACAGACCATGCTGCACGCATCGGGCGATCGCCTGGTTCGATTCGATGGCCTCTGACCCGCCGCGCAGGATCGATGCATTGCCCGACTTCAGGCAAAGCCCCGCCGCGTCGGCGGTCACGTTTGGGCGCGACTCGTAGATGATGCCGATTACCCCGAGAGGCACCCGCATCTTTCCCACCTGGATCCCGCTCGGACGAAAGTTGAGGTCGGTGATCTGACCGATAGGGTCCGGTAGTTCGGCCACCTGACGCAGGCCCTTTGCCATGGCTTCGATCCGCCCTTCGGTGAGCGCCAACCGATCCAGCAAAGCTTCGCTGAGACCGCTTGCGGCGCCGGCCTCGAGGTCCGCTCGATTCGCCTCGGTCAGGGCATCGGCCTGGTCGATAACGGCGTCCGCAATCGCGCGCAGGGCGGCGTTCTTGCTGGCGGTCGACGCGCGCGATAAGGCACGGGCTGCGCCGCGGGCGCGCCTGCCCACTTCCTCCATGTATCTCGTGACGTCGGCAACCTTGGTCGTGTCAAGCATCGAAATGCATTCCGCGCTAGGTGTTACTGGCCGCGATTATACGCGGATGTCGCCAGTAACTTTACTCCCGCGAGCCCCAGGGCCAGGCGCAGGAGCTCGTCCCAGGCCTCACCCGCGGCGGCGCCCTTGAGCACGTGCTCGATGCGTACGGCCTGGCGGAGGAGCCGGTGCAGGTCGGTCAAGGTCAATCTCTGCAGGGTCCCCGCAACCGCGCGCTTGCGCTTCGGCCAAACACGATGGTCGGACAGCAGGCGTTCCATCTCGAGGCCCTGAGCGCGCCCGTGCGCCATGCGCGCGAGCGCTCTCACCTCGCGTGACAGGGCCCACGCGACTAGGGTTGGTTCGACCCCTTCCTCCCGCAGGCCCTGGGTAATGCGTACAGTCCGCGCCGCATGGCAAGCGAGGGCAGAATCCACCAGGTCGAACACGCTGAACCGGGCGCTATCGCTGACCGCCTCCATCACCGTTTCCATACCGGTCTCGGTATCCGCGGATCGGCTCGCGAGCAACAGAGAGAGCTTCTCGATTTCCTGGGCGCAGGCCAGCAGATTGCCTTCCACTCTATCGGCGATGAGGTGGGCGACATCCGCGCCCAGCTTGATGCCCGCGCGGGCCGCCCGTTGCCGTATCCACGCGGGTAGCTTGGCGGGTTCGATCGGCCAGATCTCGACACATACCCCGACGGCCGCCAGCGACTTGTACCAGCGCGTGGCTCGGCCCGATGCATCGAGCTTCGAAGTGCTGACCAGCAGCACCGTGTCGGCGGCGGGCCGCTTCGCGTAGGCACGCAGTGCCTTGGCGCCGGTGTCTCCGGGCTTGGCGTTCGGTATGCGAAGATCGATGAGCCGGCGCTGCGCGAACAGCGACAGGTTATCCGCGTGACCTTGCAGGGTCTCCCATTCGAAGCTTCGATCCGCCTCGAGCCGTATCCGCTCGTCGAATCCCTTCGCACGCGCGGCGGCGCGAATGGCGTCGAGGGTTTCTTGAACCTGCAGAGGCTCATCGCCGCTCACGACGTAGACTGGGGCGAGGCTCTTGCCGAGGTGACCTTCGAGCTGACTCGTCCGCAGCTGCATCGGTCAGCTCGTTTGCGGCACCGAGGACCCGGGAAGGCCGCGGGGACCGGGCGGGGGATAGATTATGGGGCACTCATCGAAGCCGCCGGTGACCTCCATCTCGGAACCGCTATCTAGTTGCCCAAGGCGGCGTTGATGCGCCGCAGGATCTGCTGGGCGGCATCGCGCCGCATTTCCTGGTGCAGAACGCCCTGCTCGCGACTCTTTCCGAGCACCTGGTCGGCATCGAATACGTAATCGCGGAGCAGCGTCACGGTCTGCGGCTCGAGCAGCCTCGTACCGTCCGTCTTGGTGAGAGAGAACGACACCGCGTAGGAAACCTCGATCTCACGCTCCTTCCCGGTGTTGGGATCGACCGACAGCAGGCGCTGATCGAAGCGCTCCGCCCCGACATCCAGTATCGCCTCCGCGTCCTGCCGGGCCCGGGCGATGCCCGCCCCGGCATCGCGGAGATACACTTCAAGCTCGGTCGCGATGTCGACCGGCGCGCGGACATAGACCGATGAGGTGCCTTCGGGCAGGCGCGGCGTGCCACGAAGCTCGAAACCGCACCCCGCAACCACCCCGCCGGCCACCAGGAGGGTGAGAATGATCTTGACTGTCAGGGGTGCTTTCAAATGACGATGTTCACGAGTCTACCCGGCACCACGATCACCTTTCGCACCGGCTTATCGGCCAGGAACTTTCGGACGTTTTGATTCGCGAGCGCCTCGCGCTCGAGCTCCCCGCGATCGGCATCGACGCTCACCGCCACGTGCCCGCGCAGCTTGCCGTTCACTTGGACGACAATCTCGAGCGTGTCGCGCTCGAGGGCGGAGTCGTCCGCGGTGGGCCAGGGTGAATCCACCACGGGCGTCTCGTGGCCCAGCGCGAGCCAAAGCCGGTGGGCGACGTGCGGGACGATGGGTGAGAGGAGCAAGACCGCGCTCTCGAGCGCCTCGCGCATCACCGCCCGGCCCTGCGGAGAATCGTCCTCCCATCTCTGCAGGTGATTGACGAGCTCCATCACCGCCGCGATCGCGGTATTGAAAGTGTAGCGACGCCCCACGTCGTCGCTCGCCTTGGCGATGGTCTGGTGAGTGCGTCGTCTGAGCGCGCGCTGGGCGTCGTCGAGACCCGCGGGCTCCACCGCGGGCACCGCGCCCGGCTCCTTCACGTGGCCGGCGACCAGCTTCCAAAGCTTGCGCAGGAATCTCGAGGCTCCTTCGACAGAGCTGTCGGACCATTCGAGCGTCTGCTCCGGGGGGGACGCAAACATCATGTACAGACGCACCGTATCCGCGCCGTAGCGTTCGATGAGCGCCTGCGGGTCGACGGTGTTGCCCTTCGACTTGGACATCTTCGAGCCGTCCTTGAGCACCATTCCCTGGGTTAGCAAGTTGGTGAACGGCTCGTCGGATTCGACCAGGCCTTCGTCGCGCATCAGCTTGTGAAAGAACCGGGCGTAGAGCAGGTGCAGGATCGCGTGCTCGATTCCGCCGATGTACTGATCAACCGGCAGCCAGTAATTCGCGCGCTCGTCGAGCATCGCGCTCGCATCGGGACACGCAAAACGGGCGTAGTACCAGGAGGACTCCACGAAGGTGTCGAAGGTGTCGGTCTCCCTCACCGCCGGGGACCCGTCGCGCGGGTCCGTGGTCTCGTAGAATTCGGGGATGTCGCGAAGCGGCGAGCCAAGCCCCTGAAACTCGATCTCCTCGGGTAACGTGACCGGGAGCTCTCCGACCGGCACCGCGACTGGCTCACCGGTCGGGGTGTTGACCACCGGCACCGGCGCGCCCCAGTAGCGTTGACGGGAGACGCCCCAGTCACGGAGCCGATAGTTCACCTTGCGCTCGCCCCGCTGGTGGGACTCGAGATGGTCCGCGATGGCCTCGAAAGCTTGCTCCGAGGTGAGACCGGAAAATTCGCCCGAGTTGCCGACAATTCCCTTGTCCACGTAGGCCGTCTCTTCGATGTCGAGCTCGGTGCCGTCGGCGGGGAAGATCACCTGCCGGATCGGCAAACCGTACTTCCTTGCGAACTCGTGGTCGCGATGATCGTGCGCCGGGACGCACATGATCGCGCCGGTGCCGTAGGTCATCAGCACGAAGTTCGCGACCCACACCGGGAGGTGCTCGCCGCTCACCGGATTGATCGCGCTCAGGCCGGTGGCCATTCCGAGCTTCTCCGCGGTTTCCAGCGCCTCCTCCGACGTTTCCAGACTCTGGCAGCTCTCTATGAACCGGGCGAGCTCGGGGTTCTCGGCCGCCGCCCGGCGGGCGAGCGGGTGGGCGGCCGCGACCGCCGCAAAGGTGGCCCCCATCAGGGTGTCGGGCCGGGTGGTGTAGACGCGGATGGACTCCCCCGGCGCCTCCGCGATGTCAAAGACCATCTCGAGGCCGTCCGAGCGCCCGATCCAGTTGCGCTGCATCGTGCGCACCGCCTCCGGCCAGCCCTCGAGCCGGTCGAGCTCCTCGAGGAGCTCATCCGCGTACGCGGTGATCTTCAAGAACCACTGCGATATCTCGCGCCGCTCCACCGGCGCGCCCGAGCGCCAGCCGCGACCCTCGATGACCTGCTCGTTGGCGAGCACCGTCTGGTCGACCGGATCCCAGTTGACCTCTGCGTTCTTCTTGTAAGCGATGCCTTTCTGGAGGAGCCGGGTGAACAGCCACTGCTCCCAGCGATAGTACTCCGGGCGGCAGGTGGTGAGCTCGCGGCTCCAGTCGTAACCGAAGCCGAGGCGCTTGAGCTGGGTGCGCATGTAGTCGATGTTGGCGTAGGTCCAGCGGGCCGGGGGAACCTTGTTCTCGACCGCGGCGTTCTCGGCCGGCAGCCCGAACGCGTCCCAGCCCATCGGCTGCAACACGTTCTTGCCGAGCATGCGTTGATAACGCGCGATCACGTCGCCGATGGTGTAGTTGCGGACGTGGCCCATGTGCAGCTGTCCGCTGGGGTAGGGGAACATGCACAGACAGTAGAACTTCTCCCGGGATGGGTCCTCTGTGACGCGAAAGGTCTCATGCTCGTCCCAGAAACGCTGCGCCTCCTTTTCGACTTTCTCGGGGTAATAGCGGTCTTCCATTATCGGGAGGGCTTGCGTCGACGGACCCGGCGGAAGCATACCGAAGGCCGGTCCGTTTTCAAATCACGGCCGTTTGCGGGGGCGCCCGCTCCGGCGCACCTCAGACCGTGTCCGCCCCGGTCACGTAGGCAAACTCGAAGGTGTCGGAGAAGTGGTGCTCGGGATCGAGGCCGTGGCTCGGGAACGTCTCCCAGGCCGCATCGATCATCACCGGGGGTCCGCTGCTGTAGACCTCGTAGGGGCCGAGGTCGGAGATGTCCTCCAGCACGGCCTGATGGACGAGACCGGTTCGTCCCGTCCACCGGTCGTCGTCGGCGGGCTCGGAGAGCACCGGGATGTAGGTGAGATTACCGTGCTCCCGCGACCACGCGGTGACGAGATCGTGCAGGTACAAATCTCGCTGTGCCCTCACGCCCCAGTACAGGTGCATGGGGCGAGCATCGCCGCGCTGAAAGGCGTCCTCCAGGATGGCCTTGATCGGGGCGAGGCCGGTTCCCCCGGCAACGAATACGAGCGCCCGCGCGGAGCGCTCGCGCAGGAAGAACCCGCCCAGCGGGCCGCGGACCCGGAGTAACGCCCG
>JBFHLI010000187.1:0-7023 GCA_041594935.1 Gammaproteobacteria bacterium | reverse complement strand
GTGCGCGGCACCCAACCCTACTTTATCCGGGTTCTCGACGCGAGGCTGGAAGACGTCACTTTCGAGGGGCGAGGCCGCGACCAAGCTCATCTGGCTGGCGTTGCGAAACATCACGGCAAAGTGGAAGAATCCACCCATCGCCTGAGCGACGATCGAAGGGTGGTAGCGGAAAGTAGGGGTGACGACGCTGGTTCCGATCAGCGCCCGGGCAGTGCGCTCACCGAGCGCCCCCAGCCAGCTGAACGAATACGGTGCATGCCCCCCGGTGTGTCGCCATGGCTGAAAATGATCGCTGACGAGAATCGAGTCGAAACCGACGCTCTCCGCCAGCACCGCGAAATCGAGAAGCTCGCGCGGGCCGAACTGTTCGGCCGAGGCCTTGTATCCAAGCTTGAGCACGGTCTGAGTCTCCGCTCCTCATCGCTGCCCGGCCCGGCCGGGCTCGCCGCCGACGCCCGTCGGCCAGGGACGGGTCCAACTTCGCTCCCGCCATCGGGGTGCGCGCGGTCGAAAGTAGCGCCATCGACGCAAGGTTGCTAGCGCAAGAGGCAGAAGATTGGCACGATGCACGGGCATACGCCTCAAAGGAACCGGCCTTCCCCACCAAGATGAAGCCGATTGACGTTGATCACGAGCCGCGTCGGCTCAGCCGGGCCGAGGCGCTCTCGCTGTGTGAGAATGCCCAGCCGCAGCGCCTGGTCGCGGCCGCGGCGCGGCTTCGCGACCTGGGGCACGGCGCGGTCGTCTCGTATTCGCGCAAGGTCTTCATCCCTTTAACCCGGCTCTGTCGCGACGTCTGCCATTACTGCACCTTTGCGACCGCGCCGCGAAATCTGCCCGGAGCCTACATGGACCTCGAGGAAGTGCTCGCGACCGCCCGGGCGGGGGCAGCGGCCGGATGCAAGGAGGCGTTGTTCACCCTCGGCGATCGGCCGGAGCGCCGCTACCGCGCCGCGCGTGAGGCGCTGGATCGGCTCGGCCACGAGAGCACCCTATCCTATCTGCGCGCCGCCGCATCCGCGGTGCTCGAGGAGACTGGCTTACTGCCGCACGTCAATCCCGGGGTGATGGATGCGGCCGAGATTGCGCGGCTGCGGGAGGTCTCGGTGTCGCAGGGGATCATGCTCGAAAGCGTTTCCGAACGACTGTGCGAGAAGGGCGGACCCCACCATGGCTCGCCTGACAAGCGCCCGACTGTGCGCCTAAAGACAATCCGCACCGCGGGCGAGCTCGCGGTGCCGTTTACATCGGGAATTCTGATTGGAATCGGCGAGACGCGCCGTGAACGCATCGAGTCGTTGCTGGCGCTGCGCGAATTGAACGAACGTTACGGTCACCTCCAGGAGATCATCGTCCAGAATTTTCGGGCCAAGCCCGGAACCCGAATGGCCAATGCACCCGAGCCCGATCTCGGGGAGCTGGTGTGGACCATCGCAGCGGCCCGGCTCGTACTCGGACCCGACATGAACATCCAGGCGCCGCCGAACCTGACTCCGGGAAGTCAGCGCAGGCTGATTGCGGCCGGGATCAATGACTGGGGAGGCGTCTCACCGGTCACCCCCGATTTCGTCAACCCGGAGGCGCCGTGGCCGCAGCTGGAGGTGCTTGCTCAGATCACTGCGGCCGCCGGCAAGACCCTGACCGAGCGACTCGCGGTCTACCCGCGCTACGCGCTAGAGTCCGAGCGCTGGCTCGCACCCCGGGTGCGCGCACCGGTGCTCCGCAGCATCGATGCCGAGGGCTTCGCCCGCTCCGATTCCTGGACCCCGGGCGGATTGCTTCCCTACCCCATCGGGCCCGCCGGGGGGGGTGACAAGCGCAATCGAGGCGCTGTGGCGCGCGAGAGCCCCGCCGCCTCGGTGAGCCGGACGCAACCGTGCGGCCGCTTCGACCCGGGCTCGTTGCTCGACCGGGCGCGCTCGGGAGAGGGCTTGAGCGAGACCGAGATCGCACGATTGTTCGAGGTGCGCGGAGACGAGGTGGCGGCGGTGTGCGACGCGGCGGATCGACTCCGGCGCGAGGTCAATGGCGATCGCGTGACCTACGTCGTCAACCGGAACATCAACTACACCAACGTTTGTTATTTCCGGTGCGGATTCTGCGCGTTCTCCAAGGGCCGTCTCAGTGCCAACCTGCGCGGTCGACCGTATGACCTAGACCTCGACGAGATTGCTCGAAGGGCCCGCGAGGCGTGGGCACGCGGCGCAACCGAGGTTTGTATGCAAGGTGGTATTCACCCCGACTATACCGGTCGGACCTACCTCGATATCTGCCGCGCGGTCAAGGACGCCACGCCGGACATGCACCTGCATGCGTTCTCTGCCTTGGAGGTCTGGCAGGGCGCACGCAGCTTGGGCGTCGGCGTCGCCCGGTTCCTGGAGCGACTGCGCGACGTCGGACTTGGCACCTTGCCGGGCACCGCGGCCGAGATTCTGGACGACGAGGTTCGGGCCATCATCTGCCCCGACAAGATCAACACCGCTCAGTGGTTGGGGGTCATCGAGGCCGCCCACCGCGCGGGGCTCCGGACGACTGCAACCATCATGTTCGGGCACGTCGATTCCCCGCGACACTGGGCGCGTCATTTGCTGCGAGTCCGGGCGTTGCAGCTGCAAACCGGGGGCATCACCGAGTTCGTGCCGTTACCGTTCGTGCCCATGGAGGCGCCGCTCTACTTGAAGGGACTCGCGCGCCGGGGCCCGACCTCCAGAGAAGTGGTGCTGATGCACGCCATTGCCCGCCTGGCGCTCCATCCCTGCATCACCAACATCCAGGCATCGTGGGTCAAGCTCGGGCCCGAGGGCGTGCGCGCCTGTCTCGATGCCGGGGTGAACGATCTGGGGGGCACGCTGATGAACGAAAGCATCACCCGCGCGGCGGGCGGGTCGCACGGCGAGGAGATGACCCCCGAGCGGATGCAGGTGCTGATCGAGGCGGCGGGGCGGATTCCTCACCAACGCACCACGCTCTACCGGAGCGCACCCCCGTCGCAGATCCGGGCTTCGTTCGGGGCGGCAGCGCTTGGTCCGTCCATCAACCGTTCGGCGCGACGACGCGAGCGGGTGCCTAGAGCCCATGACCTCATTCGCTCGGCGGTTTTGCCGAGCTGAGCGTACCTGACAGATGCGGCGGCGCCGCCGCCGAGAACGAGGATCTCCACCCATGAAGATCGGGATCGACATGTTTGTCACCGACTACTCCATTCGCCCTGACGATCTGGCGGTTGCGCTGGAAGAGCGAGGGTTCGAGTCCTTGTGGCTTCCCGAGCACACCCACATCCCGGCGAGCCGCCGCAGCCCCTGGCCCGGCGGCGGCGAGTTGCCCAAGGAGTACGCGCACACCCACGACCCGTTCATCGCGCTCATGGCGGCGGCGGCGGTTACCAAGAAGCTCAAGCTCGGAACCGGGATCTGCCTGGTGATCGAGCGCGACACCATCATCACCGCGAAGGAGGTGGCGAGCCTCGATATGCTTTCCAACGGCCGGGTTCTGTTCGGCATCGGAGCGGGCTGGAACGCCGAGGAGATGGAGAATCACGGCACGGTCTTCAAGACCCGCTTCAAGCGCCTGCGCGAGCAGGTGCTGGCGATGAAGGAAATCTGGACCACCGATGACGCCGAATTTCATGGCGAGCACGTCGATTTCGATCCGATCTGGTGCTGGCCGAAGCCGGTCCAAGTGCCGCACCCCCCGATTCACCTCGGTGGGGCGGGGCCGCATACCCTGCAGCGGGTGGTGGAATTTTGTGACGGTTGGATGCCGATCGGGCGTTCGGTCGACGCGATCCTGGCGGGGGTGGCGGACCTCGAGGCGTGCGCCGCGAGGGCGGGGCGCGAGATGAGCACGATTGCCCTCTCGGTGTTCGGGGCAAAGCCCGACCGCTCGACCCTGGAGCGATATGCCGGCGCGGGATTCGGGCGGGTCATCCTCGGCCTGCCGTCGGAAGGCCGGGACCGGGTGTTACCCCTGCTCGATGATTACGCGAGGCTGATTGCCGCTGACTGAGGGGTGGAACGAGGGTTTCGTCAAGCGTCGCCCCGCGCCGCGCGATCGCAGAACACTCTTGCGCGTACCGGCTCCACCCGTCCGGCGGGAATGGTTGGGTCCGATCGGGTGAGTCGGGGCAGCATCTTCGCCTTGCTGTCCCCGCTGACCAACCAGAGAATCGACCGCGCCCGGTTGATGATCGGATAGGTCAGCGTCATGCGCCGGGTCCCCTGGTAGGGCCCGGCGAGCGCCACGTCCGAATCGTTAACGCAGAGGGCGGGGTCGCCGGGGACGAGAGACGCGGTGTGGCCGTCAGGGCCGAGCCCGAGGTGAACGATGTCCAGCACCGCGGGCGTGCCGGCCAAGTTGGCTAGGGTCGAAGCATAGCGCCCGGCGGCGCCTTCTAGGTCGTCGCTCTCGACCGGCATCGGATGAACTCGGGCCGCTGGCGCCGAGCCGATGCGGGCGCCAAGGCTCGCCCTCAGGTGCGTAAGGCTGCGTGCCTGCGCTCCCGACGGGGCGACGCGCTCGTCCACCTGCACGATGTCGAGCCGCTCCCATTGGATCGCCTGGCCGGCGAGCGCGCGAAGCATCAGCCAGGGGGTGGTGCCCCCGCTCAGGGCCATGACACACCGTCCGCGGGCCTCGATCGCCCGCGTCGCCTCCATTGCCATGAATCGGGCTGCCTCGCGGGCGAGCGACTCGACGTTCGGAAACACCCTGAGCTCCATCGCCTCAGGGCTTCTCGAGGTGTCCACCGAACGCTTGGCGCATGGCCGACAGCACCTTATTGGCAAACTCGCCCTCCCCGCGCGAGCTGAATCGCGCGAACAGGGCCGCGGAGAGGACATGGGCGGGGACGCCCTCGTCGATGGCGGCGCGAATCGTCCAGCGGCCCTCGCCCGAATCAGCGACCTTGCCGGAAAATCCCGTGAGATCGGGGTCCCGCGACAGCGCCTGGGCGGTGAGGTCGAGCAGCCATGACGAGATCACGCTCCCGCGGCGCCACAGCTCGGCGATCTCCGCGACATCAAGCTCGTAATCGAAGCGCTCGCCGGAGCCGCCCCCGTCGCTCCCGGGATCGACCGAGTTCGGGCCTTCCCTGCCGCCGGCGCTTCGCAGGATCTGGAACCCCTCCGCATAGGCCGCCATGAGTGCGTATTCGATGCCGTTGTGGATCATCTTGACGAAGTGGCCGGCGCCCGCGGGGCCGCAGTGCAGGAAGCCCTCGGGGGCGGTGCCGCCGCCGGGGTTGCGGCCGGGGGTGGGTTCAACCCCGTCCCGGGGGGGCGCCAGGGCCCGAAACAGCGGCTCGAGGTGCCGGACGGTGTGTTCCTCTCCCCCGATCATCTGGCAGTAACCACGCTCCAGGCCCCAGACTCCACCGCTGATTCCGACGTCGACGTAACGAATGCGGTTGCGCGCGAGGTGCGCGGCGCGACCCGGGTCGTCACGAAAGTGGGTGTTACCCCCGTCGATGAGAATGTCCTCGGCATCGAGGAGCCCCGCGAGCCGCTCGATGAGCGCGCCGACGGCACCGGCCGGCACCATGACCCAGACCACCCGCGGGGAGGGCAGCATCGCGACCAGATCCTCGAGCGACTCGCTGCCGATCGCCCCCTCTGCGGCGAGGTTCTCGACCGCTTCTCGATTCAAGTCGTAGACGGTGCACTGGTGGCCCGAGCGCAGCAGCCGCCGAACCATATCGGCTCCCATTCGCCCCAGGCCCACCATGGCGAGCTGCATGCGATCGCGTTCCATTTACAAAGGCGCTTCTTCGCCACAGACTACCGCAGTTTCGGGGCTCGGCCCAGACGGCGCTCTCGACGCGCGAGCCGGTCACCCGGTTCAGGCGCTCACGAGACGAAGTCGTCGCCACTCGATCGAAGTCGACCCAAGCTCATGATTGATTTCCTCCGGTCACGCAGTTGCGCGAACTCCGGCCCGTCCGTCGTCGCTGCGGACGGGAGGCGGCCGTCGACAGGCCCCGATCCACGCGCCGGCGCGCTCAGGAGATGAAGGTCCCGGACCGGCTGGAGCTGATCGCGGTGCCCGGGGTCGCGCTTGTGCGCCCCGGTGATGACCTCGCAGTAATCCTGATCGCGGCGCTCGAGGCTTCGAACCTGGTGCCCCGCGACCGCGATGTCCTCGTCGTGGCCCAGAAGGTGGTGTCCAAGGCCGAGAACCGCTATGTGGATCTCGACACGGTGAACCCCTCGCTCCGGGCCCGGAGCCTGGCAGCCGAGACCGGCAAGGATCCCCGTGTAGTCGAGGTAATCCTCGGCGAATCCACCGAAGTGATTCGATCCCGCCCGGGTTTGATCATCGTCGAGCATCTCTCCGGGGCGGTGGTGGCCAACGCCGGCGTCGACCAGTCTAACGTCGAGCCGGGCGGGGCCGGCCCGCGGTTGCTCCTGTTGCCGCGCGATCCCAATGCGAGCAGCAAACGGCTGAAGTCGATTCTGGACGGGCACTTCAGCGCGCGCCTGGGGGTGATCATCAGTGACAGCGTGGGGCGCGCTTGGAGAGCGGGGACTCTCGGACAGGCGATTGGTCTTGCCGGCGTGCCCGCGATCTTCGACCTGCGGGGTCGGCCCGACCTCTACCGTCGGCCCCTGGAGGTCAGCCAGACCGGCTATGCGGACTCGATCGCGGGCGCGGCCGCCTTGCTCATGGGCGAAGGCGACGAGGGTTGCCCAGTAGTGATCGCCCGTGGCCTGGATTATCCGACCCCGGGTCCCGGTGCCCCCGGGCTCTTCCGGGCACGCTCGGAGGACCTGTTTCGATGACGCCCGAGGCTTGCCCGGCCGCGGGCCGCGTGCTCGCGATCTCCGGCGGCATCGGGGGTGCCAAGCTGGCCCTCGGGCTGTACCGAGCGCTCGCTCCGCAGAGCCTCATCGTGCTCGCCAATACTGGTGACGATTTCGAGCACCTCGGCCTGCACATCTCACCGGACCTCGACACGTTGATGTACACGCTCGCCGGCATCAACAACCCTGAGCTCGGATGGGGTCGGGACGAGGAGACCTGGACCTT
>JBFHLI010000186.1:0-7060 GCA_041594935.1 Gammaproteobacteria bacterium | reverse complement strand
TGCGCGAAGCGCCGTTCGCTTCGCACCATCGCGAGGATGTCGAAGCCGCTCACCACCGGCATCATGAGATCGAGCAGCAGCACATCGGGCGGCTCGGCCTCGAGCAGCCCCATGACGGTCGCGGGCTCGTCGGTCGCGACCAGCTGACGGTAGCCGGCCTCCTCGAGGTACATCTCGAGCACGTCGAGCGTCGTCGGCTCGTCGTCGACCATCAAGATTCTGGCTGAAGTGAGCGGCGGCTCCGGATCGGGCGCCGCGGCTTGCTGGTGGGCGGGCGGGCGCGGTGCCTCCGCCGCCGGTTCGGCAACTCGGCTCGGAGCCGGCGCACTGGCGAGCGCCCCCGTGGTCATCTTTCCTCGGCCATTGACGGTTGGTTCACATCCACTTGCGGCTCCGCGGCCGAGCGGCCAGCCGGTCGCCGCGCCGACGATCGAGTTCTGGCTCGCCCTCAAATCCACCGCCGGAAAGGAGAAGACCTAGCGGGCGTCCACCTTCGGTCGAAAAGCGTCGGGTGGTCGCGCTCGCCGCGGACCCCGGGGCAACCAACAGGTGGCCGACCCCCGCCGGAACGGTAGTGCTTTGCTAACGGTCTATCGTCCGGACACCTCTAGACCTTGAGCCGCGAAGCGGCCGGAAAAGAAGCGGTCATGTTCCTCGGTGACGCGCATCGCGCCGCCGTCGCGTACCTAAAGTAAATCGCCCCGCTACCGATACGAACTCCCGTGAAATGCCGGTCTCGGACCGGACCCGCGCCGGCCCGATCGCTACTCGCGCCGCCCGCCGGGTACACCAGCCGGCCACGGACCAGTGCGGCCGACAGCAGAGGTCAAATCGTAACCGGTGAGCATGCCAAACACCCTCGCCCAATCCTGGCTGACGCTGCAGTGCCAGATGATTCCCAGCGTCCGCCGGGCGCTGGTGAGTCTGAACCCCGCGGCGGAGGGTCCCCTCACGCCGAGCGCCTCGTGGCCCGAAGGTACCGAGGCGCCTCGCGACCTCGCGGAGGTGAGCCGGCTCGCGCTCCGCAAAGGCGCCGCCGTTGTCGAGCCCGGCTCGTCGGGCACCTCTGGGGGCGGCGCCGGCCCCGCGCTGCTTGCCTATCCGCTGCTGAACCAGGGCCAGGTGTTCGGGGTCGTGGCCCTTGAGCTCGAGGGCCTGCGGGATCAGCAGGAGAAGACCGTGATCCAGCTGCTTCACTGGGGCGGTGCATGGCTCAATTTCCTGCTGAGCCAGGAGACCGCGGTCGGGGTCGCAGGCCGCCTCGCGACCGTGGTGGAGACCACCGCTACCATCCTCGAGCGTCGGCGGCTGCGAGAAGCAGCGACGGCAGCCGTCAGCCAGCTCGCCAAGAGCCTTGGATGCGAGCGCGTGAGCCTCGGCCTCGTCGAGCGCCGGCAGCTGCGCCTGCGGGCCCTGTCTGACACGGCCGAGCTCGAGCACCGGACCCAGCTCATCCGCGACATCGAGGCGGCGATGGAAGAGGCGATCGACGAGGCGGCGCCGGTCGTGTACCCGCCCCTTGCCGCCGGGTCCAGCCAGGCCACCAACGCGCACGAGCGCCTCGCGCGCCGGCACGCAGATAAGGGCGTTTGCACCGTCCCTCTGAGCAACGACGGCAGCATCGTCGGCGCGCTCACCTTCGAGCGTTCAAGCTCCGATGCGTTCGATGCCAGCACCGTCGACCTGTGCGATGCGATCTCTTCCCTCCTCGGTCCGGTGCTCGAGCTCAAGCGCGAGCAGGATCGCTGGATCGGCGCCAAGGTGGGGCACTCGATTCACGGTCTCATTACCCGGCTGGTCGGCCCCCGCCACCCCTGGACCAAGCTCGCAGCCGCCTCGTTGCTCGCCCTCGTCGCCTTCCTCGGGCTCGCGACCGGACAGCACCGGGTCGCCGGGGACGCGGTGCTCGAAGGCAGCGTACAGCGCGCGCTGGTCGCCCCCATCGACGGCTACGTCAAGACCGCGAGCGCCCGCGCCGGCGACGTGGTCGAGGACGGCGACTTGCTCGCCGCGCTCGATGACCGGGAGCTCTCACTCGAGCGCCGCAAGTGGTCGAGCGAGCGCGACGAGTTCGTGAAGGAGCGCCGGCGGGCGGTCGCGAAGCTCGACCTGCCGCAGGCCAAGATCTTCGAGGCCCAGGTCGCCAAGGCCGAGGCGCAGCTCGCGCTGATCGACGGCCAGCTCGCCCACACCCGCATCCTCGCCCCGTTCGACGGGGTGGTCGTCAACGGCGATCTCAGCCGGGCCCTGGGCGCACCGGTGGAGCGGGGTCAGGTGCTGTTCGAGGTGGCCCCACTCGACTCGTACCGGGTGGCGCTGCAGGTGGACGAGGCCGACGTCGGCAACGTCGCAGCGGGGCAGCCGGGCGAGCTCGCCCTCGCCGCCCTTCCCGGTGAGACCTTCCCGCTCGTGGTCGAGCAGATCATCGCGCTGGCCGAGGCGGTCGACGGGCGGAACGTATTCCGGGTCGAAGCCCGGCTGGAAGGGTCGTACCCCTTCCTGCGCCCGGGAATGAAGGGGGTGGGCAAGGTCGACGTCGAGCCGCGGAAGCTCCTGTGGATCTGGACCCACCGGCTCGCGGAGCGCGTGCGGCTTTGGCTCTGGGCGCGGCTTCCCTGATGGGGGAGCCGGCGTCCGCCGCCCTGTGGTACCGGGTCGCGCCGCTGCGAGCGCGGCTGCGCGATCACGCCCAGATTCACCGCCATCATTACCGCGGCAAGCTCTGGTACGTGCTGCAAGATGGCGCCTCGACCCGCTTTCATCGCTTCGGCCCGGGGGCGCACCAGCTGCTGCGGCTGATGGACGGCGAGCGCACCGTGGGCGAGGTGTGGGAAGCGGTGGACGAGGCGCTCGGCGACGAGGCCCCGACCCAGGACGAGGTCATCAAGCTGCTCTCTAGCCTGAGCGCGGGCGACCTGCTGCGCTGCGACGTGGACACCGACCCCAAAGCGCTGTTCTCGCGCCAGGACCGGGCGCGCCGGTCGAAATGGACCCGGCCGCTGAAGAGCCCGCTGTTCATCCGGGTGCCGCTGTTCGACCCCGATCGGTTGCTCGAGGGCTGGACGCCGGCGGCGCGATGGGCGTTCGCTCCGCTGAGCCTCGCGCTATGGCTGGTGTGCGTCACGGCCGCGGCGATCGTCGCCGGGACGTACTGGCCGGAGCTAAAAGACTACTGGGCGGACCGGGCCCTCGCCCCCCACAACCTGCTCCTGATCTGTCTCGCTTATCCGGTGGTCAAAGGGCTGCACGAGCTCGCTCACGGGCTCGCCACCAAGCGCTGGGGCGGCGAGGTCCACGAGTCCGGGATCATGTTCCTGCTGTTCATGCCGCTGCCCTACATGAACGCCTCGGCCGCCTCCGCGTTCTCAGACAAGCGCAAGCGCATGCTGGTCGGCGCGGCGGGGATCATGGCCGAGCTGCTGCTCGCGGCCATCGCGCTCGCGGTGTGGTTCAACGTCGAGACCGGGATGGTGCGGGACCTCGCCTACGATGTTCTCATCATCGGCGGGATCTCGACCGTGCTGTTCAACGGCAATCCGCTGCTGCGCTTCGACGGCTACTACGTGCTCGCCGACGCGATCGAGATCCCTAATCTCGCGCAACGCTCGACGCAGTACTACCGTTACCTGGCCGAGCGTTACCTGTTCGGCGTACGCACCGCCGTCACCCCGGTGACCGCCCCCGGAGAGCGGGGCTGGTTCCTAGCTTACGGCCTTGCGTCGCCCGCCTACCGGCTGCTGATCCTCGCCGCCATCGTGATGTTCGTGGCCGACCACCATCTCCTCGCGGGCGTGCTGGTCGGAATCCTGATGGTGGGTGGACAGGTCGCCCACCCCATCGCCAAGCAGATCGGGTATCTGATGGGGAGCCCGGCTCTGCGGGGACGACGGGCGCGGGCGGTCGGGGTCGTCGCGATGCTCGGGGCGGTCCTCGTGGCGGCGCTCGGGCTCGCGCCGGTACCGACCTACACGTTCGCCGAGGGGGTCGTATGGCTACCCGAGCGCGCCCAGGTCCGCGCCGGTGCCGACGGATTCATCACCCGCACGCTCGTCGACAACAATACCTTCGTCGAAGCCGGGGAGCCGTTGTTCGAGATCGAGGATCCGCTCGCCGATGCGCTGGTCCGGACCAGGGCGTGGGAGCTGCGCGAGGCCGAGGCGCGCTATCGCGCCGCCTTTCTCGTCGACCGGGCGGGAGCGGAGATGCTGAAATCGGACATCGAACGCGCCCGAGCCGACCTCGAGCAGGTGCGGCAAGACGCGGCCCGGTTGACGGTGACAAGCACCGAGGCCGGCGTGCTGGTGGTCCCACGGGCGAACGAGCTGACGGGACGCTTCGTGCGCAAGGGTGACGTGCTCGGCTACGTCACCGAGCGCTCGCGCCCGAGCCTGCGGGTGGTGGTGAGCCAGGGCGACGCGGGGCTCGTTCGCGATCAGACCCGTGCGGTGAACCTGCGCCTCGCCGACCGGGCGAGCGAGCCCCTGCGCGGTGAGGTAGTGCGCTCGATTCCCTCCGCCACGGCGCGCCTGCCGAGCCGCGCTCTCGGGACGCCCGGCGGCGGCTTGGTGGCGATCGACCCCGACGACGCGGAAGGGCTCACCGCGCTCGAGCCCGTCTTTCTGTTCGAAGTGGAGCTTCTCGGGGAGACGCGGCCGCTGCGCGTCGGAACCCGGGCGTACCTGCGTTTCGAGCACGACGCAGCCACCGTCGCCGAGCAAGGCTTTCGGGCCCTCCGGCAGCTGTTCCTGCGCCGTTTCGCCGTCTAATCCACAGATGACCGGGGAGAGATCGAGGCTCAGTTGTAGCCCCGGGCGAGACAGCACGAAGAGGGCGACCTATCGGCGGGACGGGACGCTCGGTGCACGAGCGGATGAGCCCGTACCATCCCGGCGCGGGCGCATTGCCCAGGCGTTAAAGCATTTGTGCCGGATTGCCGATACGTCTGCGAATGAAGGAATCGAGAGGCTAAGGAGGTGAACGTGACCCGAAGACTCAACCGAGCCCCGCTGGCAGGGCTGCTCATCGTTCTTTCGCCCGCCCTTGGCGCAGCCGCCGAGACGAGCGCGACGGACGACCCGGCCGCGTTCGACTGCGTGATCATGCCGCACGCGGTGATCGACGTCAGCAGCGGCGTCAGCGGTCGCCTCGAGGCGGTGAACGTGGAGCGCGGTGACGCCGTGCGCAAGGACCAGGTGGTGGCCGAGCTCGAGTCCGGAGTGGAGAAAGCGAACGTCGCCCTCTCGCGGGCCCGGGCCAGCATCGACACCGAGATCAACCTAACCCAGGCGAACCTTCACTACGACAAGCGCAAGAAGGACCGCACCGAGACCCTGTACGAGACCCAGGCGGTCTCTCCCCAGGAGCTCGATCAGGCGGACAAGGATGCAGCGCTGGCGCGCTGGCGAGTACGACAGGCCAAGGATAATCAGCACCTGGCGCGCCTCGAGCTCGATCGGGCCGAGGAGCTTCTGAAGCTGCGCTCGGTGCGAAGCCCCATCTCCGGGGTGGTGGTAGAGCGCTTCCGATGGCCCGGCGAGTTCGTGGAAGAAGAGCCGGTGATTCGCGTGGCCGAGCTCGACCCGCTGCGAGTGGAAACCATCTTGCCGGTCGAGATGCACGGCTCGATCAAGAAGGGGATGAAGGTGTCGGTCATGCCCGAGACCGAGCCCGGCAAGGCGCGGGTCGCCACCGTGGCCGTGGTCGACCCGATGGGCGACCCGGCGAGCGGGACCTTCCGGGCAAGCCTCGAGCTGCCCAATCCCGGCCACCGGCTGCTCGGAGGGATCAAGTGCACCGCGAGCATCGAGGTCCCCGCGAACGTCGCCGAAACGAGCCCGGCCGCTCGCACCGTCATCGCACAGCGCGAGCCGGTGTTGGTCGAGAAAGTCGCGATGAAGGCCCCGACCCCGCCCGGCAAGCCGGTGACGGAGGCCGTCGTCCTGATCCCCTCCGCGTCGCCGGTCGTCGAAGCGTCGAACGTCGTGGCCGACACCGAGCGGAGCTGCGGCACGGTGGGACCGCTCCCGACCACGCCCGAGCACATCGAGCGCATCGACGCGGTGTTCACCGAGCCCACGATCGGGGCCAGTCTCCGCGACGGCACCGAGATCGCCACCGTCGGGTACATTGTGCTCGCGGCGGGCAACAACAACCGGGCCATTTCGAGGAACCTGCGCGCCAACGGCGTGAAGGACTATCTCAAGATGTCCACCGGGCCGTTCAAGGACCGGATCTCGCTCGGCGTCTCCAATGGGCCGCTCTCGGCCGCACGACGCGCCGAGAGGCTGGAACGGCGGGGGATCGAGACCGAGGTCCAGCCGCGCACCAAGTCGAACCCGGTATGGTGGCTCGACTTTGAGCTGACCGATTCAACGCCGCGGGAAGCGCTCGATCTGCTCGACGCGCTCGACGCCAATGCGGCCTTCGAGTTCACCAACTGCTCGTCGGCGATAGCGGCGCGGGACTAAGGATTCGCATGACGCGAAGGGGGATACGCCCCTTCGCGCTCTCCGATCCGCCGGTCGCGAGCTCACTGAGTCACCGGGCGCCACCGGCACCCGGTTCGGCTTCACCGCAGAATCGGCGCGGGCCCCGAATTCCAACTTGGGTCGGATTCCAACGCTAGCCAGCGTCAGAAACTCGCCTGACTCCAGCAGGCGCTCCCCGAGTCCCCCAAGCCACACGCTCAGGCGGCATCGTTTGAACGCGACTCATGACATTCAGTCCATCGCTGCATTCATCCGCATCTCAACGTCGCCAGCATCCGAGGTCTCGGATGAAAAGTTCGGGACTTGCTGTAAGACTCTGAAGCCAGCCGGATTATCGGTCCACGGCCCAAGCTCTCGCTGAGTCGTGTGATGTTGGCCTGGACTCCGCCCTGACACGCCAAGAAGCGATGGTGATGACGATCCCGTCCGCTCCCGCCCGGTGTCCTGACAGATCCGTCTCTGCGTCGTCATAGCCCCGGGACTTGGTGCAGCAGGGGCGAGTCTGGATATTTCACCAAGGCGCCTCGCCGCTCGTCACTAAGCATTTGAGAGCGATGAGAAAACGAACCGTT
>JBFHLI010000185.1:0-7146 GCA_041594935.1 Gammaproteobacteria bacterium | reverse complement strand
GGCCGAGTGGCGAAGTCTGCCGCTGGCGGAGTTTCTCCTTGAAACCCAGCCGAAGAGCGCCCTGATCGCATACATCCCAACCCACTGTGACGGCCTGATCACCATCGAGGCCGACGGGGCCTTGCTGCAAACACCACAACCCGCTGCCGCTGAGCTCGTCACCGCCCGCTCGGTTGCCATGGACATCGAGCGGTGCGGACTCGGGCCACGTGGGTTCATCTCTAGTCTCGAGAAACGGTTCTCCGATCTGCCGCGAACCGATCGGCTCGAAATCGAGTTCAGAAGATTGATGCAAGAGCTCGAGCTTCTCGAGCAGGACTTGCCGACCTCATCTGGTCAAAGTGATGCCGAGCGCTTGGCGAGCGAAATGGGCCGTATCAACGCACGTCTCGATGTCATCCTCGACGAGCTGCAGGTGGCGGGCATCGACTAGCCTTGGTGAAGTACCCAGGCTAGACGCCGGAACACGGCGACCGCCGATCCGACCGATCACTCTTCCATCGTTCTCGGACCCCGGGGTTCGAATCATCGTGCGCTGCCACGTCGAAGTCCCCGGGTCGCGGGTTTCTTGCTTGAACTCATGCGACTACACTTCTCGCACAATAGCGGATTTAAATAGAGTCGAGCGGTCGGTTTCGGGTCGGAACGGAGCGAGGCAAGGAAAGCTGGATGTCCCTCCATCCCGCGATAGCATTCAGCCCGGGGCGTAGATGCGTTGCCGCGAGCCATAATGCGGTCCCGGCCGGAAGCTCGTTTGATGTGAG
The DNA here is from genome assembly GCA_041594935.1 of Gammaproteobacteria bacterium. Taxonomy (GTDB): domain Bacteria; phylum Pseudomonadota; class Gammaproteobacteria; order HK1; family HK1; genus JBFHLI01. Next base: position 6,382 of record JBFHLI010000185.1, on the reverse strand, counting down.
CTGGGTTTCAGGAGGGGTGAGCGATGAGCCGCAAGCTGAGGCCAACGCACGAGCAGAATCGCCGTTACTGGGACGAGATCACGCCGGTCCATATCGAGCGCGGTGATTACGATGTCGATGGCTTTCTTGCCGGCGCTCTCTCGCTCGGTCGGGAGGAACAAGCCGCGGTGGGTGATGTCTCCGGGAAGCGGCTCCTGCATCTGCAGTGCCACTTCGGGCTCGATACGCTCAGCTGGGCGCGGCTCGGGGCCGACGTTGTCGGCGTCGATTTCTCCGAGCCGGCGGTAATTGCCGCTCGCGAGCTTGCGACCAAGGCCGGGCTGGCGAAAATGGCCCGCTTCGTGCAGAGCGATGTGCTCAGCCTCGACGAAGCGTTGAACGAGCACTTCGACATCGTGTTCACCTCGATCGGTGCAATCTGCTGGATGTCGGATATTGACCGCTGGGGCGAGATCGTAGCCCGGTACGTTTCTCCATCCGGCTTCTTTTACGTGCTCGACGACCATCCGCTCGCGCTCAGCTTCGATACCGACGAGACGGGACGCACCGCCCCGGTGTTCGACTACTTCAGCGGGCCGGAGCCGCTCCATTTTCACGGATTGTCGGACTACTCCTGCCCGGAGTATACGCCGGAGGAGTCCGAGCTCTCGCACATCTGGCCGGTTAGTGCGGTCATGCATGCGCTCGAGCGCAATGACATGCTGGTCTCGGAGTTCCAGGAGTTTCCCTACATGAGGTGGATGCTGACACCGGACGTGCGCCGCGATGTCGACGGCAACTACTGCATGCCGGGCTATCTGCCCGATCTCCCGATGATGTACAGTTTTAAGGCCCGCCATCGGCAGTGAGCCGTACAAGACGCGGCGGCGGTGTCAATCTCCTCCGCAGTCTCCCGCTGACGTTTCGCGCGGCCGTCGGGTAGCCATGCCGAATCGGACGGAGAAGGTGTCTTTGATGAGCGCTACATGCCTATCCGTTATCCTGTCCCTCACCCACGCTCGTGCGGGGTGAGGGAACACCTGCGAACGTAAAGTGACCGCTGTTTCCGCCGCGGGAGCTTGTCATCCCCGCCGGATAACGTCGGCGATCCCGCGCGGGATACGCGGTACGCGTTAAGATAACGGGACTTCCCAATTTAGACTCGAAGACAACGATGAAGCCACCACCGCAGCTCAAGACGGTAATGACCCCGTTTCCATATTCGGTCGATCTCAATTCTCCGCTCGCGGATGCCAAGGAACTGATGGAGGAGCACCGGGTGCGACACCTACCGGTCACCGATGGACAGGCGTTGGTCGGAGTCGTCACCGAGCGGGACATGAACATCAGGCTGGCCCAGAACCCTGCCCGAACCGGGCCCGAAGGTCTAAGCGTCAAGGACATGTACGTCTCTGACGCCTACGTGGTGGATCTCAACGAGCCCCTCGACAACGTGCTGCTGACGATGGCAAGCAGACACATCGGCTCGGTGGTGGTCACCCGGAAGAACCGACTCGCCGGCGTCTTTACCTGCACCGACGCCTGCCGCTGCTTCGGTCAGTACCTCCGCCAGATGTCGCCCCGAGGCGGGGGCGACGCCGTGGCCTAGCCCGGATACTTCACCAAGGACCCGGGACGATGGCGACGGATAGGCGAGTCTGGACGCCGGGCTGGAGCGCAAGGGATAGCCGTAGCTATCGCTTGGCCGAAGCCCAAGTCCGGGCACGCGTAGCCGCGCCAGCGACCGGGTAGACTTGCCGCGGAAACCAATTGCACCGCGCCCGGGCCGCCCAAATCGGTTCGTTTTCTCGTCGCTCTCAGAAGCTTACTCACGAGCGGCGAGGCGCCTTGGTGAAATATCCGGGCTAACGGCCGCGGTTAGGAGCTCAGGACTCCGGCGCCAGGACCTGGATTCGCGCAATCTTCGAGGTTAAAATCTCGAAGTCGAATTTTCCGCCACTGATTTTCTTTTGCAGCGTGATTCGGTCCGCGTTCATGCTTAAGAGAATCGCCTGGTGCTGGCGACCGTCCCGAGTCGTCACCTTCACCGGATTCCTCACGTAGGGTACGAGCTCCGCCACGTCGACGTCCCGGTACGCGTAACGCACCACCGCCGTCTCCGGCTCGGTCTCAACCTCCTCGGTTGCCGTGATCTCCTCCCGGGGCTCATTCTCCTCGTAATGACCGATTGCTGGAGACTCGGAGCCTTGCTTGATCTCCTCGAACATCTCCTGCATGCGATCGAGCTCGCGCTGGTCCTCGTCGCTCAGCATCCCTGAGTCTTCCATGTCACCCATGGTCTGCTCGATGAATGCCATGGCTTCCTGCTCGCTGTACTGTCCCTGCTCGACGCGCTGTGCCATATCTACCATCTGGGACCCGCCAAGAGCTACGAAGGCGTAGCCAGCCGCCCCGACGCCGGCGACAAGACTGACAAGATAGGCGAGGAAGGGCTTCTTGGCAGCGCGCCAGCACGTTATTCCGAAGACGACGGCGGCAATCGGAGATAGCAACAGCACTAGCACCCCCCAGAGCACTCGCTGCTTGAAGGCAATGACGACCAGCCAGATGAAGGAGCCGAGCGCGAGGAGGCTCACCAGCAAGGTAATGAGAGCGACAGCGGTCATGGTCGGCGGCTCCGGGGGGACTTGAGGCGAGTTCGATGTTGTCGGCCCGGGCTTCAGAAACTTGATGCTCCCGATCGGCGCCGCGCTCTCGACGAGTCCCCGCAAGACGCCGACCACCCTGTCTTTATTGCCGCTGCATTGGATGGTAACTTTGGTCGCCTTCGCAAGGGAGTTTCGCACTCGCGAGCTGAAACAGCGTCATGGATATCGATCTCACCCCGATTGAGGCCCGCGTGCTGGCTTCACTGCTGGAGAAGGAAACGACGACCCCCGACTACTATCCGCTCTCGCTCTCCGCAATTCAGACCGCTTGCAACCAGAAGTCCAATCGCGATCCGGTGATGAGCCTGGGCGAGACCGAGGTATTGGAGGCTCTCGATGGGCTCACCGCTAAGCGCCTGGTCCGGGAGAAGACGCCTTCCGGCAGCCGGGTGACCAAGTATGCGCATCGTCTTTCCAATACGCTCGGTCTCACGCACGAATTCTCCCGCGAGGAGCTAGCCGTGCTGTGCGTGCTGATGCTGCGCGGTGCCCAGACCGTCGGGGAGATCCGCGCCCGCACGGGGCGCCTGTGCCAGTTCAAAGCGCTGGCCGAGGTCGAGCAGACGTTGAGCAACCTGGCAAACCGGAAGGACGGACCTTACGTGAAGAAGCTGGCTCGCCAGGCCGGTCGCAAGGAAGCGCGCTATGCCCAACTTCTCTGCGGCGATGTGGAAGTTGGTGCGGAGTGCGCCCCGGAAAGCAGTACGAGAATCGAGCCACGACCCGACGACCGTGAGCAAGCTAGCCGCCTGACCGCGCTCGAAGACCGTGTCGAGGCCTTGCGCGAAGAGCTGGAAGAGCTCAAGCGAATCCTGCTCGATTGAGCGCCACCGGGATACGAACGGCCCGGCCCCGCTAACCTGGATGTTTCACCAAGGACCCGGAAACGATGGACGGATACGCGGGTCTGAACGCCGGGCTGAAGCGCAAGGGATAGCGGTAACTATCGCTTGGCCGAAGCCCAAGTCCGGGCACGCATAGCCGAGCCAGCGACCGGGTAGACTTGCCGCGGAAACGAATTGCACCGCGCTCGGGCCGCCCAAGACGGTTCGTTTACTGTTCGCTCTTGAGAGCTTACTGACGAGCGACGAGGCGCCTTCGTGAAATATCCAGGCTAAGCGCTCTGGCGGTGGATATCCTCTACCCGGGAGCGCACATCAGCGGGTAGCCCATCTGCCCGCGACAGTAACTCTTCGCTCAGCTCGCGAGCTTCCTTCTGCTGCCCGGAGGCCTCATAGATGTCGAGCAGCACTATCTTGTGCTCATCTCGATGCGGCTCGATTCGAATGGCATCGTTGATCTTGCCCCTCGCCCCTTCAAAATCTCCATAGGCGAGCAGAACTCCCGCCTCCTCGGCAAGATGGCTCGCCCGGGCCGACCCGAGCTCGATCACGTCGGCCCGAGTCGCCCCTTTCGCCGCCGGTTCGCCGTCGTCACCATGCGCTACCCGCAGCTCCCTTAGCCGACTTCTCGCATCTTTCGTCTCACGGCTTTGATCCCGGTGGTCAACCAGCTTCTCGGCCACACCTCGAGTCTTTCGTCTCCACCACACTCCAGCGAGGGCGAAGATGAGGGCGAGCGCGATCGCATAGGTGGTCCAATGGCTCGAGAATGCAGCCCCGGCGGCGGTCTCGACCCACGACCGCGATGCATCCGGTTGCGAGCCCCCGGCACGACCCGACGCCGCCGGTTGCAACGCAGGCGCCGAGGCGCCGTCTGCGGCAGGCCTCAGCTCGACCGGGGCGGCGTCTGACTCCGCCGCACTCGTGCCTCCCCCCTGCGTCTCTGGGCTCGATTGCGCACCCGGACCCGCCGGTTCGGCAACCGTGGCAGCACCGGACTCCGAATCGACCGCCTCGGCGTCCACTATCGCCTGAGCGCTGACCGCGATCGAGCCGATCTCCGCGTCGCGTTTCTCGAGCTCGGTCTGCAGGTCGTCGACCTGTCGTTCGGCCTCCGCGAGCGCATCCCGGAGCTCCCGGTTGGCCTCGGCCTCGCGCTCGATCTGAAGCTCCGCCGCATCGAGCTGTCCTCTGAGCTCGATCGGGGTCTGACCGATCGCAGGCTCGGAGCCATCCGCCGAGGCAACCCCTGCGGCATTCGCGTTATCGCCGGAAATTTGTTCGCTGGATTCCCCAACCCCCGGTGCGCTCTCGCTGGATGTGAACGCTTGTGTCGCGGCTGCGACCGGCATCGGGGTTTCGGTGACCTCTTCGGCGGTACCGGCAACGGCGGGGACGTCTGACGTCGCCGGAACCATCAGCACCGACCCTTCCCGCAACAAGTCCATGCTCTGTCCGATGAACGCGTCCGGATTCTGCTCGAAGATGTAGCGCATCATCGTGTCGATGCTGGTTCCGCTTTTCCCGCTCAGCTCTCTCGCGATGCCGAACAGGGTCTGACCGGAACGGACCGGGCCGTACTGACTCGATGCAGCCGCCGGCGCGGCCATGCTCGAATCCTGCCCCGTTTCGCCGGCGGGCATCACGAGCGCACTCAGGGCACTCACCATGGCCTCTTCGGTGGGCAGCGCGAGCATTGCACCCTGCATGAGCAGGCCCTGGTCGTTGCCGATGAACGCCCCCCGATTCTGCTCGAAAATCACGCGAGCCACCCTCAACACGCGGTCGACTTGGCGGGGATATTGCGATCTCGCGATGGCGTAGAGCGTCTCACCGGGACGGACCGGACCGTAGTCTCCCGACCCGGCACGCTCCGCCCTCGGCAGTACCGGCGAAGGCTTCCGGCCGCCGTCTTCCTCAGACCCCACCGCGGCGACAGTGCTCACGACGGTTGACCCAGTACGGCGGGGCGAGAACAACGGTGGGTCGAGCAACAGGGCGTACTCCCTGCGTACATCCTCATCGCGAGATCGGACCTGGACGAGAAAGTTGAGCATCGGCTCTCGCACCGGCCGGCGCGACGTCAGTCGCACGAACGTGCGGCCACTGGAGTCCACCACGATCTCCGACTTGAGCCCCTCGGTGAGGATCGGCTCCGGGAACCCCATCTTCATGTGGTCCCGATAGCCTGGGATTGTCGCCTTGAGGTCACCCGGCTGCGCCGCGTTGCCCACGATCAGAGAAATCTCGGCCTCGAGCGGCTCACCCAGAGCCGAGAGGACCTGGATTTGACCGAGCCCCAGTGCGTGCGCGGTATCGGAAGACAGGAGCACGACCGCCGCGAGGAATGCCTGCGCCACCGTGCCGCCGGCCGCCTTGATCGACCCCGGCCACGCCGCGTGCCGACCGATCGAGTCAATCGCGAGACCCAAACCCCTCTGACGACCCATGAACGGCGCTCGGTTCACCCCTTCATCACCGGAGCCCCCATCCAACAATTCGTGCACCACCGACGACAGTTCGTTCGACACCGCCCGACTCCTTAGTATTCGCCTCGACATCGTTGACGGCCGTCGCGGAAAAATCTGAAGCCCCCACCGGGGCAACGGCCGGGCGCCGGGGTCGCTCGATCCGAGTCAACCTCGGGAATCTTCGCGGGAAATCGCATGATTCCCGCCACTTGGACTCGAGCCACTGCGTGCGCAAACCCAGGCCTGGATGATTCACCGAGACGCCTCGCCGCTCGTCACATCGCCCCGGGAAGGAATTGCGGGGGCCGCGCGTCCTGCTCCGGGCGCGTCCGCCGGCTCTGCGCTTCCCGTCCCCGCCGCCTCGTCAGCCACCTCGAGGGTCAGCACCAGGTCGCCTTGCTGGATCCGGTCGCCCTTCTTG
>JBFHLI010000184.1:0-7150 GCA_041594935.1 Gammaproteobacteria bacterium | reverse complement strand
TGTCGAATGCGACTGCGAAGCCGAGACCCGCCTCTAGCGGCGTGTCCTCGACCGTGATGTCGTGACCCCAGTGCCGGAAGGCCTTCTCCATGCGCAGAGAGTTCAGCGCGTGATAACCGCCGAGGCGAAGCCCAAGCCCCTGGCCCGCCTCCGTGAGCGCCTCGAACACCCCCGGCATGAATTCGGTGGCGAGGTAGAGCTCCCAGCCGAGCTCCCCGACATAGGTGATTCGCGAAGCCCTCGCGCTCGCGTGAGCGAGCTCGATCGTCTGCGAGGTACCGAACGGGAAGGCCTCGTTGCCGAGATCGGCGTCGGTCAGTCGCCCGAGGAGCTCGCGCGCGCACGGTCCCATCACTCCCAGCATCCCGCACCCGGAGGTGACATCGGTGAGGAACGCGTGTGCGTCGGCCGGAATATGAGACTTCAGCCAGTGGAAGTCCCGCGTCTGCTGGGTCGCGCTGGTGACGATCAGGTAAGCGTCCTCAGCGGTGCGGGTCACGGTGAGGTCCGCCTCGATTCCGCCGCGCTCGTTGAGCCACTGTGTGTAGACGACCTTTCCCACCGGCACCGACACGTTGTTCGCGCACACCCGGTTCAGCACCCGTTCCGCGTCCCGCCCTTCGAGGCGGTACTTCACGAAGGAGCTCTGGTCGAACACCACCACCGACTCCCGGCAAGCACGGTGCTCGGCCGCGGAGTGCTCGAACCAGTTCTGGCGGCGATAGGAGTACTCGTACACCGGTTCGACCCCCTTCGGCGCGAACCAGTTGGGGCGCTCCCACCCCGCCGTCTCGCCGAAGCAGGCGCCGCGCTCGGCGAGCCGATCGTGGAGGATGGACCGGCGCACGTTGCGCGAGGTCTCGGGCTGGCGAAACGGCCAGTGCATGGCGTAGAGCAAGCCGAGCGTCTCCGATACCCGCTCGCGCAGATAGGCCCGATTCCCCTGAAACGGCATCCAGCGGCGCACGTCCACATCCCACAGGTCCATCGGGGCGTGTCCGTTCACTATCCACTCCGCGATGACCTTTCCCGCTCCGCCGGAGGACTGGATGCCGATCGAATTGAATCCCGCCGCCACGAAGAAGTTCTCGAGCTCGGGAGCCTCACCGAGGCTGTAGCGGGTGTCCGGGGTAAAGCTCTCCGGCCCGCAGAAGAACAGCGCGATGCCGGCCTGCTCGAGCACCGGCAGTCGGTGCAAGGCGTTTTGCAGGACCGGCTCGAAATGGTCCCAGTCCTCGGGCAGCGTTTCGAACTCGAAGTCCTCCGGAATGCCGTCCATTCCCCACGGCTTGGCGTTCGGCTCGAATGCGCCGATGAGCAGCTTGCCCGCATCCTCCTTCACGTAAATGAACCGCGACGGGTCCCGTAGGACCGGCAGGTTGCCCGGGAGGTCGTCAATCGGCTCGGTGACCACGTAGAAGTGCTCACACGCATGCAAGGGAATGTTCACCCCCGCGAGCCGGCCGAGGTCCCGGCCCCACATGCCCGCGCAGTTGACGACGTATTCCGCCCGGATCTCTCCCCGCTCGGTGGTCACCCCCGAGACGCGCCGGTCGGCGCGAAGAATGCCGGTGACCTTCGTATGCTCGAATATCCTGGCCCCGCCCATGCGCGCCCCCTTGGCCATCGCCTGGGTCACATCGGTCGGATTGACCTGACCATCCTTGGGGAGAAACACCCCGCCCACCATGTCGTCGGTGTTGAGCAGCGGATAGCGATCGCGCGCCTCGCGGGGGGTGATCACCTCGACCTCGAGACCGAAACGGCGCGCCATCGAGGCACCCCGCTTCAGCTCCTCGAATCGCTCGCGGTCCGCCGCGAAGGAGATGGACCCGTTCTGCTTGAAGCCGGTCGCCTGCCCGGTTTCCGCCTCGAGCCCTTCGAACAGCTCGGTCGTGTACTGCGCGAGCCGGGTGAGATTGTGGGTGGCGCGAAGCTGCCCCACCAGCCCGGCCGCATGCCAGGTGGTCCCGGAGGTGAGGGTCTTGCGCTCCAGCAACACCACGTCGGTCCAGCCGCAACGGGTGAGATGGTAGGCAACGCTGCAGCCGACCGCGCCGCCGCCGACCACCACCACCTGCGCCTGGGTTGGGAGATCTTTCGCCATGACTTGTCGCTCCCAGCGGGAGATGAATTATTCGTTGCTGTCCGAACGACCGAAGCGTGGACTCGACTCGCCACCATAGTACACTCCGGTCGAGAAATTTTCCCCGGCCGACGATGTCTGATCCGCAAAAGACCAGAGACTATCTCAAGATTTTCGGGCCCGCGGTGCTGATCACGGCGATAGGCTTCGTCATCGCCTATCAGTTCGTCGACCCGGCTCCGCCCCAACGCATCACCCTCGCGAGCGGCGCCACCGACGGCGCCTATTACCTGTTCGGGCAACGATACCGCGACATCCTCGCCCGCGAAGGCGTCGAGCTCGTGGTGCGCGACTCCGCCGGCTCGATCGAGAATCTGCAGCTCCTCGGCCTCCTCGAGGGGGGCGCAGAGGTCGGGTTCGTCCAGGGCGGCACCAGCGCCGGAGAACCGGTTCTCGGTCTCACCTCGCTCGCGAGCCTGTACTTCGAGCCGGTGTGGGTGTTCTACCGCGCGAGCGACCCGGTCACGGAGCTCAATCAGCTCGCCGGGAAGCGCGTGGCGGTCGGAGCGCCGGGAAGCGGCACCCGCGCGGTGGCGCTGCAGCTGCTTGCGGATAACGAAGCCGACGCCCCGAACGTGGAGATTCTTCCCCTCGGCGGCAAGGCAGCCGCGAGCGCGCTGCGCACGGGCGGGGCCGATGTCCTATTTCTCGTCGGCTCGCCGAACTCCCCTCTCGTGCGAGATCTGCTGCACGATGAGGGCATCGACCTGATGAGCTTCGAGCGGTCAGAGGCCTACACCCGCATCCACCGGTACCTTTCGAGCGTCACGCTGCCGCAGGGAGTGATCGACCTCGGACGCAACCGGCCCGCGCGGGAAATTACCCTGCTCGCACCCACGGCCAACCTCGTCGCGAGCCCGAGCCTGCACCCGGCGCTCGTGGATCTCCTGCTGCAGGCCGCCGAGGAGGTTCACGCCGGCGGCGGATTGTTCGAGCCGCCGGGCCAGTTCCCCTCTCGGCTGCATCTGGAGTTTCCCCTCAACGAAAACGCCCGCCGTTACTTCAAGTCGGGGCCGAGCTTCCTCAAGCGATTCCTGCCGTTCTGGGCAGCGACGCTCATCGACCGGCTGCTCGTCATGCTGGTTCCGCTCTTGGCCCTCGCGATTCCGCTCGTGCGGGTGATGCCCCCGGTTTTTCGCTGGCGGGTTCGCGCCCGCATCTACCGCTGGTACCGGAGCCTGCTGGCCCTCGACCCCGCCCTGCACGAGGCGGCCACGCCCGCCGAGCTCGAACGCTTTCTGAACGAGCTCGACCGCATCGAGCTGGACGTCTCGCGGGTCAACGTACCGTTGTCCTACGCGGACCAGCTCTACCATCTTCGCCTGCACATCGAGCTGGTGCGAGATAAGCTGCGCGGCGCGATCGCGGCCCGGACCGAGTGACGGGGTCGAACTGCGCAGGCCGTGCACGCTCAAGTTAACAGCGGGCCACGAACGGGGGCGGGTGAGTCACTCGCTCAATGAATGATTCGATCGAGCGCCGACGGCGGGTAGAGGGGCAGCTCGGCGCGCCAGCGGTCCTCCGCGCGCTCGACTCCGAGGGCTTCGAAACCGATCGTCCGACCCTCGGGGTCGTAAGTCATCGGATTCCCGGTGTAGGGATCGGTCTCCTCGCCCGACCCCTCGCGGATGAATTCCGGAACGTCGGCCAGGGCGATTTTCTCGCTCACGATCCGCGCCTTAAGCCGCGCGAGACGAAGCAGCCCGTTGAGGTCGTGCAGGCGCGCGACGTAGACGTCCCACGCGCCGCGGGTGACCCCGACCAGTATCTCCCCCACCGGGTTGAAGGGCAGCGACGTCAGATACTGAAGCCAGCGCCCGGAATCATCGCCGTTCGTCCTCACCCCGGCTCGTTCCGCCCACCGCTGCAATAGGGGGGGACCGACGAGGGTCGAGAGCTCCACCACCGGGCGGTAGACGGTGCGGTAGAAAAGGTTGACGGTGGCGCGTGGCTTGTAGGCCGCCGAGATCCCAACTGACACTAGCCAGCTCGGCTTTGCGTCATCCTGCGACTCCCTGAGGGTAGCGGCGAGCGCCACCTGGTTGAGGTACATCCGGGCCGCGGCCTGAAGCTCGCGGCGCATCGGCGCGGCGATCGATCGCTCCGCCTCGTTCAAGTCCACCAGCGCGCGGGCGACCGGGCGCGTGGCGTGCGGCTCGAGCCCGCTTGCATCAAGCATCTGGGTGAAGAGGTGCAAGTCGCGCGAGAGCAGATTGACCGCGATCATTTTGAGAATCATCGAGTCCGACCTCGCGAGGAGGTGCCTTTGAAAGTCGATGTCACGAGCCACCTCACCGAGCGCACGCTCGGCATTGCCACTCATGTACTCGATGCCGATGCGGGCGTGCAGCAAGGCGTGCATTGCGTTCATCGCCAAGAAGCGCGGCACCGGCTCATCGAAGCTCGGCGTGGCGGGGGATACGAAGCTCTCGTATTCGTACAGACTGAGATAACGACCGAGCATCACCCGGTGCTCGTGCAGCAATTCCGAGATTCGGTCTTCCTGCTCGATGAAGTCGTTGAGACAGGGGCGTTCCTCGACCCGGCAAATGGAGTCCAGCGCGTCCGACATCGGTAGGAGCCGCTCCTCGGGATAGCCTTCGACCCACTGCACCGAGCCAGCGTCGCGTTGCTTCGCGACCGCCGCCTCGTAGGCCGCGATCTCCTGCAGCGCGACGGCTCGCGGTGGGTCACCCGTCGCCGCCCGCAGACCCCAGAGCACCAGGTAGCCGTTCTCGTCGTCCGCCACCGGGCGCAGAGGCTGGAGCAGGGCCTGGACCTCGGGGTGCAGCTCCTCATCCCCGTAGGAGAACAAGGCGATGGCGCCCCCGACGGCGAGCACGCCCACGAGGAGCAGCCACTTTAGGATAGAGAGGACGTCCAAGCCGCTTCGCTTCGAACCGAACGATTGAGAAAATCGAGCCTTCCGGCTCAGATCAGGTCGAGCAGGAGCGCGTGCACGCGCGGGTCGTCGGTGAGCTCCGGGTGGAAGGTCGAGGCGATGACCCGCCCTTCGCGAACCAGCACCGGCTCGCCGTCGACGCGGGCCAGCGTCTCGACACCCGGGCCCAAGTCACGCAGTTGCGGGGCCCGGATGAAGACACAGCGCAATCGCTCGAGACCGGCCGCGGCCCCCTCATCGACCTCGGCCGCAAATGAGTCGATCTGGGTGCCGTAGGCATTTCGCACCGCCGTCACGTCCATCACCCCGAGCACCGGCACTGGCCGATTCTCGATCCGCTTGGAAAGCAGAATCGCGCCGGCGCAGGTGCCGAGAACCGCGAGCCCGGAGTCGATCCGCCCCCGCAGCACGTCGTAGAGGCCAAGCCGCTCGAGTCCCTTGGCGATGGTCGTGCTCTCGCCGCCGGGGATGACGAGGGCATCCAGCTCCTCGAGCGCGGGGCCACCAAGCACCGGGCACACCCGCGCCCCCAACCGCTCGAGCGCCTTGGAGTGCGCCTGCACGTCACCCTGGATCGCCAGCACTCCGACCCGCTTCGTTCTCGAGCTCACCCGCGCAATCTGATCACGACCCCGTGCCGATCGTACGCAGGAACGATGTGCGTGCTTACCAACCCCGCGCCGCCATCCGCTCGTTGTCGGCCAGGGTCTCCATCTCGATCCCAGGCATGGCGTCACCGAGGCCCCGGCAAGCGGCCAGGAGCTGCTCGGCGTCCTGCCAGTGAGTGGTTGCCTGCACGATCGCCCGCGCCCGCACCGGCGGGTCGGTGCTCTTGAAGATCCCGGAGCCCACGAACACCGCTTCCGCCCCCAATGCCATGCACAGCCCGGCGTCGGCGGGAGTGGCAATGCCGCCGGCGGCGAAGTTCGGTACCGGGAGTCGCCCGTTCTGCGCCACCCACTTCACGAGCTCCACTGGTGCGCGCAGCTCCTTGGCCCGGGCCGCGAGCTCCTCCGGCGCGAGCACCGTGAGGGCCCGAATGTCACCCATCACCTGGCGCAGATGCCGGACCGCCTCGACGATATTGCCGCTGCCGGCCTCGCCCTTGGTGCGGATCATGGCCGCGCCTTCTGCAATTCGCCGCAGCGCCTCACCGAGATCACGGCACCCGCACACGAACGGCGACCGGAACTGGTGCTTGTCGACGTGGTGCGCGTCATCGGCGGGGGTGAGGACCTCGCTCTCGTCGATGAAATCAACCCCAAGCGAATCGAGGATGCGTGCCTCGACGAAATGACCGATCCGCACCTTGGCCATCACCGGAATCGAGACCACCTTCTGAATGCCCTCGATCACATCGATGGCGCACATCCGTGCCACGCCACCTTCCCGACGAATATCGGCCGGAACGCGCTCGAGCGCCATTACCGCAGCCGCACCGGCGTCCTCGGCAATCTTGGCCTGGTCGGGAGTCGTCACATCCATGATCACCCCGCCCTTCAGCATTTCCGCAAGCCCGACTTTTATCTCGAACGCGCGGGCATCCGTGCGCTCGGCCCCGGTTGCGTCTTGTCCATTGCCAGGTTTTCTCTTCGTCATTTCAGGGTCCTCCAAGTCGGCTCATGGCCACATAGGTTTTGAACATCGGGGCACGGTCTATTTCTATCGTCGCTCCATCGGTCCGCCGTCCCGCGCCCCACGCGTCGCGGCGGAGTGATTGCGTGCTCGGTGACCACGGTCCCCGCGGCGACATCTGGATTTCAAAGGTGAATGCTCATGTCGCGGGATACCGCCGGGCGCTTTCGGTGCGCGTGCACCAGTTCACCGAGCAGGGTCATGCCGCGCCGGATCTCGGCGCTGCTCGCAAGCGCAATCGTAAGGCGCATGCAGCTCGAAGGCCGGCCGTCGTGATTGAATTGATAGCCAGGTGCGAAGAGCACCCCGGCATTCCGGGCCTCCGTCAGCAGGGCCCCGGTGTCCACGTCATCATCGAGTTCCAACCAGATCTGATAGCCGCCGTCGGGCACCGTCCAGCGCGCGCCACTCGGCATCTCGCGGGCCAAGGCTTGCAGCAGCGCGTCGCGCCGGTCACGCAGCGTCGC
>JBFHLI010000183.1:0-7166 GCA_041594935.1 Gammaproteobacteria bacterium | reverse complement strand
GCATCGCAAAATGCGGACAGAGTTCGGCAACCTTCTGGTATTCCTCCCAGAGATTCTGGTGATCCTCGAGGGTGATCTCCACGTACGCGAAGTACTGCACGAACGGCATGATCTCTGTGAGCAAAAGCTCACGACAGAGCTCCGAATCGTTGCCCCAGTTGTCACCGTCCGAGGCTTGGGCACCGTAGATATTCCAATCGGAGACCGGATAGCGCTCGCGCACGATTTCCAGCATCAGCTTCAGCGCGCTGGAAACCACCGTCCCCCCGGTTTCTCTCGCGTAGAAGAACTCCTCCTCGTCAACTTCCTTTGCCTGGGTATGATGCCGCACGAACACCACCTCGATGCGCTCGTAGGAGCGCATGAGAAACAGGTACAGCAAGATGAAGAATCGCTTGGCAGTATCCTTACGCTGCTCGTCCATCGACCCGGAGACATCCATGAGACAGAACATCACGGCCTGGGTGGTCGGCTTCGGCTCCTTCTTGCGATTGTTGTAACGCAGATCGAAGGTATCGATGAAGGGTATGGTTGCGATCCGCTTCCGCAGTCGACGCACGGTCTTCTCGAGCTCTAGAAGGCGAACATGGTCCGCGGTATTGCTCTCGCGTAGGTCCTCTCGCTCCTTCTCCGCCTCGCGCAGTGCCTTTCGAATCGGCGCACCGAGCGCAATGCGTCGCGCGAGGGCTCCCTTCAATGAGCGCACCACGTTGATGTTGGAAGGCACACCGTCGCGGGTATAGCCGGCACGCACGAATCGGTGATCGACGACGTTCATCAGCTGCGTCTTGACGAGGTTCGGCAGCTCCAGATCTTCGAAGAAGAACTCGAGAAACTCCTCACGGGAGAGCTCGAAGACGAAGCTGTCCTCGCCCTCGCCGCTGTCGCTCGCCTCGCCCCCATGCCCCCCAGCGCCGCCCCCCTCGGGTCGGGGCAGCTTGTCACCGGCCACGAACTCCTTGTTCCCGGGATGAATGGTCTCGCGCCGCCCTCCGGCGCCGTGCTGAAACACCGGCTCGGAGATGTCCCGGGCGGGGATGTTGACCTTTTCGCCTCGCTCGGTCTCGGTAATGCTGCGACCGGCCACCGCGTCCGCCGCGGCTTTCTTGATCTGGGCCTTGAACCGCTTGATGAAACGCTGACGGTTGACCGCGCTCTTGTGCTTGCCGTTCAGGCGTCTGTCGATTATCTGAGACACCGACCAACCCGAGTGCCCGTTAAGAGGATTTTCGGACGCGCAAGTACCACTCTGAAAGTAGGCGGACCTGCTTTTCCGTGTACCCCTTGTCCACCATCCGCTTCACGAAGTCACGGTGCTTCTTCTGGTCTTCCACCGAAGCCTTGGCATTGAAGGAAATAACCGGAAGCAGCTCCTCGGTGTTCGAGAACATCTTCTTCTCGATGACCTCGCGAAGCTTCTCGTAGCTGGTCCAGACGGGATTCTGGCCCTCGTTGTTAGCCCGCGCCCTGAGCACGAAATTCACGATCTCGTTGCGAAAATCCTTCGGATTGCTGATTCCGGCCGGCTTCTCGATCTTCTCGAGCTCGTCGTTCAGCGCCGCTCGATTGAAGACCTCGCCGGTATCGGGGTCGCGATATTCCTCGTCCTGAATCCAGTAATCGGCGTAGGTCACGTACCGATCGAAGATGTTCTGGCCGTACTCAGAGTACGACTCGAGGTACGCGGTTTGAATCTCCTTGCCGATGTACTCCGCGTAACGCGGGGCGAGCAAGCCCTTCAGGTAGGAGAGGTACTTCTCCTCCACCTCGGGCGGAAACTGCTCCTGCGCGATCTGCTGCTCGAGCACGTAGAGCAGGTGAACCGGGTTTGCCGCGATCTCGGTGTGATCGTAATTGAAGACCCTGCTTAGGATCTTGAAGGAGAATCTCGTGGACAAACCCGTCATCCCCTCGTCCACGCCGGCATAGTCACGGTACTCCTGATAGGACTTCGCCTTCGGGTCCACGTCTTTGAGATTCTCCCCATCGTAGACTCGCAGCTTCGAATCGATGTTGGAATTCTCGGGCTCTTTCAACCGTGAAAGCACTGCAAACTTTGCCATGATCTCGAGGGTACTCGGAGCACAGGGAGCCTGTGACAGAGAGCTGTTTCGAAGCAGCTTTTCGTAGATCTTGATCTCCTCTGAGAATCGCACGCAATACGGCACCTTGACGATGTAGATGCGATCCAGGAAGGCCTCGTTGTTTCGATTGTTCCTGAAAGACTGCCATTCCGCCTCGTTGGAGTGCGCGAGGATGATTCCCTCGAAGGGGATCGCGGAAAGTCCTTCGGTTCCCTTGTAGTTGCCTTCTTGGGTCGCGGTGAGCAGGGGATGAAGTACCTTGATGGGCGCCTTGAACATCTCCACGAATTCGAGCAGCCCCTGGTTGGCGAGGCACAGCCCCCCGGAGTACGAGTAGGCGTCCGGATCGTCCTGGGCATAGCTCTCGAGCTTGCGGATGTCGACCTTGCCGACGAGCGAAGAGATATCCTGATTGTTCTCATCACCGGGCTCGGTCTTGGCAATTGCGGTCTGCTGCAATATGGACGGGTGGAGCCTCACCACGGTGAATTTGGTGATGTCCCCGTTGAACTCGTTCAGCCTTTTCACCGCCCACGGCGACATCATGCCGCTCAGATACCGCTGCGGAATACCGTACTCCTGCTCCAGGATCTCAGCGTCCTCGGACGGCGAGAACAGCCCCAGCGGAGACTCGTTCACCGGCGAGCCCTTGATGGCATAGAAGGGATGTTTCTCGATCAGAGTCTTGAGCTTCTCGGCGAGCGACGATTTGCCGCCACCGACCGGGCCGAGCAGATACAGGATTTGTTTCTTCTCTTCGAGACCTTGTGCGGCATGCCGAAAGAACGCCACGATTTTCTCGATGGTCTCTTCCATCCCATAGAAGTTCTTGAACGCGGGGTAGATCTTGATCACCTTGTTCGAGAAGATCCGGCTCAGGCGAGGGTCCTGGCGCGTATCGACGAACTCGGGCTCGCCGATGGCCTGCAGCATCCGTTCCGCGGAGGTCGAATAGGCGGTTGGATCGTCGCGGCAGAGGTCGAGGAACTCCTGCAGGGAGAGCTCCTCCTTGCATGATTCCGCGTAGCGCGACAGATAGTGATTGAATATGCTCATGTCCGTGGCCTCTCGGGAAACGACGAAAATTCAATGCCCCGGCCGTACCCGGCATCGGGTCTCGGTCCAAATGGTTATCGGCGGCCAGGAGAAAAAGTTCACTCAGAAGCCCTGAGCCGTGCGGAACCCCCGAATTTCCGCCCTCGGAGCCGACATGGACGGCCCCGAATCGGCGTCCGGGGGCCCAGGATTACGTGCACCGGAGCGCCGGGCGTCTGGTCGCCCGGTAAGTCCTGTTCAGAGCGTCTCCAGGTCAGGATGTGGCCGCACCGCGCGGGTGCGAAATCGCGCTCCCCTGGCTTCCACGATCGGCGGGCGCGGCGCTCAGAAGGGCGGGAATCTCAGCGGCTCAAGGGGTGAGGTACCCCGGCGAGAGGCCTTGCGAACCCCAAGCCGGCACGACCATGGTGGGGCCGAAACGCAGCCTCCAGGTGCAGTTCAAGGAAATGTATGCCGGATTTCAATCGCGTAACCGGGAAAACAACACCATCTCACGCAAAGCGTCAAATGCGTCGATGGTGACGACCGTCGCGCTAACGCTGGCCGCAATGCCGCCCGCCGTCGGGCCGAGCGGGCGAGCGGTCCGATGAGCGCCAAGAGCATCATATCGATCCGCAGTATTACCAAGCGCTTTGGCGCCGCGGTCGTGGCCGTCGACAACGTCAGCCTGGACATCGCCGAGGGCGAGTTTTTTGCCCTGCTCGGACCCTCGGGCTGCGGAAAGACGACGCTCTTGCGGATGCTCGCAGGCTTCGAAACCCCGACCGAAGGCGCGATTCTGATCGACGGCCGGGACATGGTTGACGTCCCGCCCAACCGTCGCCCGGTAAACATGGTGTTCCAGTCCTACGCGGTCTTCCCGCACATGACGGTGGCTCAGAATGTTGCCTACGGGCTCAAGGTGACCGGCGTGCCACGGCCCGAGATCGACGACCGCGTCGCCGAGGCGCTCTCACTGGTGCTCCTCGGGGGCCTGGAGCAACGCAAACCGGACCAGCTCTCCGGCGGCCAACGCCAGCGGGTCGCGCTCGCCCGCGCGCTCGTGAAGCGCCCTCGGGTACTGCTGCTCGATGAACCTCTCTCGGCGCTCGACGCGAAGCTGCGCGAAGCGATGCAGCTCGAGCTGGTACGCCTGCAGCACTCGGTCGGTATCACCTTCGTGATCGTGACCCACGACCAGGACGAGGCGCTGTCGATGGCCGATCGGGTCTCGGTCATGGACCAGGGCCGAGTGCTTCAAGTCGCCTCCCCGAGCGAGCTCTACGAGTATCCGAGCTGCCGGTTCGTGGCCGACTTCATCGGCAAGATGAATCTGTTCGAAGCGGAAGTGGCGGGGGTCGACGAGCGCGGCCTCGTGGTCGAGGTCGACGGCCTCGGAGAGGGCGGGGCCGGCGGCCGGCTTTCGATACCCTACCGCGGTGAAGCGAGCGGTCGGATTGGCATCGCGGTGCGGCCCGAGAAAGTGCGGCTGCTTGCGGAAGAGCCCGGCGAGGGCGAGATCAAGGTGCGCGGGAAGGTCACCGAGGTTGCCTACTACGGTAACGAGAGTCACGTGTATCTGCGCTGCCCAACCGGAGTATCGGTGACCGCCAATCTCCAAAACGATACCCGAAGCGCGAGCCCATCGGTGGTGGTCGGCGACGACCTCTGGATCGCATGGCGTCGCGCCGATACCCTCGTGCTGACGGAATGAGGCGCGCGCCCTATCGCGGAGAAACGCGCCACGACAGGCTGAGCCGATCATGGCATGAAATCGCCGCTCAACGTGCTCTTCATCACCGCAGACCAGTGGCGGGGAGATTGTCTCGGCTCACTCGGACACCCGTGCGTGCAGACGCCGCACCTGGACCGCCTTGCCCGCGATGGAACCGTCTTTCGCCAGCACTACTCGCAGGCGTCGCCTTGCGGACCGGGACGCGCGAGCCTCTACACCGGGCTCTACCTGCACAACCACCGCGTGGTGGTCAACGGAACGCCCTTGGACCAACGGCACACCAATGTCGCGCTCGAAGTGCGCCGCCTCGGGCTCGACCCCGTGTTGTTCGGCTACACCGACGTGGGCCCGGACCCGCGCGGGCGCGACCCGCGAGATCCGGCGCTCAGGACACATGAAGGGCCCCTGCCGGGCATGACCGCGGTGGTGAGCGACGGCGGCGAGCTCTTGTTCTGGAGGGCGCATCTCAAGCGCAGGGACTACGCGGTCGGGCCGGGTGAGTTCGACGTCTATCGACCTCGAGCCGGATTTCCGGGCAGCGAGGGGCGCGGGCGCACCTTCTCCCCGGCGTTCTTCGCGGCCGAGGACAGCAACACTGCCTTCCTGACCGACGAGGTGATCCGATATCTCTCGGTACGCCAGGCTCAGCCCTGGTTCGTGCATCTGTCTTATCTCTCCCCGCACCCCCCCTTCGTGGTGCCCGAGCCTTATCATGCGATGTACGCGCCGGCCGATGTCCCGCGACCGGTTCGCGCCGCCTCGGCTCAGGACGAGGCCCGCCAGCACCCCTATCTCGCCACCCTGCTCGATAACCAGCGGGGCACCGGGATCTTCTACGGCCATAAATCACGCAACAACCTGCAGCTGAGCGAGACCGACATTCTGCAGGCCCGGGCGACCTACTACGCGATGATGACCGAGGTTGATGCCAACATCGGGCGACTGATCGACTTCCTCGAGCAGACCGGCGCCTATGAGCGCACGCTCTTCGTCTTCACCTCCGATCACGGCGAGCAGCTCGGCGACCACTGGCTATTTGCCAAGTACGCGTATTTTGATCAGTCCTTCCACATCCCGTTGATCATCCGCGACCCTCGTACCCCGGGCGCCACCCAAACCGGGGCATTCACCGAGAACGTCGACGTCATGCCCACCATCCTGGAATGCCTGGGTCTGGATGTTCCGGTGCCGTGCGATGGTGAGTCATTGCGACCCTTTCTCCTCGGTGAGCACCCGTCGACCTGGCGCGACGAGGTTCACTGGGCACTCGATTTTCGCGACTTCAGCCTCGACGGCACGAACCCCGTCCTCGGGCTGACCCCCGATCAGTGCACCCTGAGCGTGATCCGCAGCCGGCAGCGCAAGTACGTGCACTTCACTGCGCTGCCCGCGTTGTTCTTCGACCTCGAGACGGACTCGGCGGAGCTGCACGATCGCTCCACCGATCCGGCTTACCGGGCCGAGATGCTCGAGTACACCCAGAAGATGCTGAGCTGGCGGATGCTGCACGACGAACGCACCCTCACCAACACGCTCCTGACCCCGGACGGCATCGTGCGACGTCGTCACCCGCGACGCTGACGTCCGGCCGCTTGCGCATGCGCGTCCCGGAGGCGGCACAGTTCCTGGCCAGCGAAATTTCCGATACTATCGCCCGGAAATCGCGACTGACTCCTGACCGGATCATCGCGGTTGCATTTCCCGGGCAAAGTGGGGAGGAACAATAATGTCCACTCGAACCAAGAAAAACACGATCGCACTCATTTTCCGAACGTTCGTGGTATCGGCGGCGCTCGCCGTCGCGCCGTTCGCGGCTCACGCCGAGACTCTCAAGGTCGCGGGCCTCTTCGAGACCCCGATCGAGGAGCCCTGGGTCAAGCAGATTCACGAGGCGCTGCAGCGGGCCGAGAAGGAGCTCGACATCGAGTACACCTTTTCAGAGAGCGTGAAGGCCGCGGACTTCGCGCGGGTCATGCGCGAGTACGCCGAGAAGGGGCATCAGCTGATCATGGGCGACGCCTTCGGGGCGGAGCGCATTGCGCGGCGGGTCGCCAGAGACTATCCGAAAGTCGCGTTCGTGTTCGGGTCCGGGATCGGGCCGGCGGAGCCGAACTTCGGTGTCTTCGACAACTGGATCCACGAGCCCGCCTATCTCTCGGGGATGATCGCGGGAAAGATGACCAAGAGCAACGTGGTCGGGGTGGTGGGCGGAATTGCGATCCCCGAGATCAACCGCCTCTCGAACGCGTTCTGCTCCGGCGCCAAGGAGGTCAATCCCAAGGTGCGCTGCAAGTTCTCCTTCATCGGGTCGT
>JBFHLI010000182.1:0-7233 GCA_041594935.1 Gammaproteobacteria bacterium | reverse complement strand
TCGATCTTGGGGGCCGTCGCGACTTGGTTGGCGGGGGCGTCGCGGGTTGGTGCCTGCGTCGGCTTCGACGTCATGCGTCTTTGGGGTCTAGTGGAACCGCCGGGCGCCCGGGTCGCCCGGCGGCATGTGCCTTCTAGATTGAAACGGCGCCGGGTCAGCTACACTCGGTCCACTTGCGCCACGTGCTCTCGTTGTTGCTGATCCAGGCGTCGACGACGTCATCCACCTTTTTTCCGTCGAGGTCCACCTCGCCAATCATCTCGCCCATGCTCTGGTTGTCCAGCATGAAGTTGCGGACCGCACGGTACGCACACGGCCACTTCGCCTCTCCGGCCTTCCAGCCCACCTTCTTGATCCATCCTCGCGGCTTGCCGCAGTCATAGGCCATCTTGGGATTCATGCCCCAGCTCGGGTCCTCGTAGCACGCATCGTTGTAACGGGGAAAGTTGACCCACTCACCCTTGAACTTGATGGGGGCCCAGTGCGGGGTGTAGATCCAGGCGAGGATCGGTGCCTTGCGCTCGTAGGCCGACTGGACCTCGGCGAACAGGGCGGCGTCGGTGCCGGCGTGGACAACCTCGTAATCGAGCCCCAGCGCCTCGGCGCGCTCATCATCGAATCCAGCCCAGGTCACCGGTCCGCCGAGGTATCGTCCGCGCGGAGAGGTCTCGGGCGTAGCGAAGGCCTCCGCGCACGCGTTCAGCGCTTTCCAGTCGGGCAGCCCCGGGCACCTCTCCTTCATGTACAGCGGGTACCACCACTCCTCGATCGCCTTCATGCCGGTCTCGCCGAGATCGACGGTATTGCCGGTGGCGAGGCTTGCGTCCATCGCCTGCTTGCCGGTGGTCTCCCACATCTCCATCGCGACGTGCAGGTCACCGGACTCGAGGCCTGCGAACTGCGCGATGTAATCGGCTTGCTGGTACTGGACGTTGTACCCCATCTTCTCCAGCACCCGGCCCATGATGTGGGTCGTGATGTACTGCCCGGTCCAGTCGTGGATGGTCAGAATGATCGGGTCGCTGGATTCCGGCACCTCGGCCGACGTTGGTGCGACAAGTGCGAGGCCGGTGGCGGCCAGGGTGCCCATTGCGAGCGCTTTCATCCTAGCATTCATGCTCGAATCCCTCCTCGTTGATATTATTGGTTCTGCCCCCGATTCGGCATCCGGCCCGGGGCTTCAGGCGCATGGTAACCGCAAAGCTTGGCCCGAGGAAGCAGGTTGCGGGCTTTATCCGGCGCCGCTTACGGTGGTGTTTCCAGCCGAATCACAGCCGATAGACAATCAGCAGCACGCTGCCTTCGGCCGGCGGCGCGAGCGGCGTCCCGTCGTTCTCGAAGAGCACGACCCGCAGGTCGTGCGAGCCGTCGGTGACGGACGCCGGCAGCTTGACCTTCAAGGTTGGCTCGGCCGCCACCGCAAGGTATTCGTCGCCGCTTGCATCGTCGAGATACACCCGGTAATGCCCCACTCCCGGCTCGTTCTCCGCCCCGATCTGGTTTGGGTCCAGCGTGTAGCCAGAGACCTCGATGGTGAGCGTGAGCTCGTCGCCGGGCTGCACCGCGTGAGTCTTGTCGGAGCGTAGATTGACCCGGGGGCCGTCGGCGCCGGGCGCGGCCGTCGCCCGGTCCGCGGTGGGCTCGGACGGCGCCGGGCGCCCGCGGTCACCGTTCTCATCGGCGCAGCCGACGAGCAGCAGCCCGAGCAGCAGGACGCTCGCAATTCCTAGGTGACGCGCCGGCCCGATCATGTTATTCAAACCTCGAAGTGAACTGCGGGCGAAAAGTCTAGCGCATCCGGTGCGGGGGATGAATCGTATGGGAAGCTCGGAGGCCAGAAGATCGTGCCGGATTCAGTGAAGCGGCTCGAAGCACAGGGAGTCGACCTCGACGAGCTAATGCGCTTCGCGCAACGGCTCGCCGACGTTGCGCGGCCCATCGCGCGGGCCTATTTCCGACAGGGAATCGTCGTGGAACGCAAGGCCGACGCCTCGCCGGTGACGGTGGTCGACCGCCTGACGGAAAAAGTGCTGCGGGCGATGATCGCGGACCGCTGGCCCGACCACGGATTGCTGGGGGAGGAGCACGGCGGGGAGCGCATGGACAGTCGCTCTCTGTGGGTGATCGACCCCGTCGACGGCACCAAGGCGTTCATCACCGGTCTGCCCACATTCGGCACTCTGATTGCCTTCCTGCTCGACGGGCGGCCCCTGGTCGGGGTGCTGGAGATGCCCGCGCTGGCGGAACGCTGGGTCGGGGCGGCGGGGGCTCCGACCAAGCTCAACGATCGAGCGTGCCGCACGAGCGGGGTGGAGAATCTCGCGTCGGCGTCGCTATTCGCCACCTCTCCCGCGATGTTCGCCGGCGGGGACGCGGAGAAGTTCGAGGCGGTCTCGCGCTCGACCGCGCTCACTCGCTTCGGGGCCGATTGCTACGCGTACGGGTTGCTCGCCTCCGGGCACGTGGACCTGGTGATCGAAGCCGACATGAAGCCCCACGATTATCTCGCGCTGGTGCCGGTGGTGAGCGGCGCGGGCGGGGTCATCACCGACTGGGAGGGCGGCGGCCTCGGGCTATCCTCATCCGGTCGCATCCTGGCGGCCGCGACCCCGGCGCTGCACGACCGGGCGCGAGAACTGCTCACGGGCTGAGCGACGCCTCCGTCACGGGTCGCCGAGCACGCCGTAGGCGGGGGCCGAGGCGGGATCGAGGGCGCGGGTGACGTAGTCGTTCATCTGCGGCTCGTAGGCGTTCCAGAGGTCCCTCAGGGTTTCAATCGGCGCGTCGTCGTGCCAGTCCACCCGCAGGTCGACGAGCGGCCACGAGCGCTCGTGCACCACGAGCAGGGCAGCAGACTTCACCACCCCCTCTTCGCCGCCGGCCCCCAGGCCCGCGGCGAGGGAGTCCACCAGGCGCTGCGCGAGATGAGCATCGGGGTGGCCGATGAAGTGCTCGGTCATCGCACCCGGCACGGCCGGGTTCGCGAGCAGGTTTCCCGCCGCGACGCAGTCCCGCCCGGTCGAGACACCGTGCGTGCCGAGGGTCTTCGCGCCCGAGTGATGTGCCACGAGCCCGTTGCGATCGATGAGGGTGAGCTGTCGGTACTCCATGTTGAGACCGCTCTCGAGCACCACCGCGAGCGCCTGCCGCGCGTTGAAGTCGCGGGCGAGCAGCTCCAGCAGCGCGGTACCCAGGCTGGGGTCGGTGACATTCTGGGTCGCCACCGCGCCGACTCGGGCCCGGGCCCAGGGGCAGCGGCTGCCGACACAGATGCTCGAGGTCGAGATCGCGACTCCGAACATCCCGCTGCGCTCACATCTTCCGACGATTGAAAACGTCATGGTTGTCGTCCTCGTAAACGGGCGGAGCGCGAGATGCTCGGAGCGACCAGAGCGCGTTCGCCTCAAATGATCTCGAAGTACCGCTCCATCTCCCAGTCGGTGATGTGCTTTCGGAACTCGCGCTCTTCCCACTCGCGGGTAGCCGCGAAATGCTCGACGAATGCGTCCCCGAAAAGAAGGCGGGCGGGTTTGGACTTCTTGAGCCGTTGTGCCGCTTCCCACAGGGTGGCGGGTACCTTGAGCCGTTGCGGAAAATTCTGTGCGTAGGCGTTTCCGATCACCGGGTCGGTGGGCTCGACCTCATTCTCGATGCCCCACAATCCCGAGGCGAGGGCTGCGGCCACCCCGAGATACGGATTCACGTCGGCGGCGGCGATGCGGTACTCGATGCGCTGGGCCTTTTCCGACCCGGCGATGACTCGAAGCGCGCAGGTTCGATTCTCCACTCCCCAGCTCGCGTCGGTGGGCGCCCAGAACCCGGGAATGAGCCGGGTATAGGAATTGATCGTCGGCGCGACCATGGCGAGCAGCTGCGGCATCAGCGCTTGCTGCCCCCCGAGGAAGTGGCGCATGGTCTCGCTCATGTGATGGGCGGCCTCGGCGTCGTAGAAGGTCGAGTGCCCGGCGGAATCCCGGAGCGACATGTGAATGTGGCCGCTCTGCCCGGGCCAGTCCTTCGACCACTTGGCCATGAAGGTGGCCATCTTTCCGTGCTTTTGCGCCATCACTTTGGCAAAGGTCTTGAACAGAGCCGCCTTCTCCGCTGCTTCGAGCGCCGGGGATACTCGGATCGAACCTTCCAGCACCCCGGGCCCGGTCTCCTCGTGCAGGCCCTCGAGGCCGAAGCTCATGCGTTCGCACAGCGAAAGAAGGGCTTGATAGAAATCGGATTCGACGGAGCTTCTGATCGTCGAGTAGCCGAAGGACCCGGGCGCCATCGGCGTCAGGTTGCGATAGCCCTTGTCGCGAACCGAGTGCGGTGTCTCGTCGAAGACGAAGAACTCGAACTCGAGCGCTGCGTAGGGCTCGAAGCCCATGCTCCGGGCGCGCTCCACCGTCCTTCGCAGTACGCCGCGGGGACAGATGTTCTCCGCCTCGCCGCCGAATTCGCCCAGGAATAGCAGCATGTTGTCCTCGAGCGGCAGCTCGCGGCAGCTGTCGGGAAGGACTCGAACCGGGGCATCGGGATAGCCCGTATGCCAGCCGGTGAAGCGCACGTTGTCGTAGAGCTGGTCATGAGAGTCCCAGCCGAGTACGACATCGCAGAACCCGAACCCGCCCCTCAAGGCGGCGACAAACTTGTCGCGGCCCATGTACTTGCCGCGCATGATGCCGTCGATATCGAAAACTCCGACCTTGACATGCTCCAGCTCTCGTTCCTCCACGATCGCCTTCGCGTCGGCGGAGGATTTGACCTCGTCGGGCTGCATGCGAACTCTCCTCAATCACTCCGTCGCCACGCGGAAGGCTCGTGGCAGGCGCGAGCGTCGACGGCACAATCCCGCCGTTTCCCGGGTTGTCGATTGACTCGATCCCGCCGGCGTGCTCGGCAAGCGTCACGCGACCCGGCACCTTTCCTTGGATTGCGCTCGCCGATCTTGCCCCAACTTGCTCCAAACGCAAGTCCGGGGGGCCGCCGACGGTTCGTGGAGCTCCACGCCTCGTCGTCTACGCGGCCGGCGAGACCGAGTTAACTTGGCGGGCGCGCGGACCGCGCCCGATTACTGGAGGGCGAGCTTATGCCTGTCGCTCCCACAGGCCGTCGGGATTTCGGCAAAACCTCAGCTCGTCAACCACTCGCCGCCCATCTTCGAGGGTGACGTTTTGCTCGATCATTCGGCATTCGCGGGCGTCGCCGGCGCTTAAGTCGGTCGCGACCGGCCCCGCGGTTACCGCACCCTTGAGGCCTTCTGGCTTGCTCCAGGTCTGGGTGTTGGGCGCTTCGTTGGTGAGGGCGCTCGCCGTTGCCTCGGACTGCAGGTCACGCTCTTGCGCGTCGAGGTAGGCGCCGATCTGCCTGCCGATCAGGGCGCCGGCAAGGCCGCCGGCGATCACGGCGGCCAGTTTGCCCTTGCCGCCGCCGACCTGCGAGCCGATGAGCGCCCCCGCCGCGGCACCGGCGATCGTGCCCATCGTCTCGTTGTTGCTGCCGGTGGTCTCGCAGCCTGCGAGGGCGGCGATCATCAGCACGCAGAGGGTCCAGGTCCGAAGCGGCGATGCGGGTCCGCCGGTGCGGGCGCGCTCCACTGGCTTCGAGGCGCCGCGGGGGCAACCGCCGGTCGCTCGATTGGAGAGGGGGTGGTCGATTCTGTTCGCGATGGTCATGGTCGGGCATCACCGTATTCGGGGCATCAATAGGTGAGTCTGAGGCCTGGCGGGACTCCGGTTAAGAGCCATACCGCGCTGTTTACGGAATTTCACAATTCATTTGAGTCGGCTGAGCGGTGGTTTCGTCGCGATCTGTGATCGGGGTCACACTCTGGCGCCGCGGCGGTGTGGGATCGGCCACGCCGAGCGACTCGCGACCCCAATAACCTGATCTCCGGGAGAACGACACGGAGTATTGGACCATGCGAAAACGTCTCGATCACTGGCAGAGATCCCACCCACGTGCCGATGCAGTGCTGAGCTGGCTACTGGCGCTGTCCATCGCGACCGTGCTCATGATGCCGTGGCTTTTCTAGGAGGGAACATCGGTCTGGCACCTCGAGCCGGATTGATTGCCGGAAATGGGAGCGCGGTGGCACCATTCGTGGCGCGGCGGGCCGGTGGTTCAGCGAACGTCGAAGCGGCCGAACAGGGCCTGGGGACGCGGATCCCCGCTCGCATCGGTGCAGGTCGCGGCCCCGGTCGCGAGGAGCGGGTGCACCGCCGCGGTCCAAGATACCGCCGGACCGCCTACGAACATGAAGCTCGAGGTTTCCCCCGGCGCACACGGCCCTTCCAGCCGTGGAATGGGGCGGATCCACCGGAAGACATCCCCCGCCACCATCTGCCCGTAAG
The DNA here is from genome assembly GCA_041594935.1 of Gammaproteobacteria bacterium. GTDB lineage: Bacteria > Pseudomonadota > Gammaproteobacteria > HK1 > HK1 > JBFHLI01. The sequence goes on along the minus strand of JBFHLI010000182.1, from coordinate 889 downwards.
CGGGGTCGGGGGGCACGCCCTGCGCGTCGAAAGCGTAGGTGCCGAGCGCGATGATCGGCACTCCGGCCGCCTCGGCCCACCGGTTGACGAGCCGCGCCTGCCGCAGTCGCGAATCGCTCGAGGCGCCGGTCGTCCCGAGGTCGTTCACCATGGCGTAGAACTGGACTCCGCTCGCTTTGTGCAGAAAGCCGCCGATGAGCGCTCCGGGTCTTCGATGACTGGGGCTCACGTAATGCAGCTCCCGCGTCTCGAGCAACGTCAGTGTCTCCGGGTTGTAGAGTATCTGCAGACGCCGTTGCCCGCCCGAGCGGCTTAGGAAATACCGCAGCCGTGACTTCCCACTCGCGCGGGTCGCCTTCAAGAAGTTCAGGGCGAGACTCTCGCTGTTCACGGCAACGATGCCCCACAGGTCGATGGGGCCGTTCGCCGCGACGAGCTCGGACACTTCGCGCAGCGCGTAGGACGGGCTCGGTCCCGCGTTCAACATCGCAACGTTCAGCGCCGCGGCCCGGGCGCCGCCGCCTGCGAGAAGCGCGAGCACGATCAGCGTGGCCCGCGCGCTGAAGCGCCGCGAGCGGCTGCTCCGAGGTGGGTGATGCCGGGGCTTGAAATCCATCGCAGGAAGATTTTAAGGAACCTGCGCGGGAATCCAACCCGTTTCGAGCGCGCCGGCCTATGGCGTGGTTGCTATCCGAATCGACGGCGTTGGGCGGTGCAATCTCCGTTCGCCGCGCGTTCGAGTGCGCCGACGCGCTTCTGGGGACCTATCCGGGTTAGGTCTCGGTGGGCTCGCAGCCGGCAGGAAGCGGATTGGGGCGAGGGGAGAATGACTGCCGGTGTTTACGGAGGTGGGCGTCGCCGGCAAGCCTGAAGCCGGCGATCTCGGCCG
>JBFHLI010000181.1:0-7235 GCA_041594935.1 Gammaproteobacteria bacterium | reverse complement strand
TCTTCACGATTCTGGCCGAGCACCATGTCATCGAGCCAGCCCTCGCGGCGCGACTCGCCTCGGCATCGGGGCTGCGCAATCTTGTTGCCCATCGTTACGGAGTCTTCGACTGGGTACGCCTTCACGCGATTGCTCGCGAGGACCTCGAGGATCTGCTCGAGTTCTGCGCAGCGCTCGCGCGCAAGGCCTCGGTGAACCGTTCTCAGCCGGAGGCACGGCACCCCTCCGCGTTCGCAAGCCCGACGACCTCGCCGCCCGGGCGCGGCGCAGCCGGCCGTTCTCCTCAGCGTACGCGCGGGAACACCGCTCCCCAGGGAACGTCACCGTCCTTGAGATCAGGATCCTCGAACGGAGGATCGTTCGTGCCGGGCGAGGCATCGTAGCGCACGTCATCGCCGCACAGGACCAGCGCGACGGCGTGGCGCCGGTAGCTGAACGGGTTGCCGGGGGCGGCGTGCAGGGTGCGCTGCTGAAACACCAGCGCATCGCCGGGCTCGAGCGCCCACCCCACCGTCGGAAACCCGGCATCGATCTCGGGGAACGGGGGCATCGTCACCTTGCCGCGCGTGACCGGCTGCGTGGACGGACCCTCCCAATCGCCGCCGCTCGGAAGATAGGTGATCCCGGCGCGGTGCGAACCCTGCTTGAATCGCAGGGTCGACTCCGCCGGCATCCGGTCGAGCGCGATGTAGAAGTTGATGACCTTTTCACCCAGCATTCGCGAGTAGGAGCCGTCCTGATGCCACGGGGTGGGCTTGTCGAGCGCCCCGCCCTCCTTGACGAAAGAGTTCATGTAGAAGAACCCGAGCATGGGTGAGCGCATCAACGTCATCGCATAACCGGGAATCTCCCCCTCCCAGACCAGGCGCCGGAAGGAATCGAAGCGCTCGTGCATCTGGTACTCGAAGTAGAAGAAGCTCGGGTCCTGCGGGGTTCCTCCCTGCTTCATGTGCATGGGCGCCGGGGCAGGGTGGGCGACGGCCTCGTCCATATCCTCGCGCAGCTGCGCCACCGCTTTCGGCCCGAGGACATGTCGCAAGCACACCACCCCATCGCGCTCGTACTGGGCCACCGCTGCCTCGGGTACGCCGCCCTCGGCCCGAACGTCGTATGCGCTCGGGCTGGCGAAGTCGTGGGCCACCTCGGTCAGATCACGACGCACCGCCTTGTTCATGTTGCCGGACCCCACCAACGTGACGGCTGGACATACTGCCAATAATTCATACATGGAGCAAATATCCTTGTTGACAAGCAAGCCAGGGCTACGGCACCTTTGCCGGCATGGTGAAACGATCGCGCTCGACAACACCCGACAGATGAGTATTTCTGGCCTGCAGCTCGACCGCGAGCAGCTGCTCGAGGCTTACCGGCGAATGCGCACCATCCGTGTCTTCGAGGAGACCGTACGCGAGGAGTTCGAGGCGGGGCGAATGCCGGGGTTCGTCCACCTGTACGCGGGCGAGGAGGCGGTCGCGGTCGGGGTATGCATGCACCTCGATGATGCGGACCGGATCGTCAGCACCCACCGGGGTCACGGCCACTGCATCGCCAAGGGCGTCGAGGTGCCGGGGATGATGAAAGAACTTCACGCCCGCCGGGACGGGGTGTGTCACGGCAAGGGCGGCTCCATGCACATCGCCGACCTGGACCGAGGGATGATGGGAGCGAACGCGATCGTCGGCGCCGGCGCGCCGCTCGCTTGCGGCGCCGCGCTCGCGGCCAAGACGCTCGGCACCGGCAAGGTGGGGGTGAGCTTCCTCGGCGATGGCGCGGCCAATCAGGGGGCGGTGCTGGAGAGCCTGAACCTCGCTTCGATCTGGAGCCTGCCGGTCGTCTTCGTGTTCGAGAACAACGGCTATGCGGAGAGCACCGCATCGAGCTGGGCGATCGCGGGCGGGGAGGTCGTGCGCCGGGCCGAAGCGTTCGCGATGCCCGGCCATTCGGTGGACGGCACCGATTTCTTCGCAGTGTTCGACGCCATGGGCCAGGCGATCGATCGAGCCCGGCGGGGCGAGGGACCCTCACTGATCGAGGCGCGCACGGTGCGGTTCTTCGGTCATCACGAGGGCGACAGCCAGACCTATCGCGGCACCAACGAGGTCGAGAGCGCCCGGGCCGATCGCGACTGCCTGGTGCGCTTTCGCGAACGGGTTCTCGGTGCGAAGCTTCTTGATCCGGCCGGGCTGGATGCCGAGGACACTGCGATCACCACGATGGTCGCCAACGCCCTCGCCGCCGCCCGCGCGGCGCCTCCTCCCGAGCCGGGCGACCTCACCGCCGACGTCTACGTGAGCTACTGACGACGACCGGGTCATGGCTCGCATCCGCACCACCCGCGACGCCCTCAACGAGGCTCTGCATCAGGAAATGGAGCGCGACCCGAGCATCGTCGCGATCGGGCTCGATATCGCCGGCGGCACCGGCTCGGCCGGCGAGCAGGATGCCTGGGGCGGCGCCAACGGGGTGACCCGGGGGCTCTGGCGCCGCTTCGGCCCCGCCCGCGTGCTCGACACCCCGATCAGCGAGACCGCTTATCTCGGCACCGCGGTGGGTGCGGCCGCGAGCGGCCTGCGCCCGGTGGTGGAGCTGATGTACAACGACTTCATCGGCGTATGCTTCGATCAGCTCATGAACCAGGCCGCCAAGTTTCGCTACATGTTCGGGGGCAAGGCCCGGACCCCGGTCGTGGTCCGGACCGCATTCGGGGCGGGATTTCGAGCCGGTGCCCAGCACAGCCAGAGCCTGCACGCGCTGTTCACCCACGTGCCGGGGCTGAAGTGCGTCATTCCCTCCAACCCGTACGACGCCAAGGGACTGCTCATGGCCGCGATCCGGGACGACGACCCGGTGGTGTTTCTCGAGCACCAGGCACTCTACGACAACAAGGGCGCAGTTCCCGAGGAGCCCTACGCGATCCCGTTTGCCGAGGCGAGCATCGTGCGCGAGGGCACCGACGTCACCGTCGTCGCGACCGGTCGGATGGTGCAGATGGCCGCGCAGGCGGTTACCCGGCTCGCCGCGGACGGCATCGAATGCGAGCTGATCGACCCCCGCACCACCTCCCCGCTCGATACGGACTCGATCCTCGAGAGCATCGAGAGCACCGGTCGGCTGGTGGTCGTCGATGAGGGCGCTCCGCGCTGTGGGTTCGCGGCCGACGTGGCGGCGCTTGCCGCCACCGAGGCCTTCGGCGCGCTCCGCGCGCCGGTCCAGATGGTCACGCCGCCGCATACGCCGGTGCCCTTCGCCCCCGAGCTCGAGGACCTCTACATTCCCGACCCGGACCGTATCGCCGCGGCGGTGCATGCGAGTGTGAGAGCGGGGAGGTGAGCGTGGTCACGATCCACGCGGTGGTGGTCCCGAAGTGGGGGATCACGATGGAGGAGGGCACGGTTACCGCGTGGCTCGCCGAGGAGGGAGCGCCGGTGGGCGAAGGCGAGGAACTGGTCGACATCGAGACCACGAAGACGGCCAACGCGATCGAGTCGCGCCACACGGGTATTCTTCGCCGGCGGGTTGCCCAGCTCGGCGAGACGCTGCCGGTGGGCGCGCTTCTCGCGGTGATCGCCGATGCCTCGGTGTCTGAGGCTGACATTGATGCCTTCGTCGCCGAACGCCGGGCCAAAGCGGTATCCGGGGAAACGCAGGGGCCCGCGATCGCCCCCGAGCGCCTGAGTCTTCCCGACCAGCGGAGTCTTCGGTACCTCAAGCTCGGCGAGGACGCGGCAATGCCGGCAGTGCTGCTGCACGGCTGGGGCGGCGACCTCGACGACTGGGCTTTCAATCAATCAACGCTTTCCGAGGGGCGCGCGGTGTACGCGCTCGACCTTCCGGGGCACGGCGGCTCCAGCAAGGACGTGGGCGACGGCTCGGCCGCGGCGATGGCCGGCGCGGTTCGCGCGGCCCTGAGCACGCTTGGCCTCGAGCGAATTCATCTGTGCGGCCACTCTTTCGGCGGCGGCGTCGCGCTCGAGCTCGCGCTCGGCGAGCCCGACCGCATCGCCTCGTTATCGTTGATTGCGCCCACCGGACTCGGGCGCGAGATCGATTCCAAGACGCTCGAGGGCTTTGGCCGGGCGGACCGACGGCGCGAGCTGACGCCGTTCATCGAGGTCATGTACGGGAATGCATCGCTGGTGACCCGCGCCGGCGTGGAGGAGACCCTGAAGCGGCTTCGTATCGACGGGGTCCGCGAGGCGATGCGACGCATCCACGAGACGAACTTTCCCGATCACGAGCAGCGCAATACGTACCTTGAGCGGAGGTCGGAGCTGACCATGCCGGTGCTCGTCATCTGGGGCAAGTCGGACCGGATCATCCCGGTGGCCCATGCGGGTGCGCTTCCCGGGGCCAGGTCCGTCCTGCTCGAAGGAGTCGGGCACATGCCCCAGGCGGAAGCGGCGGGAACGGTTAACGCCGAGCTCGCGCGACACATGCGTGCTTCGGACTGAGCCCGAGGCCAACCCAATGGCAACCTCGATCAAACAGATTCGCCGTCGCGAGCTCGAAGAAGCCGCCTACGAGTTGCTCTGCACGGAAGGATTCACCGGGGCGACGGTCTCCAAGGTCGCGGGGCGGGTGGGCATGTCGCGCGGAATCGTACATCACTACTTCCGGGGCAAGGACGAGCTGCTGGAGGCGGCGATCCGCTATGCGAATCGGTCCGTGCTGCAGTTCGCCACCGCGCGGCTCGATGGCGTCACCGATCCGATGGCACGCCTCGCGATCATCATCCAGGGCTATTTCGGCGATACGTTCACCCGGCCCGCGGCCCAGTTCTGGGTGTCATTCATCTCCCAGGTCACCCAGTCGTCACATTACGCGCGTATCCAGCGGGTGCTCGAGCGGCGGCTGCAGAGCAATCTCGCTCACGAGCTGCGCCACTGGATGTCGCGCGCGCGGGCCTGGGCGGTGGCGCGTCAAATCAGCATCGTCATGGACGGTGCCTGGGTGCGCCTGGCCGCCACGGACGAGGGCTTGACCCGGGAGGAGGCCCAGGAGATCGTCGTCACCTTCGTCGCCGTCCACCTGCCCGGGTTCCGCGAGGCGTTCTCGAAGCACGCCTCCCTCGCGGCCCGACCCGGTCGGAGCGCTGCGCCCGGACCACGCGTCATCCCGGGTGGACGCCCGTGATCGAAAGCAAGAGCCACGAGCGCGGCCGATGACCAAGATCGTGCACGTGTGCATCGAGGTGAGCGATCTCGAGCGCGCAAGCGCCTTCTATCGAGACGCGTTCGACATGGAGGCGGTGGAGCGTCACGACGGAGTCTACCGGGATCGCCCGTACAGCCTGGTTTACCTCCGGGACGACGAGAGCCCGACCGAGATCGAGCTCGTGTCTTATCACGACGCTGACCTCTCGCCCCCGTCGAGGCGGGACAACCATTTTGCGCTGGTGGTTGATGACCTTGCGGCGCACCACGCGCGACTGTCGGGCTTGACCGACGACATCGACCCGAGCCTGACCGACCACCTGGTCGGCGGAAAGGTCCTTGGCCGCTACTTTTTCGTTCGCGACCCCGACGGCAACGCCATCGAGGTGATGCAGCGTATGGGGCGATATCTTTGAGCCGCAGCCGCCGGCCGGCCACCCGGAATTTTTTTCGACGCGAAGATCAGGGGACCCCGATGAAGACCAAGGCGATCGTGATGAAGCGGCCCGGCGGGCCTGAGGTGCTGGCGGCAGCGACGGTGACGCTCACCTGGCCGGGGCGCGACGACCACGTGCTGGTGCGCCTGAAGGCGGCCGGGCTGAATCCGGCGGACACTTTCTTTCGCGCCCTGGGCCCCTACCGGGGGGATGGCACCGACTGCGTCCTCGGTCACGACGGCGCCGGAGTGGTGGAGGCGGTGGGCCCCGCCGTCACCCGCTTCGCGCCGGGCGATGCGGTGTGCTTCTGCAACGGCGGCATCGGGGGGACGCCCGGAACCTACGCCGAGCACGCGGTCGTGCCCGAGAGCCTCCTGGTCGCGAAGCCCGAGGAGGTCGATTTCGTGCACGCCGCGGCCTTGCCGCTGGTGTTCATCACCCTGTGGGAATCACTCCACGAGCGCGCCGGGGTCAGGGCGGGCGAACGGGTGCTCATTCATGCCGGGGCGGGCGGCACCGGGCACATCGGGGTGCAGGTCGCGCGGCAGCTGGGCGCGCGAGTAGCCGCCACCGTGAGCACCGCGGCCAAGGCTGATTTTGTCCGCGGGCTCGGCGCGGAGCGACCCATTCTCTACCGCGACGAGGACTTCGCCGAGGCGGCGCTCGCCTGGACCGAGGGGGAAGGCCTCGACGTCGCGCTGGACAACGTGGGGGAGGACGCGATGCGTCGCACCTTCGGGGCCATGTCGCTCTACGGCCGGGTGGTCACCCTCATGGGCACTCCCGGCGACACCGAATCGCTCGACGCCTACAACGCCAATCTGAGCATTCTGAACGTCATGATGCTGACCCCGATGTGGCGCGGCATGGAGGCGCGGATGCGTGAGCAGGCGGAGATGGTGCGAATCGGCATGCGGTGGCTGGTGGAGGGTAAGCTCAACGTTCAGGTGCAGCAGACCTTCCCCCTTGCCGAGGCGGCGGCGGCCCATGCGACGCTCGAGGCCGGGGGCACGACCGGCAAGTTAGTGCTCACTATCGGCGACTGAGATGGGTGGCTTAGACTAACGGCTGTTCTCCTCCGCAATGCGCCACTCGCCGTCCTCGAGCACGAGCAGAAGTGTCTTGGAGACCGAATCCCGATAGTGGTCTGCCCGGTACGCCTGCCGGAATGTCGCGCGTGCGCGGTCGCGCCCGATGAGCTCTGTCCTCAGCTCCGTTACCGTTACCTCGATGAACTTGGGCTTGGTCAGGCGCTGCCTGCGCACCCGTTCCCAAGCGGGTCGGCTCGAGCCGTCGGCGGGTCGAAAACGGCTCGAGTAGCTGGCGAGATAGCCGCCAACATCCTTCCGCGACCAGGCATCGGCCCACGCTTGCACGAACTCACCGACGTCAGGAAGAGGGGCGATGACCGCCGGTTCCAACCGCGGCGGCGCTTCGGGCTTGAGGCTCGGGGCGGGGCCGGCATCGGCCGACGGCCCGGTCGCGGCCAATTCTTCCGGCGCTCGTCCCGCGATCGGCTCCTCGAGCGACTCGATACGCGCCCGCGCCTCAGCAAGCTCGACCGCCAACCTCTCATGGCTTGCCGCCAGCACCGCCCGGTCGCGGTCAGCCGCGCGCAGGGCGAGCAGCTCCTGGTCAAGCCCCG
>JBFHLI010000180.1:0-7279 GCA_041594935.1 Gammaproteobacteria bacterium | reverse complement strand
CTCCTCGTCCGCGGTTGAACATGATCTCAGCCTCTCGATTGAACTCAGAACGGGAAAAACGCGCTCACGAAGAAACGGGCCAGCCAGCCGAGCACATTGGCATCCGCCACCGGCCCTCCCTCCCCCGCGTAGACGATGCGGGCATTGGCCACTTTCGCCGAGGAAACCGTGTTGTCGGGTTGAATGTCGGCCTGTCGCACCGTGCCCGAGAAACGGATGTGCTCGTGGCCTTGGTTGAGAGTCAAAAGCTTCTCACCCTGCACGACCAGATCCCCGTTGGGCAGCACCTCGGCGACGGTGACGCTGATGTCCCCGCTCAGGCTGTTGCTCTGGGTGCTCTCGCCGCTGCCCTCGAAGTCGTGATTCGAGCTGACACTGGTCTCCAGCGAATTGTCGCTGGTTCTCGCCAGCGGCAGCAGGGCGGGGGTGTTGAACTGCACTTGGCTGCCGAGCAGGGTCGGATTGGAGACACTGGCACTCGTGTCCTTCTGAACCGAAGTGTCGGCGTTCTTGGAGGCCTGGGTCTGCTCATCGAGGGTGACGGTGAGAATATCGCCGACTCGGCGCGCGCGCTGGTCCTCGAAAAGTACCAGGTTGAACCCCGCTTGATAGATGCCCCCTCCAGTCGGCGAGGGAGCCACCACCGGGTAGGGCCGCACCGCGGCGAACTCGGGGTCCCGGGTTGGGGCCGTGTTGCAAGCCACGCTTAAGTGCGCCGCGGCAACCACCAGGATGGCCTTCAGGGCAAAAAAGAATCGTGACTTCTCGATCATATCCGTTTCAATACAGCAAGTTAAAGGTTATTGCTCACGTACTGCAGCATCTCGTCCGTGGTGGAGATGGCCTTGGAGTTCATCTCATAGGCCCGCTGCGTCTCAATCATGTTGACCAGCTCTTCCACCACGTTCACGTTGGAACTCTCGACCGCACCCTGCACGAGCGTGCCCAGGCCGTCGGTCCCCGGATTGCCGGTTTGAGGCGATCCGCTCGCGGCGGTCTCGATGAACAGGTTGTCCCCGATCGGCTGCAGGCCCGCCGGATTGATGAAATCGGCGAGCTGAATATTGCCGAGATTGGTCGGAGTCGTGTTGCCGGCAACCAGCGCCGAGACCACACCGTCCGATCCGATGGTGATGCTGACCGTATTCTCGGGGATCGTGAGTCCAGGCTCGAGCGTAAGTCCGTTCGAGGTGACGATGGTGCCATCGGAGCTGGTTTGAAACTGCCCGTCACGGCTGTAGCCCATGGTGCCGTCGGGCTGAAGAACCTGAAAGAAGCCGCGACCTTGCAGCGCGACGTCGAGCGAGTTCTCGGTCTGGATGATATTGCCCTGGGCAAATAGCTTCTCGGTCGCCACCACCCGAACTCCAGTGCCGAGCATGAGTCCGGAGGGCAACTCAGTGTTCTGCGAGGATTGCGCCCCGGGCTGACGCACATTCTGATACAACAGGTCGGAGAACACTCCCCGACCCCGTTTGAACCCGGTGGTGTTCACGTTAGCCAGATTGTGAGCCACGACCGCCATGCGCGTGCGTTGCGCATCGAGACCGGTCTTTGCTACCCATAGTGCTCGTTCCATTCAGTTCTCCTTGCGTCTCGAGGCTGGCGGAGGCCGCTAACCGAGCTGCAGCATGCCCGCCGATGCCTCGTCCGTCTGCTCTGCCACGTTCATCATCTTGACCTGCATCTCGAAGCGCCGGGCGAGCTCGATCATGTTGACCAAGGCTTCCACCGCATTGACGTTGCTGCCCTCGAGCGCGCCGGCCACCAGCGTGACCGCGGCGTCCGGCTCCGAAATCGCGCCGTCTCGGCGGTCGATGAGTCCGTCCACTCCTTTCACGAGTGACTCGAGCGGCGGATTGACCAGCTTGATTCGATCCAGCTCGACCAGGGTGCTGGCCGCCTGCCCGAGCCCGCGCACCGACAGGGTGCCATCGGAACCGATCTCGATCTTCTCGGCCGGCGGAACGGCAATCGGACCCCCGTTACCGAGCACCGGATGCCCGGCGCCGGTCGTGAGAATTCCGTTGCTCGAGACCTGGAGGTCCCCGGCCCGCGTCAAGCTCTCACGGCCGTCCGGAGCCTGCACCGCAATCCACCCTTCCCCGTTAATGGCGACGTCGAGCTCGCGTCCGGTGGTCTGCATCGGACCAGGCTGGAAATCGACCGCCGGACGCTCGGTCATCGCATATACCACGCTCGGATGGCCCTCCCCGAACGCCGGCATGCTACGGGCCTGCGCCAGGTCGGCCCGAAATCCCGGGGTGGAGACGTTGGCGAGATTGTTCGCGTTCACCGCCTGCGCAATCAGTGTCTCCTGAGCACCTGACATCGCGACGTAGATCAATGGGTCCATGGCTAATGCGCTCCCGCTCGTTCCTGGGTTTCGAGGCAAATGGCTTGCGTCGCTCTCGTAGGCGTTCGGTCTTCACCGCCCAACCGATCGCGCCGTCGGTCACCGAGCAGCAATCCCCTCCGCGTGCTTTTCGCGTCAAGCTTCCGCATCGTCACCTAGCCTCGATCTCGGAGTGGCCGAGCTATCGAATATTGATGATGGTCTGGGTGATCTCGTCTTCGGCCCGGATCATCTGCGCATTGGCCTGGAAGCTGCGCTGGGCAACGATCATGTTGACCAGCTGCTCGGCAAGCTCGACGTTGGACTCTTCCAGCGCGCTTGATTGCACCAGTCCCAAGCTGGCGGTGCCGGGGGCTCCGACCAGTGCAGTCCCGGACGAATTGGTCTGCGCCCAGATCGTGTCGCCGACCGGCTGCAGACCCTGTGGGTTGGCAAAATTGGCCAGCGCCACCTGACCCTGGATCAGATTCTCACCATTGGTGTAACGGGCAAGGACTACACCCTGCTCGTCGATATCGATCGCGTTGAGCCGGCCCGTGGTGTACCCATCCTGGGAAAGTGAGTTCACCCCGAACTGCGAGCCGTACTGGGTGGTCCGGGTGAAATCCAAATTCAGCGTGAACGGCGCGGCCCCGCTGGTCGGCGTGAAGCCCCCGTAGGTTACCGGCATACCCGTGGTGAGCTGCCCGGTATTGTCGAAGGCAAGCGGAACGACCGCGGTAGTCTGCGCATTGTCACCGTCAATGCGTAGATGACTTTCCCAGGCGTTGGCACCGGTCTTGCGAAAATATAGAGCTGCCAGGTGCTCCTCGCCGAGCGAATCGAATACGGTGAGCGAGGTCGAGCTGTTGAAGCTGGTCGTGTTAGCCGGATCGAACGCGGCCACCGGTACCGTCTCCTGAGAGTCAAGATTCACCCCCACCTCGACCCGGCCGGTGACCTGCGGAGGAAGGTTCGCGGTGTTCAGCTGGAGCTGGCCGGTCGCGCCCGTGACCACCCCCCCGCTCGCCTGGTAGGCCACCAGCTTCTGACCGGTCGGATTGACGATGAATCCATCCTTGTCGACTCCGAACGCACCCGAGCGAGTGAACGCTCGGACACCGTTGTCATCGAGAACGAAGAACCCCTCACCGCTGATCGCGAGGTCGAGGTTGTTCTCGGTGAACGAGATGTTGCCCTGGGTGAACTGCTGGGACACCGCCGCGAGCTGGACACCCTGGCCGATCGATTTCTGGCTGCCGCCGAGATTCGACACCGCGTACACATCGGCAAACTGCGCTCGTGACGCCTTGAATCCGGTGGTGTTGGCGTTGGCGATGTTGTTTCCGGTGACATCGAGGTCGGCCGAGGCCGCCTTCAGGCCGCTGACTGCGATTCGAAACGCCATTTCTGGATCCTCCTAAAGCAGTTCACGCACGTTATTGAGGTTGACCGGGCCGATGCCCTTGAGATTCAGGGTCAGTCCGGGAGGATTGCTGCTCAACGTGACGCTCTCCACCCGGGACTCGACAAGAGTCGCCATCGCCTGGGGCGAGCCGTCAATCGAGGCGCCGGCTTGGACGACGTAGTTGCCCGCGGGCGCGACGGCGCCATCATCGGTCAATCCATCCCACGCAAAGCGAACCACCCCGGGGGGTTGCGCGCCGAGCTCGAGATGGCGAACGAGCTGACCGGCCGGGTCAAAGATGCTCAGCTCCAGGGCCCCGGTTGCACCCGGTAGGTCAACCGCCCCGGCCAGGGTACCCCCCGGAGAGAAAGCGCCGACCGAGCCCGGCACCAAGACATCGCGTCCCACCAACATGGAAGCCTGCAGCGCTTGACCGGACTGCAGCGAGCTCGCGAGCTCCGCGATCGATTGCTGCATCTCCTGAATGCCACTCACGGTGGAGAACTGGGCCACCTGCGACAAGAACTCGTTACTTTCCAGCGGGTTCACGGGGTCCTGGTTTCGCAGCTGGGCGACCATGAGCTCGAAGAACTCGTCCTGCCCTAGTCGCTGGCGATCGTCCTCTGCCTGCTCCGGGGCGCTCAGCCCGAGGCCTTGAAGGTTAGGGGGAAGTAGGTTGGGAAAATCAGCCATCTTGTTTACCCTCCGACAGCGTCTGGCGCGGCTCGAAAAGACTCGGCACCGCTAGCGTCCGAGCGAGAGCGTGCGCAGCAGCATCTGCTTAGCGGCATTGACCACCTCGACGTTGCCCTGATAAGTCCTCGAGGCGGAGATCATGTTTGCCATCTCCTCCACCACGTTCACGTTCGAGCGGTAGACGTAGCCCTCAGCGTCGGCCGCGGGGTGTCCGGGGTGATACTCCTTGGGCAGTGGAGCTCGGCTTTCGACTACCCCGCGAACCATGACCCCCACTCCCATTGCCTCGTCGAATGCGCGGCCGAAACCTCGGGCCGGAGCAAACACCGGATGCCGGGCCCGGTAGGTCTCGCTGACGCTGCTGCTCACGCTGTCGGCGTTGGCAAGATTGCTGGCCGTGACGTTCAATCGCAGTGCCTGCGCGCTCAAGCCGGACCCCGCCAAATCGAATATGTTGAACAATGACATCGATCACTCTCCGCGGATCGCGAGCCGAAGCCCTTGGATGCGAGCGTCAAGAAACGCCACGCTTGCCTGGTACGAAAGCGCGTTCTGCAGGAACGCAGACTGCTCGACCTGAGGCTCAACCGTGTTTCCATCGAGACTCGGCTGGGTGGGTATTCGATACATGGGACGCGAGCCCGCTACGCTCGAGAGCGGTCCAGGAAGGTGCCGCGCGTGGGTCTGGACGAAGCCGACCGCCGCGGACGCCGATGAAAGTCTTCCCAGCAGCGATTTGAAATCAAGGTCCCGGGCGTGGAAGTGCGGGGTGTCGGCGTTGGCGAGATTCGAGGCGAGCAGCTCCGCTCGCCGAGCGCGCAGCTTCAGCGCTTGCTCGTGAACTCCAAGGGCATTGTCGATTCCGATTGGCATGGCTAGCTACCTAGATGCAAGTGCCTAGTCGCTAGCACGACTCATGCCAAGCACACGAGACGTCTGGAAAACAGCATTTTAGGGAATTTCGCAGACACCACGAATCCCATGGCACGGCAAGTTGCGACCGGTGCGGCAACCCGCTTCCGGGGGGTGGGCGTTCTCCCGACGCGATTGCCGCTCGAACCGGGGCTCCCACCGGCCCGCCGATCTGGTGGCCGATCCGGCACGCCGTTTGCATACCGGAATCGCAGACTTCAAACCCAACGGCGAATGAAAGATGATGGCCCTGCGTAACAAGGCAATCCCGCTGCTGCTGACGTTTCTCGTCTCGGCCAACCCCAATGCGAGGGCAGACGGCGACCCCATCCAAGCGCCCGAGGAGATCGTCCTCGCAGTCAAGCAGTTCCTCATCGAGCAGTCCATCCACACCCAGCCTCCACCAGAGGTCGAAGTAGGCCGCGTCGACCCCCGGCTGCGCATGCCGCGATGCCGACAGCGGCTGTTGACCTTCATGAACCCAGGGGGCCGACGCCTAGGTAACGTCACCGTCGGGGTTCGCTGCGAGGGCGATCGCCCCTGGACCCTGTACGTGAGCGCACGGGTGAAACTCATCCAGCCAGTGGTGGTTCTTAGCCGCCCCGTGGCCCGTGACCACATCCTCGTGCGCGGCGACGCACGCCGCGAGGAGCGAGACGTCGGTACCCTGGCATCCGGTTTCCTCACCGATCTCGATGCCGTAATCGGGCAACAGGTGCGACGCCCGCTGCGGGCAGGATTCGTTCTCAGCCCACACGTCCTCGCCCGCCCGATGCTCATACGTCGGGGCGAGACCGTGACCCTGCTCGCGGGCACCGGTGGCTTCGAGGTGCGCAGTGAGGGCAAAGCACTCGAGAGCGGCGCCGCGGGGGAGACCGTCTCGGTCGAGAACCTACGGTCCCGGCGGGTGGTCGAGGGCACCGTCGCTACTGCAGGTGTGGTTCGGGTCCGAATGTGATTGAATCCGAGCTTGGCGCAGCTCGACGGAGCCAAACCTAAAGTTTCAGCGATTTTGGTCGTTACCGAACGAGTAAGGAAGCAAACCCCCAGAGGATTGAAATGGCAGGCGAGATTAAGGGCATCGATGGGTCTCGGGTGGCGCCGGCCGAGGTCGGCCGGAAGACCGCCGGAGCCGCGGGGGCCGAACGGCCCGCGGCCCGCACCGGCAACGACGCTCCGGCTGACGAGGTAAGCCTCACCGACACCGCTGCGAGGCTGCGTGAGCTGGAGGCAAGGTTAGCAGAGCTGCCGGTGGTTGACCCCAAACGCGTCGATGAGATTCGCCAGCTGATCGCCGAGGGCCGCTATCAGGTGGACGCGGGAGACATCGCCGAGAAGCTGATCCAGATCGAGAAGCTGCTCGATGACATGGGCGGGTGACCCTGACTCCGTGCCCGAGCGAGCGGTAACCAACCTGCTGCGCGAGGAGATAGCTTGTCTCGACTCGATCCTCTCAGCGCTTGAGGACGAGCAGTCAGCCCTGGCTAGGCGCGATCCCACCGCACTCGCTGCCACCGCGGCCGAGAAGGACCGCCTCGTCGGGGAGCTCAAACGCAAGGCGAGTGACCGCGAAGCGCTGCTGCGGCAAGCCTTTCCTGACCCTGACCGCCCGTGGGGCGCAAATCCCTCCATGGCCACGGCGAGATCCTTGTTGCAGAGGCACGAGAGCCTGCTGGCCGAGGCCAAGCAACGCAACCGGGTCAACGCCGCGATCATTCGCGCGGCTCAAAGCAGCACCGAGAGGGCTATCGAGGTGCTTCTCGGCGTCGATCCGACCGAGTCAACCTACGGCGCCCGGGGCGGCGTCGAGCCCGCGGCCAGGTCACGATATGCTTCGAGCGCCTGAGGGAATTCGGTGACGATAGAACCGCCGACCCGAAGGCCGCCCGGACCGAAGAGTAGGGGTCGCGGCGTATGTCGCTATTAGG
>JBFHLI010000179.1:0-7352 GCA_041594935.1 Gammaproteobacteria bacterium | reverse complement strand
TCTTTCTATGTAGCTTTCCCCGAGTGATCCATGCGCCCCCGCGCCAGCGCGGGAGC
Source organism: Gammaproteobacteria bacterium (assembly GCA_041594935.1). Lineage (GTDB taxonomy): Bacteria > Pseudomonadota > Gammaproteobacteria > HK1 > HK1 > JBFHLI01. The sequence continues at coordinate 7,296 of JBFHLI010000179.1, read as the reverse complement.
GGTATACTGATCACGTCGCTAGAAGAAAACTAGTCCCGCATGAATCCGATTGAGAGCATCCTGGTGGTGGTCCCGCACGGGGCACCGGCGGCACGGGCGCTGCGACGCGCAGTGGCGCTGGTGGCCAACAAGCACACCCGGTACACCGTGATGGACGTCGTCCACGAGATTTCGCCATTGCTTCGGCTCGCGAAGTGGGATCTCTCGGCCGGTGAGCTCGAGCGTACTCTCATCGATCACCGCCGCGCGGAGCTCGAGGCTCTCATCGCGGACAACAAGCTGGGCAAGGCGATGGCAGCGAGCGAGGCGGTGAGCGTTAAAGTCCTCGTCGGGTCAGACTTTCTCGAGGTCACCCGCGAGGTGCTCAGAGCGGGACACGGCCTCGTCATCAAGCCGGCGGAGGGGCTGAAGGCCCCCATGTTTGGCAGCCACGACATGCACCTCATCCGCAAGTGCCCCTGCCCGGTTTGGATTCTCAAGAACGGCCGGGCAAAGGCGAAGAAAAGGATCTTGGCTGCGGTGGACCCGGTCGGTGAGGAGAACTTCGAGCTGAGCCTCGACGTATTGGGGCTTGCGGCGATGCTCGCGCGCAAGCGCAAGCGCGAGCTTCATGTGGTTCACGCCTGGCATTTCGCCCATGAGGCGGCGCTGCGGCGCCGGGGTGTGGTCGCGGAACGGACACTGCATGCGATGAAAAGGGACATGGAGGCGAGTCATCGCGAGCGGCTGCGAAAGCTGCTGGAAGCGAGTGACGTCAAGCCCCTGGTCGACGGTGTGCACCTGATCGAAGGTTTGCCGGCAGCGGTGATTCCATCTACCGCCGAGAGAGTTGGCTTCGATTTCGTGGTGATGGGCACCGTGGCTCGCACCGGCATCTCGGGGCTGTTGATCGGCAACACGGCGGAGCGTGTGCTCCACCGGATGGGCTGCTCGGTGCTGACGGTGAAGCCCCGCGGCTTCGTGACCCCGGTCACGCTCGACTAACCGGAGCCACGGAGCGGGCCCCGCCGGCTCGTTTGATCCAGGTCAAGGACGCTCGGGCGCCGACTGGCGATCATCAGCGCAAGGCCTCGGAGCCGAGTGGGAGGGTCACATGGCGATCAAGGATATTCTGATTCACGTCGACACCGCCAAGTCCTGCCCGAAACGGGTGGAAGCGGCAATTCGGGTGGCTCGGAGTCACGAGTCGCATCTCACCGCTCTGTATGTGCTCTACGAACCGAGCATTCCCCCCTACGCCGAGGCGCAGCTCCCGATCGAGCTCCTGCAGATCCAGGCGGAAGCGCTCGAGGCGCAGGCGGTCGAGGCCGAGAAGCGCTTCCGGGCCAGCGTGGACAAGGCGGGGGTTAAGGCGGAATGGCGTTGTGTCAAGGGAGATCCGGTGCAGACTATCAACCTGCATGCGCGCTACGCGGACCTGGTTGTCACCGGCCAAGCCGAGGACCGGGACCTCGAGTGGATGTCGGCCGCGGTTTCCGACCACGTCGCCCTCGGCTCGGGGCGGCCCGTCCTGGTCATCCCCTACATCGGGGCGGGTAAGACGATCGGGGAGCGGATCTACGTAGCCTGGAACGCGAGCCGGGAGGCGGTGCGGGCGGTGAACGACGCGATGCCGTTCCTGGTGCGGGCCAAGGAGGTCAAGGTGATCGCGATCAATCCGCGCAGTGGTGCGTCCGGACACGGTGAGATCCCCTGCGCCGATATCTGCCTGCACCTTGCCCGCCACGGGGTGAAGACCGAGGCCTACCAGGCCCAGGCCGGTGATCTGGACGTCGGGGACATGCTGCTGTCGCGGGCCGCCGACGACGGTGCCGACCTGATCGTGATGGGCGCATACGGTCACACCCGCTTTCGGGAGGTGGTCCTCGGCGGCGCGACCCGTCACCTGCTCGAGCATATGACGGTCCCGGTGCTGATGTCGCACTGACCGACGCCGCCCGGGAGTCGCGCGAGCGATGCAGGCCGCGTAGGCATCGGCGGCGATCGGTGGGGCGGTCGACGAAGTCAGAGGATTGGGATCTCTCCATGAGCAGCCAGCGTTCCGCTCCAAAGCTCGGTGCGATCGCCGTGGTGCAGGGCGAGCACCGTAACCTCGGATCTCTGCTTTCCTGCGTGAGAATGCTCGCTCGCGATATCGAGGAGCAGGGAAGCGAGCCCGATTTTCGCCTGTTTCACGCGGTCGTCAATTATCTCGATTCCTATCTCGCTCAGTTTCACCACCCCAAGGAAGACCGCTATCTCTTCCCCGCGGTGCGTCGGCGGTGCCCGCAGGCGGCACCGATTCTCGATGATCTCGAAGCCGACCACGTGCGCGTGGTGGACCTGTTGCACGGGCTGCGCCGGGCCCTTGCCGCGTACGAGTACGAAGGGCAGGGCGGGTTCGCGGCGTTTCGGGACGCACTGGAGGAGTACATAGAGTTCGAGCGCGAGCACGCGCGAAAAGAAGAACGCTCGATCCTCCCGCTCGCGCGCGAACACCTCACGGCGGAGGACTGGCGGGAGATCGACGCCGCCTTCTCGTCGAACGCGGACCCGCTGTTCGGCGAGGATCGCCAGCAGGACTACGAGCAGCTCTACAAGAAGATCGCCAACCTCGCCCCTGCGCCCTACGGCCTGGGGGCCCCCTGGGACAAGAAAGTCTGAAGGGTCGGGGGGAGAGCTTCCCGGCTCAGATTGCCCGCGAGTAGGTTGCCCCGGTGCGGGATGGCCCTTCGAGATAGGCGTCGAACACCATGCAGATGTTGCGCACCAGGAACATGCCCGGTGCCGTGATCTCGATACGATTCGAGTCGAAGCGCAGTAGACCATCGTCCGCCATGCGCTCGAGCGAGGCCAGCTCCGGCTCGAAGTAGCGCTCGAATCGGATACCGTGCCGAGCCTCGACGGGTGCGACCAGGAGTCGCCCGTGGCAGATGAGCGACATGATGACCTCCCTTCGCAGCAAGTCGTCGGGGCTCAGTCGCCGGCCTCGCGCGACGGGGATCCGGCCTGCGGCCACGCTCGGGTAGTACTCGTCGATGCTGCGCACGTTCTGGCAGTAGCTATCGCCAATCGCGCTGATTGCGGTGATTCCCATCGCCACCAGATCGCAGTCGGCGTGAGTCGTATACCCCTGGAAGTTGCGATGCAGGGTGCGGTTTCGCTGCGCGACTGCGAGCTCGTCTTCCGGTCTGGCGAAGTGGTCCATGCCGATGTAGACATAGCCAGCGTCGACGAGACGCTCCATCGTCATCGACAAGATGCCGAGCTTCTCGTCCGGGCTTGGGAGCTCGGACTCGTCTATCTGTCGCTGAACCTTGAATCGCTGGGGCAGGTGCGCGTAGTTGAAGACCGAAAGGCGATCCGGGGCCAGCTCGATCACCCGTTCTAGGGTCTCCGAGAAGCTGCGCACGCTTTGTCGCGGCAGGCCGTAGATCAGGTCGAAGTTGATGGAGCCGAAGCCGTTTACCCGGGCCGCCTCGATGACCGCGCGCGTCTGATGCTCCGATTGGATGCGGTTGACTGCCCGCTGTACCGCGGGGTCGAAGTCCTGCACTCCGACGCTGAGTCGAGTGAATCCGAGCTCGCGAAGGAGCTCAATCGTCTCGCCGGTTGCGGCGCGGGGGTCCACCTCGACCGAGTATTCACCGCTGTCGTCGAGCAGCTCGAAGTGCTCCCGGGTGCACGCCATCAAGCGCCGCATCTCTTCTGCGCTCAAGAAGGTCGGGGTTCCGCCTCCCCAGTGCAGCTGCTCGACCGGGCGCCCGGCATCGAAAAGCTCGCTCTGGAGCGCGATCTCCCGGCAGAGGTGGTCGACGTACGGACCGGCGTGGCGATGATTGGCGGTGATGATCTTGTTGCAGGCACAGTAGAAGCACACCGTGTCGCAGAACGGCAGATGGAAATAGAGCGAAAGGGGGCGAGCGTTCTCGCCGCGATTGCTGAGCCCGGCGAGGGCGCGATAATCCGCCTCGCCGAACCCTTCGTCAAACTGGGTGACCGGCGGGTAAGAGGTATATCGTGGACCCGACCGGTCGTAGCGGCGAATGAGGCCCACCTCGAACGCTGGCACCCGCGCCGAGCCAAGATCACTCGTCCCCGATGGATTCCCGTCTACCGCTTCCATCTCGGCCCTCTCCGACAATACCTCGACCCGAATCGCGCCTTGGCCCCGGGGGGCCGGCTCAGTGGGCGGCTGAGCGGACCGCGGCCGGCCTCGAGTCCTCGTGGTCGGCCTCGGCCAGCTCGAGGAGGGCGGCGCGGTCCTTGATGCGGATGCGATTGCGCTGCACCTCGAGGGTCCCGTTGGTCTGCAGGCGGGTAAGAACGCGGCTAACCGTCTCCACCGCGAGCGCGAGATAGCTGCCGATGTCGGCCCGGGTCATGAGCAGATGAAACTCCGAGGCCGAAAAACCCTGGCGCGCATGCGAGTCGGCGGTATCGAGCAGGAAGGCTGCAATACGTTGCTCCGCGCTCTTCTGTCCCAACATCAGCAGTAGTGCCTGATCACGCTGAACACTGCGGCTCATCAAGCGAAGCAATCGGTGCTGCGTGGACTGCGAGCGGGAGCACAGGCGGCAGAGCTTAGCGAAGGGGATCGTGCACATCGAGGAGGTGTCGAGGACCTCGGCGTGACACATGTGCTCACCGCGGTCGATGGCATCGAATCCGATCACGTCGCCCGGCACATGGAAGCCGATGACCTGCTGCTGTCCGCTGGGACAGATGACGTAAGTCTTGACTGCCCCGGAGCGTACTACGTAGACGGAGTCAAACCGGTCCCCGCAGCGAAAGACGTGCTCCCCGCGCTGGTAGACTCGCGGGGTTACGGCGATGTCCTGGCGCGGCATCCCGCTTTCTTGATCCGCATCCCGGGCCAGGCACTCGACCGAGACCACGCACTCCTCACAGCTTCCTCGGGCGCCGCGAAGGGGAATTATCCGAGCGGATGGTGTCATTTCCAGACCTCCCAGCTTTCTAGGTTGTTCTATTGCCTGGTTCAAGTGTCGGAAATCGCGGGGAAGCGCGAAATACGTGATTCCACGTACTCGCCGGACGTGCAGCGCTCGGGCCGGGGCGGGGCGGCCCGCAGAGGAGGGAATCGGGACGGTCAGTCGGCGCGGGTGAGTGCCTCCTGAATCCGGTGGACCAGCTCCTCGTCGCGGAAAGGCTTTGACACCACCGCGAGAGCTCCGGCCGCCTTGGCGCGCTCGGCGAGCGGGTGGTCCCGGTATGCGGTCACCACGATGAACGGCAGATCGATGCCGAGATTCTTCATCACGTCGGCGAGGTCCGCGCCGCTCAAGCCGGGCATCTGCAGGTCGAGAATCAGGCACCCCGATGCCTCCCGGGAAAAGTTCTGCAGGAACTCCTCCGCCGACGCGCAGGGCCTCGGATACCATCCGCACGCCCGCACCAGGAGGCTCACCCCGGCCCGGACCGCGGGGTCGTCATCCACGATGTAGACGATCGGATCCGTACTCGTCGCCATCGGCGGCTCAGAGGCGACGTAGTTGGCAGCCGTAATCATACTCGTATGCGCCCATTATCAATCCCATGGGTCGGTCTCGGAGGTTGCCATTTAAAAACAGAACCGCCAGGGCTCGTTTGATTCAGATCAAACGAAGGGCACTCGTCTAGGAGCGTGTACCACATTGGTCGAGCGACCGAGGAACCGCAGCACGATCTACGATTCGCGGCCACATTGTCCGGTCGTCCTCGTCAAATAGCGACGGCTATTGTCCTCGCACGACCGGGCAATCTGACTTGCGCCTGCCCCCCCTCGCCTCGCCCGCCCAATGCGGCACACGCTCCTAGCCGGCCGCTCCTTGTTCTCCGCGGCCAGGGCGGCACCCGCTCCTAGACAGCGGGTTTTGCGCTCTCCACGACCTCGATTGCGGCGGCGCCGGCCGCGGAGTCGGTCCGGCCGGGGCGCGTGCGCTTGGTGCCGTCGGCTTCGTTCAGGTCCTCGTTCGCTTCGACCTGGACACCAACCCTGGGGGTTGCGAACTGGATCCCGTTCGCCTCGAACGCCTTCTGGACGGCGGCAAATACGTAACGTCGAATCACGTACTGCTTCCCGGGCTTGGACATGAACTTGGTGGAGATGACGAAGCCGTAGTCGTCGGCTTCCATCGCTCCTTGCGCCTTGAATGGTTGAATGAAGTCATCCTTGATCTCGTCTACCTGGGCAAGTTCCTGTCCGGTTGCTTTCAGCAGCTTCCGCACCTTGTTGAGGTCGGTGTCGAATGGCACCCGGAAGCGGAGCTTCATGATCGCCCAGTCGCGGCTGTAGTTAGTCAACGTCTTGATCTCGCCGTAGGGCACGGTGTGGACGGCGCCGCGATGATGGCGAAGCCGCACCGAGCGCACGGACATCTTCTCGACCGATCCCTTGACGCTGCCCACATCAATGTACTCTCCAATGCGAAACGCGTCGTCGAGTAGAAAAAAGGCACCGGAGACGATGTCACGGACGAGGGTTTGCGATCCGAATCCGATCGCGAGACCCACAACACCGGCCCCGGCAAGCAGCGGCGCGATGTCAACACCGACCGAGGCGAGAACGATCATTATCGCCATGACAAAGAGTGATATCTGTAACGTTCTCTTGAACAGCGGCAACAAGGTTCGCATCCGTGACAGTCCCGTGCCCCCGATCTCGGATTCCGCGACATCGATCCCCTGTGCCGCGAGCAGCTCATCCTCCTCGGCGATCTTCTGGTCGATGGCGATCCTGACCAGCTGCCAGGCCCCGTAGGCTACGAGCAGGGTCAGCGTCACCTGAAGTGAGATGCTCGCTATCCTCGCGCCGATACCCCCATCCCCGGCCACGAACGGATTCAGTTTCCAGGCGACCGATAGCGACACCACGACGACAACAATCAAGCCGAGTCGGATGCCGCGCATCAGTGCGCCCTTGATCCCGTCGCCGCCCCCGGTCAGACGTGCTTCCTCTCGAAACAGGGCGGCATCCAGGCTGGGGGTCACCGCCATCAGCGCGACGGTGAACAACACCGCGCCGTACGGCACGAAATCGTAGAGCAGCTCGCGCACGACGAGTCCCACCAGCATCGCGGCCACGATGGTCGCGAATGCCCACGGCCACACCCGAGCGGAAATGGCGCGCACGCTATCCCGGGGCGCATCGCTGGCGATGTCACGCGAGATGGCCGAGCCGTTCGAGACGATGGTATGAATCAACAGGGCCGACGTCACGGTTCCGACCAGGATCAGGAACAGCTGGTGAACCTCGCCGAGAACTCCTAGGGTGCCGACCAGAGCGCAGGTGAAGAAGCCGAAAGCGCCGAATCCGAT
>JBFHLI010000178.1:0-7422 GCA_041594935.1 Gammaproteobacteria bacterium | reverse complement strand
GCCACGCTCAGCCGTCACGCCATCGTCCGCGAGCGCAATATCGACCTCAGCGTCGGCGGGCGCAAGCGACGGGGCTGTCAGCACACCACAATCGATATCGACAAGGGTGGCGGTCGGCTCGTCCGCCTAGAGGCGTTCAATCTTCATCTGGGGCTTTCCGCCCCCGAGCGCGCGCGACAGGTGGGAATACTGGCACGTTCCCAGGAGTTTGCGGACCTGATGCCGCACGAGCCTTGCTTGATCGGGGGTGATTTCAATGACTGGCGGTCGTCATTGCATCCGATCTTCACCGAAATCCTGGGGTTTGAGTCGGTTACTCAACGGCGCTTCGACTACGACGGCGGACTGAGAACCTACCCCTCGTTCTCGCCCCGGGGCGGGCTCGACAAGATCTACTGCCGCGGGCCACTTAGGCTCGTCGGGGCGAGGACCTGCCGGCTGCGCGCGGCACGCGTGGCCAGTGACCACCTACCCGTGGTGGCCGATTTCGAATTGTCCTGAAGACGGATCGGGGCCGAGCTGACAGACGCGATCTCTGCCCGATCGCTTGGCCTGGTAGAGGGCGGCGTCGGCCCGGGCAATCAGGTCTTTTGGACCACGATCGCCTTGGCCGCTCTCGGTCACACCGAAGCTGCAGGTGAAACGCACCGGCGCCCCGTCGGCGATCGCTACCTGTCGTTCTCGTATTCGCAGTCGCAGGCGTTCCGCGAGCTCGGCCGCGGCGGTAAGCCGGGTCTCGGGCAGCACGATGATGAATTCCTCGCCGCCGTACCGCCCGGCCATGTCGGTGATTCGCACCGACTCTTTGAGCATGCCGCCTAGCGATGCCAACACCGAATCACCCGCGAGATGTCCGAGTCGGTCGTTGATCTGCTTGAAGTGATCGATGTCGAGTAGCATGAGGGCGAGCGTGGACTTGTAGCGCAGGCTGCGGTCGACCTCCTCGCCAAGGCGCTCGAGCACGTACCGGCGGTTTCTGAGCCCGGTGAGCTCGTCGGTGATCGCGAGCCGCTCGAGCTCAGCCTGTTTCTCCACGAGCGAGCGACGCAAGGCTGCCTTTTCGATCGCATTGGAGATTGCCTGATGCAGATACTGGGGGGTGACCATGCTCTTCACGAGGTAGTCGGCCGCTCCGCGCTTCATCGCCTCCGCCGCCACCGTCTCGCTTCCCTGGCCGGTCAGCATCACCAGTGCGATTGGCGCCGCCGATCGTTCCCGCAAGCTGTCGAGAAAATCCAGGCCGTCGAGGTCCGGAATCTTGTAGTCGAGCAGCACGCAGTGCGGTGGCGACCTGAGGCAGTGCTCGAGGCCCTCGGCGCCGGTGGCAGCCTCGATAACCTCGTAGATTTGCGACGACAGTGAGCGCAAGGCGCGACGTAGGCTGTACCGGTCCTCGGGCGAGTCATCCACGATCAGGACGCGGAGACCGCCAGAGTGCGAACCCGGCTCGTTGTCCGAGTCTGGCTCCCGGGGTGGTGTCCGGACCGAGTCTTGAGGGTGCATGAGCGCTAACGCCGAGGGCTCGCGGTGGACCAATACCGAAGAAAGTCTAGCTGTTATCGTAGTTTGTGCATCTTTGCACGATGCCGCTGGACCCCCCGGAGCCAGAAATCGGTCGGCATGAACCTTGCAGGCTTGCTCTGACCACCCACCGCGCGTCATTTTGTTGACGCCTTCGGGACGATCGTCGTGCCAGCATCTTCTCCGCCCACGAACCTACCCGACGCTACCCCGTTGCAGGGGTCGGGCCGCGTGGTGCCTCGAGCGGTGCCCCATGCAGCCAATCCGCTCGCGGCCCTCGGCCCGTTGCAGGCCAGCTTCCTGATCGCGGCGTGCTACTACGGCCTCGGCAAGCTTGGGCTTCTGCTCGCGATCTCGCCCGGCTTCGCAACCCCGGTGTGGCCGCCGGCGGGAATCGCGATGGCCGGCGTGCTGTTGCTCGGCAATCGAGTCTGGCCGGGGGTGTGGCTTGGTTCGTTCCTCGTCAACCTCGATGTCTCGCTCGGGCTCGCGGGCTCGGCGGTAACGCTCCAGTATCTAGGGGTTTCCGCTGCAATCGCGACCGGGGCCACGGTTCAGGCCGCGGTGGGAGCCTGGCTTGTCCGACGCCTGGTCGGATATCCGTGCGCGCTCGATCGCGCCGCCGAAATTTCCCGGTTTCTCTTCCTGGGCGGCCCAGGGAGCTGCGTCATCGGTGCCTCGGTAGGAGTCTCGACTCTCCTCCTCGCGGGGCTCATCTCACCCGCCAGCTATCCTTTCAGCTGGTTCACGTGGTGGGGTGGGGACACCATCGGAGTCGTGATCTTCGCGACGCTGACGATGGTGTTGGCAGGTGAGCCCCGAGACCGCTGGCGTCGCCGCGTCCTGACGGTGGGGATGCCGCTTTGTGTGGCGTTCGCGCTGGTGGTTGCTGCTTTCGGCTTTGCGGCCGCGTGGGAGAGAGAGCGTCATCAACGCGACGTGGAGCGCGACGCCGGGGCGGAGGCGCGCCAGATCCAAAAAGACCTGGATGCCGTGCTGGGGACGCTGCAGTCACTCGGTTCTCTGTTTGCGAGCACGGGTGCGGTCGAACGCTCCGAGTTTCGCACCTTTGTCTCCCCGATTCTGAAGCGCTATCCCTGGATCCGTGCCCTCGAGTGGGCCCCGCGCACTGCGCTCGAGGATAAGGATCGTCTGGTCGCGAGTGCCCGTGAGCAGGGCTACCCTGATTTTGAAATCCGAGAACTCTCGCCTCAGGGGAACACCGTCCCCGCCGCATCGCGCCGTGAGTACTTTCCCATTTACTATCTCGAGCCCCAACTCGGCAACGAAGCAGCGATCGGTTTCGATGTCGCATCCGAGCCGGCGCGTCGCCGGGTCCTCGAGCGAGCCCGGGATACGGGACAGCCCGCGGTGATGGGTCGGGTCCGGCTCTTCCGGGACGAGTCCGACGAGATCGGCATGATCCTCACGGTGCCCATCTACACCGGGTGGAGGATCCCCCCCGATCTGACCGGCCGACGGCGGGAGCTTCGCGGCTACGTGCTGGGAGTCCTCAGGATTCGGCAGCTGGTCGACTCTGCGCGTGCGGATCTCCCGGCCTCCGGGCTCGCGCTCACCATCCACGATCAGCCGGCAAGACCGTATCGGGCACCTCTCTATCAGTCCCACCCCGAGCTCGCGACGAGGCAGCGCAGTATAGCGGTGGTGTCGATCGAGGCGCACATGGCGCATCATCCGCTTCACCTCACGTTCTGGCCGATCGAGGCCGATCTTCGCGCGCGAAGGACCTGGGCCTCGGGAGGGGTGCTCGCCGCGGGCGTGCTGTTCACCGGTCTACTGGGGACATTTCTTCTCATGGTGACCGGTCGTACCGCGCTCGTGGAGCAGCTCGCCGAGGGGCTCGAGTCGAGTGAGCGCCGCTTCCGCGGGGTGGTGGAGTCGGTGCCTAACGCCCTGGTGATGGTCGACGGGGATGGAATCATCAAGCTGGTCAACACCGAGACCGAGCGGATGTTCGGTTACACCCGCCACGAGCTGCTGGGACATCCGGTTGAATTGCTCGTGCCGACGAGGTTTCGCGCTGAGCATCCGCGCCATCGGGACCAGTACTCCCAGCGCCCGCGCGCGCGGCCGATGGCAGCCGGGCGTGACCTACAGGGATTACGCAAGGACGGGACCGAGTTTCCGGTCGAGGTCGGGCTGAATCCGATAGAGACCGAAGACGGTGCCCTGGTCCTCAGCTCGATCGTGGATATCTCGATTCGCAAGAGCGCGGAGAAGGCGCTGCGCGACAGTGAGGCACGGTTTCGAGCATTGCTCGATTACTCGCCCACGGCGGTCTCCCTGAAAACCGCCGATGGTCGCTACCTGCTGGTCAACAAGACGTTCCGACGCCTGGCCGGGATCGGGAGCCTTGATGTTGCGGGCAGGAGGTCGCCGGAGATATTTTCCGCCGAGTTCGCCCAATCGGGCATGGAGCACGACGCGGAGATCGTGCACACGCGCCGCTCGAGCGTGAAGGAAGAGATCCTGGTCACTGACGACGGGAAGTACACGCTGCTCACCGTCAAGTTCCCGATCCTGAACGCAGCCGGCGCGGTCGCGGCGATCGGCAATATCTCCACCGACATCACTGAGCGCAAGCAGGCCGAGGAGCGTGAGCGGATCAGGACCGAGGAGCTCGAGCGCCTCAATGCTGAGCTCGCGCGCAGCAACCATGCGCTCGACGAGTTCGCCTACATTGCCTCCCACGATCTGAAGGAGCCACTGCGAGGGATCAGCAGCTACGCGCATTTCTTGGCGGAGGACTACAAAGCGGTACTCGATGAGGAAGGGGTTTCGATGCTCGAGACCCTGCAGCGCCTGTCCCAGCGCATGGCGCAGCTGATCGAGGAGCTGCTCGAGTATTCGCGGCTCGGGCGGATTGACCTCGCCATCCAGGAAACCGACCTCGAGGAGGTGCTGCAAAGGGTGCTGGAATCGCTCGAGGTCATGTTCGATATTCAGGAGGTCAAGGTCGTGGTCCCGGCCCCGTTGCCTCGGGTCACCTGCGACTTCTCTCGGGTTGGAGAAGTATTCCGTAACCTATTGATTAACGCCGTAAAGTATAACGATAAGCGCGAGAAGAGAGTGGAAATCGGCTGGCGTCGAGACGAGACGGAAGGGGGCTCGCAAAATGCTGCGGCAGGGACTACCTTCTATGTCCAGGACAACGGCATCGGAATTCCGGAGAAGCACTTCGAATCGGTGTTCCGAATCTTCAAACGCCTTCATCCGAGGGACGCTTTCGGCGGAGGCACCGGGGCGGGGTTAACCATCGTGCAAAAGATCGTCGAGCGCCACGGGGGTCGGATCTGGGTGGAGTCCAAGCTGGGAGAGGGAAGCACGTTCTTCTTTACATTGAGCCCAGACTCCTGATCGATGCAGGCACAGGACCACGCGCCGCTCCTCATCGTGGAAGATTCACCCGAGGACTTCCAGGCGATGGCGCGGGCGTTTCAGAAGGTAGGCCTTCGCAACCCGATCTGCCACTGCGAGACGGGGGATCAGGCGCTCGATTTTCTTCACCGAAGAATGAGCTACAACGATCCCGCGGAGTCGGCTCTCCCGGGCCTTATCCTGCTCGATCTCAATCTTCCCGGGACCGACGGCCACGGGGTGTTGCATGCGGTCAAGCAGTCGAGGGTGCTCAAGCACATTCCGGTGGTGGTGTTCACCTCTTCGAACGACGAGCGCGACATTCAGGGATGCTACGATGCGGGCGCGAACAGCTACGTCCGCAAGCCCGGCGATTTGCCGGGCTTCGTGCGCGCCATCCAACAGATCTCCCGCTACTGGTTCGGGCTCGTGGTGATTCCCCCGCCGCTGCCGGGAACGGGTCTCTCGGAAGGGGCAGACACGATCGTGTCCTGACCGACCTCGGACCCACTTCCGGGCACGGTCGGGGTCACAGCGGGTAGAGCATCGGTAACACCCAGGAATAAGCGACCCACATCAGGATCAGGAGCGGGGCGCCGACCCGTACGAAGTCATTGAAGTTATAACCCCCGGCGCTCATTACGATGACATTGATCTTGTGGGCCAGCGGCGTCACGTAACAGAGGTTGGAGCCGAATATCACCGCTAGCACGAACGGCTCGGTGGGGAGATCGAGCTGCTGGGCGATGCTCACCGCAATCGGGGTGCCGATGACGGCGGCGGCATTGCTCGAAACCACGTTGGTGAGAATGCCCATCAGCAGGATCAGGCTGCTCAATACCACCACCGGGGGTGCCCCGAACGTGAGGGCTACCACCAGCTGGGCGAGGTACTCGGCCGCGCCGGTCTTGAGAAGACCGAGGCCGAGCGCAAGCGAGGCAACCACGATCAGGATGACCGGAGTGCTGAGCGCCGCGGTGGCATCACGCCAGCTCAGGCACCGGGTGGCAATCATCGCGAAGACTCCGCATACCGCACTGACCGCGATCGGCAGAATTCCGAAAGCCGCGAGCAGCACGACCAGCATCATGATCGTCAGGGCCAGCGGGGCCTTCGCAGTGTGCGGAAGGTCGCTGGTCGCATCGAGAACCAGGAGCTCGCTCTCCTGCTTCAGGGCCGCGATCTGGTTGCGGGGCCCCTGCACCAGGAGCACGTCACCGGTTCGCAATCGGAAGTCGCCCAATCCGGCGCCGAGCGTCGCCACCGCCTTGCCGGCCCGGTGTAGCGCGAGCGCCACGAGCTGATATCGGTCCAAGAAGCGCACGAACTTGAGCGTCATGCCCTCGATCGACGAGCCGGCCGTCACCACGATCTCGGCCAGCTGCTGGTCGGCCGCGGTCAGGGGATGCTCCTCGTCAACCACGGTCTCGCCCGAGTACAGCTTGGCACCCAGCAAGCGCTCGAACTCCTTAAGCTGCGCGGGGGTGTCGACCACCAGCAGCTGATCCCCCGCCTTGAGCAGCGCATCGGGCAGCGGCACGATGAAGGTGTCCCGGCCACGCTGAATCCGGTTGACTCGGATCTGACCGGAGGTCTTCTTGCGCACCTCGGTGAGCGTCTTGCCGTCGGCGAAGCTGCCCTCGGGCAGGTGTAGTTGCGCGGTGAACAATCGCGGCGAGATATCGGCCAGGGGCGCGAGTCTCACCGGCGTGATACGTGGCGCGACCAACCACAGGTAGACGATGCCGATGCCTCCGACGATGGCGGCTGGCACGAAGAAATCGAACATCTCGATCCGCGGGAGGCCCATGTCGGCCGCCACCGCGACCACCAGGAGATTCGTCGAGGTGCCGATCGTGGTTGCGGTGCCCCCGATGAGGGTGGCGATTCCGACCGGCATGAGCACGCTGGAGGTCGGGGTGGCGGTGCGCAGCGCCACGCTGATCAGGATCGGGAGCAACAGGATCACGATCGGGGTGTTGTTGACGAAGGCACTCAGTCCGGCGGCGACGACCAGGGTGAGGAGGAGCGAGAAGTGGGGGCTCACCGCCCAGATTGTTGCCAGTCCTCGCCCGACCGGTTCCAGCGCACCGGTCCGCACCAGGCCATGTCCGACAATCATCAGCGCGCACACCGCGACGAGCGCGTCGTGGCCGAATCCGTGGAAGAAATCCACCGCGTGGAGACTGCGCCCGTTCACCTCGTAGGGGAAGAGCTCGAAGCCCACCGTGATGAGAGCGAGAACGAAGAGACTTGAGGTTTCGAGCGGAATGCTCTCGCGCATGAACAGGCCCAGAGCGATCAGGGTGAGGGCCATCATCGCGAGGGCATGTGGCTCCGGCAACGGGGGAAACAGGGGCATCGCGTGCGAAAGGTAGAGCTTGGCCCGCGAGTCTACGCGCAGGGTGAGAGGAGCACCGAGACAAACATTCCGAGATCGACGACGGCGTTGGGTTCGGCGATCGTTTGGTGCCTATCCCCCACCCGGTTGCTCCCCTTCGATGCGTGGAGCAGCGAACGCCT
>JBFHLI010000177.1:0-7533 GCA_041594935.1 Gammaproteobacteria bacterium | reverse complement strand
TATCGTGGCTCGTGAAGGACGGCACTCAGGTTGCCTCCCTGCGGCTCAATCCTCCAAGCCTGGGCGCTGTCGAGGTCCGGATCTCGGTGGCTCAAGGCGAGGCGTCGATCGCGTTCGGTGCATCGCACGAGCTCGCTCGCGAGGCGATCGAGAACGCCTTGCCGCGGCTGCGTCACATGCTGGGCGGGAGCGGTCTCAACCTGGTGGACGTGAACGTCTCGAACCACTCGGCCAACCAGGATGGCGCTCAACACGGTGGATTCGCTGCCCCCGGCGAGGCCTCTAACCTGGGCGGGCAGCCCGCCCTGGATGAAAGTGACGAAGAGGGGCCCGCAGCTCCGCTCTCCACCGCCCACCGCGGACTCATCGACCAGTACGCCTGAGCTGGGTTGAGGGGCCCCAGGCCGGGGCTCTTCTTGCCCCCGAGTCATCCGTCATCGCCCGCCCTAGCGGGTCACGACCGCGGTTTGACACCCGTCAGTGCGACGGCGGCGAATCGAGTCAGAATCCCGACACGCGAAGCTTCGTTTCATCGCAACACATTGAAACGCATGAGCTTGCTCCCATGGCACGCGCCTTGCTAACCATATCGGCGTGAATCGCGAGGGAGATTGAGACGTGGCCGATGCGCAAGCACAGGAGTCAAAGCCCGAGCCGAAATCCAGCGGCAAGAAGCTGATTATTCTCGGCGCGCTGGCGTTCTTAACGGTTGGCGGTGCAGCGGCGGGCGGTGCCTACTATCTCGGGTTGCAACGCTCTGCTCAGTCGAGCCCGGCCGTCGCCGAGGGTTCCGGCCCGACCTCCAAGGTGCCGAAGGAAGCGCTCTACGTCGCTCTCCACCCCGCGTTCACCGTCAATTTCCCCGAGGGAGAGGGTACGCGCTTCCTCCAGCTTTCGCTGGAAGCGATGACGCGAGATCCGGTCGTGGAAGAGCTGATCGAGAAGCACATGCCGGTCATTCGAAACCGGCTCATGCTCATCTTCAGCGGCCAGAGCTCGGCGCGCCTGGGCACCCGCGAAGGTAAGGAGCGGCTCCGCAAGGAGACGCTGGCCGCGATTCAGACGGTGCTCGAGGAGCAGGCAGGCAACGCCGGGGTGGACGAGGTGTATTTCACCAGCTTCGTGATGCAGTAACGGCGATGGCGGACAACATTCTCTCACAAGATGAGATCGACGCGTTGCTCTCGGGCATGGATGGTGGCGAGGTTGAGCTCAACGCGCAGGAGGACCTGCCTCGGGGGGGCATTTTGCCCTACGACTTCGAGAGTCAGGATCGGATCATTCGTGGCCGTCTCCCGACCTTAGAGTTGATCAATGAGCGTTTGGCCCGCAGTCTGCATCTGAGCTTGTTCAAGCTGCTCCGGCGCGCGCCCGAGATCTCGGTCGGCGCGATCCAGATGTCGAAGTTCTCCGAGTACCTTCAGGGGTTGCTCATCCCCGCGAGCATGAACCTCGTCAGAGTGAAGCCGCTTCGGGGCACCGCGCTCCTCACCTTCGATCCCAAGCTCGTGTTCGCGCTGGTCGACAATTTTTTCGGCGGCAACGGCCAGTATCCGGAAAAGCCGGAGGGACGTGAGTTCACGGCCACCGAGCTGCGAATGGTCCGGCTCACCCTGGATCAGATCCTCACCGACCTCGAGCACGCCTGGGCGCCGGTGATGCCCATCGAGCTCGACTACGTCGCTACCGAGAGCAATCCTCATTTCGCGAACATCGTGAGCCCGAGCGAGGTAGTGGTGGTGACGGCTCTGGACATCGAGGTGGCCGGCGGGGGAGGGAGTTTCCACATCGCGTATCCCTATTCCATGCTGGAGCCGATTCGCGAGACGCTCGACGCACCAGCGCCCAGCGACGCTGCCGATCGGGACGAGCGTTGGGCGAGGGCTCTGCAAAACGAGATAGAGACCGCCGAGGTTGAGGTCTGCAGCATGCTGACTCAGACCGAAATCAGCCTGATGGAGCTCTCGAGGCTACGGGCGGGGGATGTCATCCCGGTCGAGATTCCCGAGACGGTTTTCGCAACTGTCGGCGGAATTCCGGTGTTCAGGGGCAAGTTCGGCACCTCGGGCGGCAATCTCGCGCTCAAGGTCATCGAGACGGTACGAGTTTTCGGAACGGAGTTGGCGATGCAAGACGGGAGTCTTCGTAATGAGCAATGAGAGCACGCTGGAAGCGTCGGCTACGGCGCCAACCGGAACGGGCAATTCGGGAGGGCACCGAGCCACCGCCTCATCGTCAAAAGGGGTCGACGGTGCGGTCTCGCGTGCTCCCTTGGAGAGCTTTGCACCGGAGAGCGGCCCCGCCAGCGCCGAGTCCAACCTCGAAGCAATTCTCGACATTCCGGTTACCCTCGCAATGGAGATCGGACGAACCCAGGTCAGTATTCGAAATCTCCTGAAGCTGAGTCAGGGCTCGGTGGTCTCGCTGGACCGCCTGGCGGGTGAGCCGCTCGATGTTCTCGTCAACGGCACCCTCGTCGCGCACGGTGAAGTGGTGGTGGTCAATGAGAAGTTCGGAATTCGACTCACCGATGTCATCAGCGCTCAAGAAAGAGTGAAGAAGCTCAAGTGAGCAGATCCGCACATCAGGAGCCGGGGCTCACGGCGGTGTCCCGCGGGCCGCTTCGGTCAAGTCGCATCTTGTGGGCGAGCATGGCGGCGGTCGCGCCCGCTGGGGGCGCGGCCGAGAGCGTCCCACCGAACCTGAGCCCCGTCGCGGTGGACGACGTTCTTCAGGTGGGTCTGGGTCTGGTCCTGGTGGTGGTAGCGATCGTCGTCGCTGCCGCGCTCGTACGTCGGTTCTTTCGTTTGACGCCTGGCGCCCAGGGTCGCCTGCGCGTCGTGTGTGGCCTCACGATGGGCAGCCGCGAGCGCATCGTGTTGTTACAGGTGGGCGAAGTTCAGCTGCTTCTCGGGGTGTCGCCGGGTCGAATCCAGACCCTGCACGTGCTCGAGCAGCCGCTCGAGGGGATAGAGCTCGGCGGGCCCGGCGGCCTATCGTTCCGGGAACAGCTCAAGCACGCGCTCAAGCCGGGGCGACTGGTCGGAGACGCGCGTGATTAGATGGCCGGTTTTCGTTGCGTGCCTCTTACCCGCCACCGGTCTGGCTCAACCCGGCCTGGAGGCGATCTCGGTGAGCACGGCGCCGGACGGGGGGCAGACCTACAGCGTCACCCTGCAAATTCTTGCCCTGATGACCGCGATCACCTTGCTGCCCGCGGGCCTCATCATGATGACCGCTTTCACTCGAATCATCGTGGTGCTGGCGATCTTGCGCCAGGCACTCGGGACGGCCCAGACACCGTCCAGCCAAGTCTTGATCGGGCTCGCGCTGTTCCTCACCTTGTTCGTAATGACTCCGGTATTCGAGCAGGTCAACGAGCAGGCAGTGCAACCCTATGTCACCGAGGAAGTTGGCTTTCAGGAGGCGTTGAGTCGCGGCGCGCGGCCGCTCCGGGAATTCATGCTGGCCCATACTCGGGAGTCCGATCTCGCGGTGTTTGCGGAAATCGCAGGAAAGGAGCCGGTTGCCTCCGCCGAGGAAATCACCTTCTCGATGCTGATGCCCGCTTTCGTGACGAGTGAGCTCAAGACGGCCTTTCAGATCGGATTCATCATCTTCATACCGTTTCTGGTCATCGACCTCGTGGTGGCGAGCGTGCTGATGTCGATGGGAATGATGATGCTGTCCCCGCTGATCATCTCGTTCCCGTTCAAGATCATGCTGTTCGTTCTGGTCGACGGCTGGGCGCTAATCATGGGCACCCTCGCGGCCAGCTTTTACGTGTGAATCGCGGCTGGTGACACCCGAGACGGTACTAAGCACCGGACACCAGGCTCTTGAGGTCACGGTCGTCCTGTTGCTCGTGTTGCTCATGCCGGCGCTGCTTGTAGGGCTTCTTGTCAGCATGTTTCAGGCCGCGACTCAGATAAACGAAATGACTCTAAGTTTCATCCCTAAGTTATTAATAACAATAGTTGCAATGATGTTCGCAGGGCCGTGGATGTTGGGGTTGCTGACCGATTTCATGCGGCGGCTCATTCACAGCATTCCGCAGCTCATCGGGTGACCCGGGCGAGTCGTTCGTGCGCTGGACGGCAGGGGACGGCGCGGCGGCGATTCGCCTGGTCGATTAGAGATTGAGGACGAGATTTGCATTTCAGCGCCGTGCAGCTCACCGACCTGGTAAGCGCGTGGATGTGACCGTTTTTCCGAATCGCCGCCTTCATGACTGCGGCCCCGGTGTTCGGCAACCGCCCGGTACCGACGCGAGTCCGGATTGGCTTGGCTGCCGCCCTGACCCTTGTCATCGTCCCCAATCTTCCGCCGACGCCGAGTCTCGACCCGTTATCGCTTTCGGCCGCGTTGGTCAGTGCGCAGCAGGTGCTGATCGGCATTGCTTTCGGCTTCGCGGTGCGGCTCGTGTTTATCGTGTTGGAGGTCGCTGGCCAGCAGATCGCACAGCTCATGGGGTTGGGGTTTGCGGCGCTCGTTGATCCCCAGAACGGCATCGAAGTGCCGGTCGTGAGCAACTTCTACATCATTCTTGGGACGCTCGTGTTTCTTAGCCTCGATGGGCACCTCCTCGCGATCCAGGCATTGTCCCAGAGCTTCGTGAGTCTCCCGATCTCGACTGATGGAATCGGCGCGCGCGGCCTGTGGCACATCACCGGCGAAGCGGGGTGGATGTTCTCGGCTGCCGTTCTCATCGTGCTCCCGGGAGTGGCGGCCCTGCTATGCGTCAATCTGGCGTTCGGGGTCATGAGCCGCGCGGCGCCTCAGCTCAATATCTTTGCCGTCGGTTTCCCGATCACGTTGCTGTTCGGATTCGTGGTGATGCTATTGACCCTGCCCGGAATGATCTCGCTACTCGATGGCTTCATCAACCGCGCGCTCCTGGTGGCCCGATCGCTGGTCGAGGTGGCACCCTGATGGCCGATAGTCGCGATACCGCCCAGGAGCGTACCGAACAAGCTACTCCTCGGCGCCTGCAGCAGGCACGCGAGCGGGGTCAGGTGGCTCGCTCGCGCGAGCTCACCACGACCGCGATACTGCTGGCTTCGGCTGCAGGCCTTTCCGGTCTTGGCCCGCACGTCGTGGAGGGGATCGCGGACGTCATGCGCGCGAGCTTCGAGCTGAGCCCGCTCACGCTTGCCTACGGCCCGCCCATTCCGGATCGGTTCCAGGCGGCGGTGATTACGGCGCTGGTGTCGCTGGCACCGTTCCTTGCGCTGATGGCGATGGTGGCCGCGCTGGCACCCATGTCGCTCGGAGGGTGGTCGTTCTCGAGCCAGGCGGTCTCGTTCAAGTGGGAAAAGCTCGACCCCGTGAAGGGATTGAAGCGGGTGTTCTCCTGGAATGGCCTCATGGAGCTGTCGAAGGCGCTCGCCAAGTTCGTCCTCGTGTCCGGGACGGCGATGATCGTGCTGTGGGCGTCGATGGACGAGCTGCTGTCCATCAGTCACCAACCGCTCCTCCCCGCCCTCGGCCGGGCGGCCGAGCTGGTGGCGTGGAGCTTCTTCGCTCTCAGCTCGGCTACCCTCGTCGTAGCGTTCTTCGACGTGCCGTTTCAGCTCTGGAATCACGGCCGTCAGCTGCGGATGACCCGCCAGGAGGTCAAGGACGAGTTCAAGGACACCGAGGGAAAACCCGAGGTGAAGGCCCGCCTGCGGGCGCTGCAGCGCGAAGTGGCCCAACGGCGCATGATGGAGGCGGTGCCGACCGCCGATGTGGTCGTCACCAACCCGAACCACTATGCGGTCGCGCTGCGCTATCTGCCCGGAAAAATGACGGCGCCACGGCTCGTCGCCAAGGGTGCCGATCTGGTGGCCGCCCGCATCCGTGAGGTTGCGGGAGAGCACGACGTGCCGTTGGTCTCCTCACCGCTGCTGGCTCGCGCGATCTACTTCAACACTCGCATCAATCATGAGATCCCGGTGGGTCTTTACGTCGCGGTCGCGCAGGTGCTCGCCTACGTGATGCGGCTACGAGAATACGACGGGCGGGGCACGATGCCGTCCCTCGACGACGATCTCCCGATTCCCGATGACCTCAAGAAATAGCCCGCGGAGGCGCGCCTCGAGTGACCGATGCCGCCGCTTTCCCGGCTGGGGGGCGGAACCGGTGCGGATCGGATCGGGGTCGTCCACCCTCGAGTCGGCGGAGGCCTGAGTCGTGGCGAGCGTGAGCATGGCGAGCGGCATCCGGCAGATCGCCCTGAGCGGACTCGGGGCTCCGCTCCTGCTCATGATCATGCTCGGCATGATGGTCCTGCCGCTTCCGCCGATCGCGCTCGATCTGCTGTTCACCTTCAACATCGCTCTCGCGCTCGTGGTACTGCTCGCTGCGGTGTACGCGCGTCGTCCGCTCGAATTCGCGGTGTTCCCGACCGTGCTCCTGGTAACGACGCTGCTGCGTCTAGCCCTGAACGTCGCCTCGACCCGGGTCGTGCTGCTGCGCGGGCACACGGGTACCGACGCGGCGGGGCAGGTCATCGAGGCCTTCGGAGCTTTCGTGGTCGGGGGCAGTTACGCGGTCGGTCTCGTGGTCTTCTTCATTCTCGTCATCATCAACTTCGTGGTGGTCACGAAGGGAGCGGGTCGCATCTCCGAGGTGAGCGCCAGATTCACCCTGGACGCGATGCCGGGCAAGCAGATGGCGATCGACGCAGACCTCAACGCCGGTCTCATCACTCAGGACGAGGCCCGAACCCGGCGCCGGGAAGTCTCCGAGGAGGCGGATTTCTACGGCGCGATGGACGGTGCGAGCAAGTTCGTACGCGGTGACGCGGTGGCGGGGATCTTGATCCTCATCATCAACATTCTGGGGGGACTGGCAATCGGAACCCTGCAGCATGGCTTGGCTTTCGCCGAAGCGGTCCGGCTCTACTCATTGCTCACCATCGGTGATGGCCTGGTGGCCCAGATCCCGGCGCTCGTACTCTCGTCCGCCGCCGCGATCATGGTGACGCGAGTCTCTGCCGCGCATGACATGGGGCGCGCGATCCTCGGCCAGCTGTTCGACAATCCGCGGGCGCTCGCGGTGACCGCGGGAGTGGTGGGTACGATGGGGCTCGTGCCCGGTATGCCCAATCTTGCGTTCCTCGCGTTCGCCGCCGCCGCGGGCGGAGGCGCCTGGTTGATCCATCGTCGTGAGCGCGCACCTGATGGGCCAGATGCAACCGCGGAACCCGCGGCGGTCTCTGCGCCGCCCGAGCTTTCCTGGGAGGACGTCGCGCCGGTGGATCCGCTCGGCCTCGAGGTCGGTTACCGGCTGATCCCGCTCGTGGACAAGTCACAGGATGGTCAGCTGATGTCTCGCATCAAAGGGGTACGGAGAAAGCTCACCCAGGACCTCGGCTTCTTGATTCCGGCGGTCCACATTCGGGATAACCTCGACCTCAGTCCCAACGCCTATCGGCTCAGCGTCCTCGGCGTAACGCTGGGCGAAGGGCAGGTGCATCCGGAACGTGAGCTCGCGATCAATCCCGGCGAAGTCTTCGGAGAGCTGCCGGGCGAGAAGACCACGGACCCG
>JBFHLI010000176.1:0-7617 GCA_041594935.1 Gammaproteobacteria bacterium | reverse complement strand
GATGCCAGTGCGGAAATGCCGGTCACTACGCGTTCGGAGGCGTTCCCTTCCCCGGCGGAACTTTGGGGAGGGTCAGGGTGGGGGATAATCATGGAGTGCTCATCGAAGCCACCGGTGACGTGCGTTTCGGAAAAGCTATCCAGTAAACGGGGCGTAGCTATCGGTCACTATCCGTCTCGAGGTGGTCCCTTCTCGGTGGGTCTCCGCGGGAGAGACGGGGTTGGGGATACGTACGAAGAGCTCATCGAAGCCCCGGGCCCCGCGCGCTTCGCAGCCGCCATCGCGGCTCGTTGTCGGGAGGCACGATGAAGGTCTTGATCGTCGGGGGTGGGGGTCGCGAGCACGCGCTGGCATGGAAGTGCGCTCAGTCGCCGCGGGTCGAGCAGGTACTGGTCGCCCCCGGAAACGCGGGGACCGCGCTCGAGCCGAAGACCGCGAACGTCGAGGTCGCAGCGGAAGATACCGAGGCGCTGGTCGAGCTCGGCCTCAGCGAGTCGATCGACCTCGCCATTGTCGGACCCGAAGCCCCCCTTGCGAGCGGCCTGGTCGATGCCTACGAGGCAGCCGGTCTGCGCTGCTTCGGTCCGCGACGCGCCGCCGCACGACTAGAGGCGTCGAAGACCTTCGCCAAGAACTTTCTCGGCAAGTACGCAATCCCAACCGCCGCCTCGGCCAGCTTCACCGATGCTCCCGACGCCTCGGCCTACATTCGATCGCAACGAGTGCCGATCGTGGTCAAGGCGGACGGGCTTGCCGCGGGCAAGGGGGTCACCGTCGCCGAGACGCGGGAAGAGGCGATCCGGGCCGCCGAGGACATGCTCTGCGGCGACGCATTCGGTGCTGCTGGCAAGACCGTTGTGGTGGAGGAGTTCTTGCGAGGAGAGGAGGTTAGCTTCATGGCCCTCGTCGACGGTGAGCATGTCCTGTCGTTGGCGTCCTCGCAAGATCACAAGGCGCGTGACGACGGCGACCGGGGCCCCAATACCGGGGGCATGGGGGCGTACTCCCCCGCCCCCGTGGTCGATGCGCCCATGCACCGCCGGATCATGCGCGAGGTCATCACACCCACGGTTCGGGGGATGGCGGCGGAGGGTGTACCGTATATCGGGTTCCTCTACGCCGGACTGATGGTCTCCGAGGACAAGGTGCCGAGGGTGCTGGAGTTCAATTGCCGTCTTGGGGACCCCGAAACGCAGCCGATTCTGATGCGCCTGAAGTCCGACCTCCCCGCGTTGTGCGAGGCTGCCCTCGAGCGTCGGCTCGACCGCGTCTCGCCGGAGTGGGATGCGCGGGCCGCCCTCGGGGTGGTGATGGCCGCTGGTGGTTACCCGGGTGCCTACCGCAAGGGTGACGTCATCAGTGGCCTAGAGGCGAGCGTGCCCGGCACCAAGGTCTTTCATGCCGGCACCGAGCGGCGCGGTGAAGAGATCGTGACCAACGGGGGGCGGGTCTTGTGCGTGTGTGGCCTCGGCGAGGACATCACCGCGGCGCAGCGAGCGGCGTACCAGCGGGCCGCATTGATCGAATGGCAAGATTCCTTTTACCGCCGCGATATCGGTCATCGGGCGGTCGCGCGCGCTCGCTCCGGTTAGCCGACCCGCGCCCCGTCGCCTTCAGTGCCAGGCGGCCGTAGGCTGCCAGCGCAGAAAATTGTGCAGAAGTCGTAAGCCGGCGCGTTGACTCTTCTCCGGGTGAAACTGGACCGCGAACAAATTGTGCTGGGCGATGGCGGAAGTGAATTGCACCGCGTACTCGGTGGTCGCGGCGATGATCTCGCGGTCGACGGGATCGACGAAGTAGCTGTGCACGAAGTAGAAGCGTTCCCCCTCGGCGATACCCTCCCACAGCGGGTGAGGGTGGGTGATGTGAATGTTGTTCCAGCCCATGTGCGGAATCTTCAGCCGCTGCCCGGACTTGGGATCCCGGGCATCGCGAGGAAAACGGCGCACCTGCCCCTCGAGGAGGCCGAGTCCCGCGGAATCGGGATGTTCCTCGCTCACTTCGAGAAGCACCTGTAATCCCATGCAGATCCCGAGGAATGGTCGCTCGCGCGCCAGCGTGAGCACCGGGTCGCAAAGCCGCCGCTCGGTGAGCTCCCGCATGCAATCGCGCATCGCGCCCTGCCCGGGAAAGACGATACGCTCGCACGATTCGATCGTGTTGGGGTCGTCGGTGACCACGATCTCCGGCGCTCCCTCGGACACGTGCTCGAGCGCCTTGGCCACCGAGCGGAGATTGCCCATGCCGTAGTCGATGACCGCGATGCGTTGCATGGCGCCTAGCCGCAGCGTTTCACCGGAGAGCCCCGGGTGGTGGCGACGGATCGTTGGCCCCGGTCGCCGGGCCGGAGCGCAAGTGGATAGTGATAGCTATCGCGATCGCGAGGCCTGGACCCCGAGCCCGCGTGCGCGGGACGGCGTTCGGGTAGCCTGACCGTGGCAACGAAGTGCAGGCATCCAGGGCCACCGGCAACCGCCATTCTTCTACCTCTCCTGCAGTCATCGCATGGTGGCAGTGCGCCGTGGTGCAACATCGGGGCGTGGGGATTGCGCTCAGAGGGAGCCCTTGGTCGAAGGCAGGGTGTCGAGCATCCGCGCATCTCGGCCGACCGCCATCCGCAGAGCCCGCGCGAAAGCCTTGAACACCGTTTCGGCAATATGGTGCGCATTGGCGCCCTCGAGATTATCGATGTGGAGCGTCACCGCGGCCGAGTTCACGAAGCCTTGAAAGAACTCATGCAGCAGGTCCACGTCGAAGGTTCCGATATGGCTCCGGGGAAACCCGACTCGGTAAGCGAGCCCCGGCCGGCCGGAGAAATCGATCACCACCCGACTCAATGCCTCATCGAGCGGCACGTACGCCGAACCAAATCGGTTGATACCCCGCTTCTCGCCGAGAGCTTTGGCCACCGCCGACCCGAGCACGATTCCGATGTCCTCCACGGTATGGTGCGCGTCGATCTCCAGGTCACCGGTGGCGTGCAGCTCGAGGTCGACCAGCCCGTGTCGAGCTACCTGCTCGAGCATGTGCTCGAGGAACGGCAGACCCGTCGACAGCGCCGCATCACCGTTTCCATCGAGGTTGATAGTAACCTGGATCTGGGTTTCTCTCGTCTCTCTCTTGATGGTGGCGGTACGCGGCGCCATGGAAACTCACCTCTGGTGTTGTCGTGCTGTCCTTGAGGAACAGCGCAAGCCATCAAATCGAAGCGCGGGTCGTAGATCCGCGGTTATCCGGTTTTGGAACGTCGATCTTCTCAGAGTAGGATAGCGGTAACGCTCACCACTATGAAAGGTACCTCGGGTCGTTTCCGGGCCGGGTTGGGGGCGAGCGGGTGTCAGCCCCGCGGCGATGCGCCGGCGCAGTTTGATGCGTTCCGCCGCGGCAAGAGGCGACGCCACCGGGACGCCCGTGCGCGGCGAATCGTGCACCTGGGGTAGGATGGAGCGCGGGTTCGGGGCCGGCAATGCCCCTGCGTTCCGAGGGGAGGAGGGGACGATCGACACTTCGAGCAAATCGCCGCGGGTCGGCTTGTTCGTGACCTGTTTGGTCGACTTGTTTCGCCCGAACGTCGGATTCGCCGCGATCTCGCTGCTCGAGGCGGCCGGCTGTCGCGTGGAGGTGCCTCCCCGGCAGACCTGCTGTGGCCAACCCGCCTACAACAGCGGTGATGAGGTGGATTCACAGGCGATCGCCAGGCAGGTCATCACCGCATTCGAAGGCTTCGACTACGTCGTCGTTCCCTCGGGCTCGTGCGCGGGAACGTTCCGGGAGCACTATCCCTCCCTGTTCCCGACCGACATCGAGTGGCAGAACCGCGCGATCGATTTTGCCCTGCGCTGCCGTGAGCTGTTCTCATTCCTGCACGATGACCTGGGATTTCGAGAGATCGATGCGCAGTACCCGGGAGTCGTTACCTATCACGATTCGTGCTCGGGCCTACGGGAGCTGCAGGTCCGGGAGCAACCGCGCGCGCTGCTCTCTCTCGTGCGCGGGCTCCGTCTGAGCGAGATGCAGGATACGGATGTTTGCTGCGGCTTCGGGGGCACGTTCTGCGTCAAGTTCCCGGAGATCTCCGAGCGCATGGTTTCGGACAAGGTCGACAACATCGCGGCGAGCGGGGCCGACACCGTTCTCGGGGGTGATCTCGGCTGCCTGCTCAACATCGCGGGCCGTCTCGCACGCACCGCCAGGCCGGTTCGCGTCTATCATGCGGCGGAGGTGATCGCGGGGATGACCGGAGTCCCCGCCATCGGTGAGGCCGGCGGCGGTCCGGCGTCGCCCGAGACCGACTCGCGATGAAGTCACTGGCCCACGATTTTCCCGCGCGGGCCAATGCTGCCCTCCACGACCTAGAGCTTCGCAAGGCACTCGGACGCGCCAAAGGCGGCTTCGTCGACAAGCGCCGGGCCGCGATCGATCGGCTGGCGGAGTTCGAGGACATCAGAACGGCGGCACGCGACATCAAGGAACACACCCTCTCGCACCTCGACTATTACCTGGAGCGATTCGAGTCCGAGGTCGTGGCCAACGGGGGGCAGGTTCACTGGGCCCGCACTCCCGATGAGGCCTGCGAGATCGTGGTCGAAATCTGTCGCCAAGCGAATGCACAAAGAGTGACCAAGGGTAAATCGATGATCGCCGAGGAGATCGGGCTCAACGACGCCCTCGCCGCGGCGGGAATGGAGGTGGTGGAGACCGACCTCGGCGAGTACATCATCCAGCTCGCGAAAGAGCCGCCTAGCCATATCATTGCCCCCGCGGTGCATAAGACCCGCCAACAGATTACGGACCTGTTTCACATTCACCACCAGAAGTACGGGCTGCATAAGCGCGTCACCGAGATCCCGGACATCGTGAACGAGGCGCGCACCGTGCTTCGCCAGGCGTTCATAAACGCCGATGTCGGTATCACCGGGGCGAATTTCCTCGTCGCCGAGAACGGCTCCTCGGTGATCGTCACCAACGAGGGAAACGGAGATCTCACCAACACCCTGCCGCGGGTTCATGTCGTCACCGCCAGTATCGAGAAGGTCGTTCCGACTCTCGAGGACGTCGGCACCATCCTGCGGCTGCTCGCGCGCAGCGGGACCGGCCAAGAGATGACCAGCTACACCACCTTCTCGTCAGGGCCCCGCCGACCCGGGGACCTCGATGGGCCCGAGGCCTTTCACGTCCTGTTGCTGGACAACGGGCGCTCGCGCATGCTCGAGGGAGAGTTCCGCGAGATGCTGCGCTGTATCCGTTGCGGGGCCTGTCTCAATCATTGTCCGGTCTACGGGGCGATCGGGGGACACGCCTACGGCTGGGTGTACTCGGGGCCGATGGGTTCGGTACTTACCCCGCTGATGGTCGGGCTCGACGGGGCGAAGCACTTGCCCAATGCATGCACCCTGAACGGGCGGTGCGAGGAAGTCTGTCCGATGCGGATTCCCCTGCCGAAGCTCATTCGTCGACTTCGGGCGCGCGAGTTCGGAGGGAAGATCATGGGTTGGCGGGCTCGCTGGGCCGTTACCGCCTGGGCGTTCCTCGCCCGGCGGCCGCGGTTGTATGGCCGGTTGAGCGCAAGCGGGATCCGGGTTCTCGGATGGCTCGGTCGGCGCCGTGGGCGTTTTCGTTGGTTGCCGTTTGCCCGCGGATGGACCGCCTCGCGGGATCTGCCGGCGCCGACGGGCGAGACCTTCCAGTCCGCCTGGCGCCGGCGAAGCGGCGGTTAGTCCGGGACGATGTCGAGCGCCCGTGAGCAGGTGCTGGGTCGAATCCGCCGGGCGTTGCGTCGCTCCGAGCCGCTCACCCCGGGTCTGGCGGGGGGGCTCGAGCAACGGTTGCAGCACCCCCCGAGCCACATCCGTCCTGCGGTCGAAGGTGACCTGGCGGACCGGTTCACGAGCCAGCTCGAGCTCGCCGGCGCGAGCGTGGCTCGGGTCGAGCACCCGTCGCACGCCCCGGCCGCGATCCAGGACTACCTCGAGCGCCACCAGCTCCCGGCTCGACTGGTGGTCACCGGGGACCCTCTGATCGCTTCCCTCGATTGGCCGGCGACGATCGAGGTAAGCTGTCGCGCCGCCAGGGAGGACGATCTCGTCAGCGTTACCTCGGCGGTGGTCGGTGTCGCGGAGGCGGGGACGTTGGTGCTCACATCCGGGCACGACACCCCGACCACCCTCAACTTCTTGCCCGAGGACCACATCGTGGTGCTGCCGATGAGCCGGCTGGTCCCGAACCTGGAAGACGCGTGGGCGCACCTGCGCGGGAAAGCCGGCGAGCTTCCCCGCACCGTGAATTTGATCTCCGGTCCGAGCAAGACCGCCGACGTCGAGCAGACCATCCAGCTCGGTGCGCACGGCCCCCGCCGCCTGCACGTGATCCTGTGTGGCGACTCGAACCCGCGTCCCGGGTAAGACCGGCGGCACTTCGCTACTGGTGCAGTCGGTTCAGCCCGTTCAGGGCGGCGACCCGATAGGCCTCCGCCATCGTCGGATAGTTGAAGGTCGTATCGACGAAGTACTTGACGGTGTTGGCCGCGCCTTCTTGCGCCATGATCGCCTGACCGATGTGCACGATCTCGGCTGCCTGCTGGCCGAAACAATGAATGCCGAGAATCTCTAGCGTGTCGGTGTGAAAGAGCAGCTTGACCATCCCCACCGTGTGCCCGGTGATCTGAGCTCGCGCGATGCTGCGAAACATGGCACGGCCCACCTCGTAGGGGATCTTGTCGCGGGTGAGCTCGCGCTCGGTGCGCCCGACCGAGCTGATCTCGGGACTGGTGTAGATTCCGATCGGAATGTCCTTGACCAGGCTCCACTCGCACTTGCCGGCGACGATGTGAGCTCCGGCGAACCGCCCCTGGTCGTAACTCGCGCTCGCGAGGCTCGGGAACCCGATGACGTCTCCCACCGCGTAGATGTGTTCCTGTTCGGTCTGGAAACTCTCGTTCGCCTCGATCTGGCCACGATGGTTCACCGTGATCTCGAGCGCTTCGAGTCCCAGGCGCTCAGTATTGCCAGCCCGGCCGTTGGCCCAGAGCAAGAGATCGGTCTTGAAGCGCTTGCCGGACTGGCAGTGAAGGATGACGCCCTCGTTCAAGGGCTCGACCCGTTCGTACTCTTCGTTGTTCCGAATGACCACCCCCTGGTCGCGAAGGTGATAGGCAAGCGCGTCGGTGATCTCGTCATCGAGAAACGAAAGCAGTCGGTCGCGGGTGTTGACGAGATTGACCTTGAGGCCGAGGTTGCCGTAGATCGAGGCGTACTCGCAGCCGATCACTCCCGCTCCGTAGATGGTGATCGAGCGAGGTGACCGGTCGCTGAGCTGAAGAATCGTATCGCTGTCGTGCACGCTGCGGTGATTGAAGTCCACGTCCTGCGGCCGGTACGGTCTCGAGCCGGTTGCGATGACGAAGTGGTCGGCGTGATAACGACGCGGGGCCGACCCGTTGACGAGAACCTCCACCGTGTGCGGGTCGACGAACCGCGCGTGACCTTCGATGACCTTGACCCGATTGCGAAGGTAGAACCCACGTCGCATGTCCACCTGTTCGTTGATAACCGACCCGGCCGCTTCGAGCAGCTGCGGGTAGGTGATTTCCGTCTGCGCCAAGAGTTCGCGAAACAGGGG
>JBFHLI010000175.1:0-7653 GCA_041594935.1 Gammaproteobacteria bacterium | reverse complement strand
CCAACTACCCCGACAACGTGCTGCGCTACTTCGTGGAGCAGGCCGCGAGAGAGGGGGTGGACGTGTTTCGCATCTTCGACTGCCTGAACTGGGTCGAGAACATGCGGGTGGCGATGGACGCGGTGCTGGAGACCGGCAAGCTGGTGGAGGCGACCATCTGCTATACGGGAAACTTGAGTGACCCGGCATGCACCAAGTACGACCTCGGCTATTACGTGCGGATGGCGAAAGAGCTGGAGTCGGCCGGGGCCCACATCCTCGGGATCAAGGACATGGCTGGCCTTTGCCGGCCGGATGCGGCGAGGACCCTGGTGCGCGCGCTTAAGCAGGAGATCGCGATCCCGATTCACTTTCACACCCACGACACGAGCGGGATCGCGGCCGCCAGCGTGTTCGCCGCGGTGGACGCCGGGGTGGACGCGTTCGACGCCGCCATGGACTCGATGAGCGGTCTCACGTCGCAGCCGAACCTCGGGTCGGTGGTGGAAGCCCTGCGACACGGGCCGCGCGACCCCGGTCTGGACGGCGAGACCATCCGCACCCTGTCGCGCTACTGGGAGCAGGTCCGCTCATGCTACTCGCCCTTCGAGAGCGACATCCGATCGGGCACCTCGGAGGTCTATCTGCATGGCATGCCCGGCGGCCAGTACACGAATCTGCGCGAGCAGGCGCGTGCCCTCGGAGTGGGTGCCCGGTGGGCGGAGGTCGCCCGTGCCTATGCGGACGTGAACGAGATGCTCGGCGACATCGTCAAGGTCACTCCCAGCTCCAAGGTGGTGGGCGACATGGCCCTGTTGATGGTGACCAACGACCTGTCCCGCGCCGACGTCGAGGATCCGCACACCGAGATCGCGTTTCCTACCTCCATGCTGTCGCTGCTGCGGGGCGAGCTGGGTCAACCGACTGGGGGCTTTCCCGAAGCGCTGCAGAAGAAAGCCCTCAAGGGCGAGCCCACGCTCACCGAGCGCCCCGCCGGTCTGCTCCCGCCCGCCGACCTGAGCGCATTGCGCCGGGAAGCCGAGAAGCGGGCCGAGCGGCGTATCTCCGATGCCGAGTTCGGCTCTTATCTGATGTACCCCGACGTGTTCATCGACTACGTCGGTGCGAGAAGAAGATTCGGCAACATGTCGGTCGTGCCCACCCCGGTGTTCTTCTACGGTATGACGGCAGGTCAGGAAATCGCGCTGGAGATCGAGACCGGCAAGGTCCTCATCATCACTTTCGTCGCCGCGAGCGAGCATCACGCCGACGGCCGGCGGACCCTGTTCTTCGAGCTGAACGGCCAGCCGCGAAGCGCCCACATCTTGGACCGCAGCCAGGCGGCGACGACCCCCGCCCACCCGAAGGCCCAGCCCGGGAACGACTGCCACGTGGGGGCAACGATGCCCGGTCTGATCAGCACCCTTCGAGTGGCGGTGGGGGACCAGGTGGAGCGGGGAGACATTCTTCTATCGATCGAGGCGATGAAGATGGAGACCAGCGTCAGCGCCGAGCGGGCCGGTCGCATCGCGGAAATCTCCGTCTCGGAGGGCCAGCAGGTCGACCTCAAGGATCTCTTGCTGGTCTATGAGTGATGAGCAGAACGCCAAGCGCTGAATGTATCCATCGATATGAGACGGGAGGCCCGATCATCCGAGCGTGAAGTGGTGGCGGGGCTCGTGGAGCGAGTCACGTTTCACAATGCCGAGACCGGGTTCTGTGTCCTTCGCATCAAGGCGCGCGGGCATCGTGAGCTGGCGACGATCGTGGGCCACGCCGCGGCAGTCGCCGCCGGCGAGTGGATCACCGCCTCGGGCGAATGGGTCAACGATCGCACCCACGGGCAGCAATTCAGGGCGCGATTCCTGAAGACGTCCGAGCCGACGTCGATCGAGGGCATCGAGAAGTACCTGGGCTCCGGCATGATTCGCGGGATCGGACCGGTCTACGCCCGGAAGCTGGTCCAAGCCTTCGGCGATACGGTGTTCGAGGTCATCGAAGCGGAGCCGGCGCGCCTGCGTGAGGTCGAGGGCATCGGCCCGGTACGGGCCGCACGGATCACTGCGGCCTGGGCGGAGCAGAAGGTCGTCCGCGAGATCATGGTCTTCCTGCACAGCCACGGCGTGGGCACGGCGCGCTCGGTTCGCATCTTCAAGACCTACGGCGCCGACGCGGTCGAGGTGATGTCGGAGAATCCCTACCGGCTGGCGCGCGATATCCGCGGTATCGGGTTCAAGACCGCCGACGCCATCGCGATGAAGCTCGGGATCGAGAAAACGGCGATGATCCGGGTGCGCGCGGGTGTCTCGTACGCGCTCACCGAGGCGATGGACGAGGGGCACTGCGGACTGCCCCGCGAGGAGTTGGTTCGACTCGCCGAGAGCCTGCTCGAGGTGCCGGCCGACCTCGTGGGCACTGCGCTCGAGCTGGAGCTTGCCGACGGCAGCGTCATTTCGGATCGAGTCGGCGAAATCGAATGCATCTTCCTGGCCGCTCTGCATCGGGCCGAGGCGGGCATCGCGGAGCGGCTCGGCGCGCTTCTCCGGGGTCCGCGGCCGTGGACCTCGATCGATGCGGACAAGGCCATCCCGTGGGTCGAGGAACGCACGCACCTGCGCCTGGCCGAGAGTCAAGCGGCTGCGGTGCGGATGGCGCTCGACTCGAAGGTCATGGTGGTCACGGGCGGGCCGGGAGTGGGAAAGACGACCATCGTCAATGCCATCCTGCGGATCCTCGCGGCGAAGAAGGTGACCATCGCGCAGTGTGCCCCAACAGGTCGCGCCGCCAAGCGAATGAGCGACGCTACCGGGCTGGAGGCAAAGACGATTCATCGCCTGCTCGAGGTCGACCCGAGAACGGGTGGATTCAAGCGCGATTCCGCGCACCCACTCGACTGCGATCTGCTCGTGATCGATGAGACCTCGATGGTCGACGTGCTGCTCATGCACGCGCTTTTGAAGGCGCTCCCGGAAAGCTCCGCACTTCTCGTGGTCGGCGACGTTGACCAGCTTCCCTCGGTGGGACCCGGGCAGGTGCTCGCCGATCTGATCGAGAGCGCTGCCCTTCCCGTGGTGCGCCTCACCGAGGTGTTTCGACAGGCAGCCCGAAGCCAGATCGTTACCAACGCGCACCGCATCAACGAGGGTGCGATGCCCGACCTGCACCGGCCGGAGGGCGAGAGTGATTTCTACTTCGTGCCGGCGAGCGATCCCGAGACCGCGGTGGCACGAATCCTCGAGCTGGTTCGTTCACGGATCCCGCAGCGCTTCCGTCTGGATCCGATCCGTGACATCCAGGTGCTCTGCCCGATGAACCGCGGCGGCGTCGGTGCCCGATCGCTCAATATCGAGCTTCAGCATGCTTTGAATCCAGCGGGTGAGCAAAAGGTCGAGCGGTTCGGCTGGACCTTTGCTCCGGGCGACAAGGTGATGCAGATCCAGAACGACTATGACAAGGAGGTCTATAACGGCGACATCGGTTATGTCGAAGACATGGTGCCGGAGACCGGTGAGCTCACCGTGGTGTTCGACGGGCGGCACGTGACCTACGAATTCGGCGAGCTCGACACGCTGGTGCCGGCCTACGCGACCACGATCCACAAGAGCCAGGGTTCGGAGTATCCCTGTGTCGTGATCCCGGTCTTGACCCAGCACTACACCATGCTGCAGCGAAACCTGCTCTACACCGGAGTGACCCGCGGCAAGCAGCTGGTCGTGCTGATCGGCCAGAGCAAGGCCGTCGCCATCGCCGTCAAAGGTGTCTCGGGGCGCCGACGCTGGTCAAAGCTGCGCGATTGGCTGCGGGCCCGTTCGCCCGGAGCTCACTGAGCCGGAACGATCGAGCAATCGACTCCCAGCCATCCACGAAAGACTGTCCCGACGCGATCTGATGGAGGAGTCACTTGCCCAACGGTACTCCCCAGCGGTCACGATGAGCCACCTCGGGGAGGGAGCGCCGCCCCCCTCGACGGGGAGGCTTCACGGCCACCGTGCGCGGGTAGCCAAAGGCGATCACAATCCGGAAGTACAAATCGTCGGGATAGCCGAGAAGCTGCCGGGCGATGCCCTGCTCATGGACGCTTCCCAGGCAGGAAACGACTCCAAGCTCCCAGGCACGAAGCTGCATGAAGGCAGCCGCCTGGCCGGCGTCGAACAGGATGGTCTCCGCCTCGCCCGGCGGCGGGGTGAGGATCGCGACGCTGAGCGCGGACTCGGCCACGAAGTCGATATAGGGCCCCGCCGCCGTCAGCGAGCTCAGGACAGCTCGATCGGTGATCGCAATGAAGTGCCAGGGTTGGCGGTTTCGCGCCGAGGGCGCGAGTCGACCCGCGTGCAGGATCGAGCGGATGACCGGCTCGGGTAACGATCGCTCGGCATAGGACCGGACCGCCCGCTTGGTCCGAATCGCTTCTTCAACGTCCATTCTTTCCTCCCTCACCGGACCAGTGCATGACGCCCGCGCGCGTCATGCTACACCGCTTGTCCACGACCGGTTACCCCAGATGGGTTCAGGCTCATGCGACACCACCGGTCAGTAGTGCCTTCAGAACAAACTCGACGGACTACTCGGCTCTTGTGTGGTGAAATGGGCTGCAGGCGGGCTGGAGCCCTTTTCGCTCGAGGAGGTCCGACGATGGCTAGCGTTTCTGATCTGAGCGTGATGCTCTTTCCCTGGGGACGGGAGCGGCCTTCGGTGCCAGCTATCGTCGAGGCGGCGAAGCTCGCGGAGGATCTCGGGTTCTACTCGGTCACCCTGCCGACGCATATGACGCTGCCGCCGGGGTGGTTGTTCGAGACCTACGAGAATGGGAATGTGCTCGATGCGCTGGCCGTGGTGCCGGTGATCGCGGCCGCGACCCGGCGCATCAAGGTCGGATTTAACTCGGTGCTACTGCCGGTGCTCCCTCCGTATCAGTGGGCCAAGTACCTGGCCACCCTGGACGTGCTGTCGGAAGGCCGCCTGATCGTCGGCGCCGCCATGGGCTGGTGGGAGGAGGATTTCGCCGCGGTCGGGGTGAATCGCCGCCAACGCGGCAAGCTCTTCGACGAGCAGCTCGAGCTCGTTACCCGGCTGTGGACCGAGGAGCGAGTCACCTTCGAAGGCGAGCACTACCAGATCCCAGATCTCGGACTCGAGCCGAAGCCGGTGCAAGATCCCTATCCGCCGCTGTGGATCGGCGGCGGCGAGAAGTCGATCCCGCGCGCGGCGCGATACGGCGAGTGCATTCTCGCGTTCTGGCCCGACGAGGAGGCCGCGAGCACGTTCTGGGTCCCCAAGCTCGCCGAGGCCGGCCGGAAGCACAACACCGACCCGAAGCTCTCGTCGTTCACGTTTTGCTACGTCGCGGACAGCGACGCCGACCTCGCCCGCTACGCCCAGACGCTCGACACCGCAGTGGGCTTCGGCGGGGCCCAGGTCAGCCCGTCCAAGGTCGCCTTCGCGGGCTCCCCCGAGCACTGCGCCGAGCGCATCCGCGCCCTGCAGGCGGCCGGCGTGTGGCACTTCGTGCTCGAGTTCCAGTTCCACGGTCTCGAAACCGTCAGCTTCGGTATGAAGCAGATGGAGAAGTTCGTTTCGGAAGTCGTCCCCCTGCTGTGACTTGCCGGAAAGTGGAACCGAACAAGGCCGCGGCGGTTCTGATGATGGAAATCGAGGCCGGGCACACCCCCCGGTCTCGGTGAGCTACGCAAGCTCATTGCCGGATGGCACGACACGCTCCGGGCTGTGGCGGGGCCGCCACAACTGTCGAACATTGACGGGTTCGTGCGGACGAGTAGGTATCTATTTCCTCGGCTGGGGTTGCGGATACGAAATCTGGCCGAATCCACGGACACCTCGGGCGACGCCGGGGCGAGGCGTGGTGCGTACGATGGGTGATTTCAGCCGCCGCCTGCACCGAAGGCAGACCACCGATGCAATATTACGGCAAGGGTGCGATCAGGGTTGGAATGCGCGAGCGGCGCAGGACACTCTTGGCTACGCTGCCGAGGAAGTTATGACTGAGTCCCTTCTCATGGGCACCCATCACCACTGGATCACTCCCGTTTATTCACGCTGGCAATCATCGCCCGAACGCCTTGCGCAGCGGCGAACTGGTGGCGGAATTTGCCGCGCGAGGCGGACGCGCCCGGCGCCCGCCTCAACTCGACTCGACTCGAATGCTCAGATCAGGCGACCTCTTGCGGCCGCATGTCCTTGACATCGATGCCGGCGACCGCAACCGGCGCCTTCATCGCATCACGCCGGAACGGCTCCCCCAGCTCCTGATTCAGGACCACTTCGATGAAGGTCGTCACGCCGTCCTTCATCTGTTCCTTGATGGCGGTCGCCAACGCTTGCGTGAGTGCACCCATGCTATCGACCTTCACGCCCTTCAGTCCGCAGGCATCGGCGATCCTGGCGTACTCGACGCCGACGTTGAGCTCGGTGCCGACGAAGTTGTCATCGTACCAAAGGGTGGTGTTGCGCTTCTCCGCCCCCCACTGGTAGTTGCGAAAGATCACCATCGTGATCGGCGGCCACTCATTGCGTCCGCAGGCGGTCATCTCGTTCATCGAGATCCCGAAAGCGCCGTCGCCCGCGAAGCCGACGACCGGCACGTCCGGCCGACCGATCTTGGCCCCGAGGATGGCCGGGAAGCCGTAGCCGCACGGACCGAAGAGGCCCGGCGAGAGGTACTTACGCCCCTCTTCGAACGTCGGATAGGCGTTGCCGATCGCGCAATTGTTGCCAATGTCGGTGGAGATGATCGCTTCCACCGGCAACGCGGCCTGGATCGCCCGCCACGCCTGGCGCGGCGACATGCGATCGGGCTCGCGTTTGCGGGCGCGCTCGTTCCACGTGACCCCCGGGTCGTCATCCTCGTGGTCCATCGAGGTGAGCTGTTGCTGCCAGCGCGACCTGGTCTCGGCGATCAGGTCGCGGCGCGCCTCGCGATTCGCGTCCCCGGCGGTGTCGGAGAGCTGCTCGAGCAGCTGCTCGGCAACGAGCTTCGCATCCCCCTGGATCGCGACCGTCACCTTCTTGGTCAGGCCGATGCGGTCGCCGTTGATGTCGACCTGAATGACCTTTGCGTTCTTCGGCCAGTAGTCGATGCCGTAGCCCGGCAGGGTCGAGAACGGGTTGAGTCGAGTTCCAAGCGCCAGCACGACATCGGCCTTGGCGATCAGCTCCATCGCCGCCTTGGAGCCGTTGTAGCCCAACGGGCCGACCGAGAGGCGATGCGTGCCCGGAAAGGCGTCGTTGTGCTGGTAGCCGCAGCACACCGGAGCATCCAGCCGCTCGGCCAGCGCCGCGCTCGCCGGAATGGCGCCGCCGAGGACGACGCCGGCGCCGTTCAGAACGACCGGGAACTTCGCCTTGGAGAGCAACTCGGCCGCCTCGGCGATCGATTTGACCCCACCCCGAGGCCGCTCGAGACGCACGATCTGGGGCAGCTCGATGTCGACGACCTGGGTCCAGAAATCGCGCGGAACGTTGATCTGGGCCGGCGCGGAGCCGCGCCAGGCTTTCTCGATCACGCGATTCAGCACCTCGGCGATCCGGCTCGGGTCGCGAACCTCCTCCTGGTAGCAGACCACGTCCTCAAACATCGCCATCTGCTCGACTTCCTGAAAACCGCCTTGGCCAATGGTCTTGTTGGCCGCCTGTGGAGACACCAGCAGCATGGGCGTG
>JBFHLI010000174.1:0-7715 GCA_041594935.1 Gammaproteobacteria bacterium | reverse complement strand
TCGGACACCGCTCAACTGGCACTATCAGGGCAAGCCGGTCATCATCGGCCCCGGCATCTTCGACCAACGCGCCCGGTCGGAGTCTGAGAGCAGCCGCGGGAGAGACCAGACCATGACCCAGAAATACGACGCGATCATCATCGGTACCGGACAGTCCGGGCCGGCGCTGGCCGAGCGCATCACCGGCGAGGGCCTGCGCGCCGCGATCGTCGAGCGCAAGCTCTTCGGCGGCACGTGTGTCAATGTCGGCTGTATCCCGACCAAGACCCTGGTCGCGAGCGCCCGGGCCGCGCACGTGGCAAGGCGCGGCGGGGATTTCGGGGTGATGGTCGGCGGACCGATCACGGTGGACATGAAACGCGTCAAGGCGCGCAAGGACGCGGTGGTGCGCCAATCCAACCAGGGCGTAACCAAGTGGCTGAAGGGCATGACCAACCTGACGGTGTACGAGGGCCACGCTCGGTTCGACGGCCCGCGGTCGGTGACGGTCGACGGGGAGCGCCTCGAGGCCGAGCGATTCTTCATCAACACCGGCGGCCGCGCGGCGGTGCCCGTAATGGACGGGCTCGGCGAGGTCGAGTATCTCACCAACTCGAGCATGATGGACGTGGACTTCCTGCCCGAGCATTTGCTCATCGTCGGCGGCAGCTACATCGGGCTCGAGTTCGCGCAGATGTATCGCCGGTTCGGCGCGCGGGTCACGGTGGTCGATCGCAACGACCGTCTCATTGCGCGCGAGGACGAGGATGTGTCGCGCGCGATCGCGGACACCCTCGAGGACGAGGGGGTCGAGCTGCGGCTCGGCGCCGAGTGCATGGCGGTCGGGAAACGCGGCGAGGGGGTCGGGATCAAGGTCAACTGCAAGGACGGGGACCCCGAGATCGTCGGCAGCCACCTGCTGATGGCGGTGGGACGCCGGCCCAATACCGATGACCTCGAGCTGGACGCGGCCGGCATCGAGACCGATAAGCGGGGATACATCCAGGTCGACGACCAGCTCCGCACCAACGTGCCCGGGGTCTGGGCGATCGGTGACGTCAACGGCCGCGGCGCCTTCACCCACACCTCCTACAACGACTACGAGATCGTGGCCGCCAATCTGTTCGACGACGACCCCCGGCGGGTGACCGACCGCATCGTTTGCTATGGACTGTTCGTCGACCCGCCGCTCGGCCGGGTGGGAATGACCGAGTCACAGGCGCGCGACTCCGGGCGCGAGGTGCTCGTCGCGAAGATGCAGATGGCCCGGGTCGGACGGGCCCGGGAACGCGGCGAGACCCGGGGATTCATGAAGGTTCTGGTCGACGCGAAGTCCGAGCGCATTCTCGGTGCCGCGATCCTCGGCATCGAAGGCGACGAGGTCGTTCACTCCATCTTGGACGTCATGTACGCCGACGCGCCCTACACCGTTATCCAGCGCGCGGTGCACATCCATCCCACCGTGAGCGAGCTGATCCCGACCCTGCTCGGCGATCTCCAACCGCTCGCATAGCGCGCTCCCACCGCGGTCTTCAGCCCGCCCCCGCCGGCGGGCACGCCGTCATGCCGGTGCGGTCGGGTGATCAGCGCAAGCGTCGTCGAGTCGCTTTGCGTGGCGGGTTCGGGCGCGCACCGTCAGCGTGCCTCCCAGTGCTCGAGCGTCGCCCGCCAGTAGACGAACTCTCGGCCTTCGAGGGTCCAGGCCACTTCGCCTACCCACGGAATTCGCCGGCCCCCGATGTTCCGATAGTCACGAAACCGCCCGGCCCAGGGGCGCGCAACGAGCTTCCCGGCCTCCCGGCGCGGGCGGGACGGGGCGCTCACCGCGACCACATCACCCGGCCCGTCGAGATGCAGCGTCACCTCTGCCCGGGTCCCGCCCGCGCCGGTGGCAACCCGCAGCGTGCGGACATCGACCACCGTCCACTCGAGGCCACGATTGAGAACGATCGCGTCCGGATTCCACGGAAGCTCGGCCAGGTAACGCATCGCCTCACCCTGCGCGATTGCTTCGGTCCCGACATCCCGCGCGACGCTCAGCAGGCCGAGCGCTCTCGCCTCCAGCCCGCCAGCGCCCGCGACCAGATAGTCCGCCACCCGGATGAGCCCCGCCGGCGCAAAGACGGCCCGCCACACGAAGCCGGCCTGCGCGACGTCGGTCAGCTGCCGCGCCACGAATCGCATCGGCCTGGCTTCAGGAGCGCGCCACATCGTTCCCCGCTGGCCCATCTCAATCCGGCCGGGAAACGGCTCGCGCCCCGCGCCAAGCCTTTGCGCGAGCGCGCGCACCTCGCTTGGCAGATCGCGCCGGGCGGTCGCGACCGGGCGCCCGAGCGCGGCCTGCAATCGATCGAGGCCCGCTTCGAACCGGCGCTGCGCCACGAGCCCCAATCCGAACACGAGCGCGGCAATGAGCACCGCTCCGAGTGCGATCAGCGTCCCCATCTTCGTTCGCGTAGCCCCGACTGCGCTCCCCACGCCGCGGTCCGAATTGACGCATACGCAACCCGGGCACCGCAACCGAGGCCAGCGCGTTCGCGGTGATTCACCGCCACGAGCCTCCGCGCGGCGCGAGGAGGCCGTCTCCGAGCGCACCCGGCCAGGATTGACGCACGGGTATCTAGGCTCAGGGGCGAAGGCTACAATGCGGCGCTAACATGCCCGCCTCGACGCCACTCGCTCATCTGTCCGCCGACGCCCTGGACCGCCTCGAGCTGACCGGTGCCGAGATCGTGGCGAGCATCGAGCACCTCATCGAAGGCCGCACCGAGGGGCGAGTCTGGAACGCGCCCAAGGCGACCGTCACCCCGGCCGACGGGCGCTACATGATGGCGACCCTTGCCGCCGCCGACGACCCGGCGTTCCTGGCGGTCAAGTCCCTGGTTCTCAATCCGCGCAACCCGGAGCACGGGCTGCCGCAGATCAACTCGCTGGTGACGCTGCTCGACAGTGAGACCGGAGTCCCGGTGGCGATCATCGACGGCAACTGGGTGACCGAGATGCGCACCCCGGGCCTGAGCGCGGTCGCGGCCAAACGCCTCGCGAACCCCGACGCGGCGGTGATCGGCTTCATCGGCTGCGGGGTTCAGGCCCGCGCGCACCTGCGCGTGTTCTCCGAGCTGTTTCCGCTGCAGGAGATCCGGGCCTTCGGGCGCGGTCGCGCCAATCTGGACGCCCTGTGCGACACCGCGCGCGCGCTCGGGCTCGGCGCGAAGGCGAGCGATGCGGCCCGGGAGGCCGTGGCTGACGCCGACCTGGTGGTCACCTCGGTCACCCTCTCCCCCGCCCTCACGCCGTTTCTCGATGCGAGCTGGCTG
Source organism: Gammaproteobacteria bacterium (assembly GCA_041594935.1). Taxonomy (GTDB): domain Bacteria; phylum Pseudomonadota; class Gammaproteobacteria; order HK1; family HK1; genus JBFHLI01. The sequence goes on along the minus strand of JBFHLI010000174.1, from coordinate 4,419 downwards.
AAGCCAGGTGCCTTCGCCACCGTCACCGACCTCGCTGCATCGTGGCTCCCCGACACCATGAATGCGTTCGACTGCATCGTCGTCGACGACCTCGAGCAGGAGGCACAGATGCCGCAGCCGCTGGTCGCGCCCGAGCTGGTGGCGGGCGATCTCGGCACTCTGGTCACGGGTGGGACCGCCGGCCGGCTCAGCCGGCGGGATCGAACCGCCTTCGTGTTCCGCGGCCTCGCGCTCGGCGATCTCGCGCTCGCCGCCCTCGCCTACGATCGAGCCGTCGACTCGCGCGCACCGAGTGCTGATTGATCGAGGGTAGTCGTCGTGGACATCTATCACGTCTGGTGCAATCTGAAGGAGGGCGTTGCCGACCTCGAATTCACCGACGCCGCCCAGAGCTACCTCGACCACCTGAAAGCCCAAGGAACCCTGCACGGCTATCGAATCACCCGGCGAAAGCTCGGCCTGGGGCCTTCGCACCTGCCGGAGTTTCACCTCACGCTCGAGTTCGAGAGCCTCGCGCAGATGGACGCGGCCTTCGGACTCGCGGCGGCCCGAGCCGATCCGGTGGAGGACTTTCACCACCGCGTGAACTCGAAGGTGCGGGACGTGATGTTCGCCCTGTACCGGGACTTCCCCGACCCCGGCCGTGCGCGTGGGCAGGAAAAGTTCTGAGCCGTCGGACGGAGCGCCCGAGGCGCTCGTGCGAGCCTATCGGGCGGCGGACGCGGCGGGGCTTCGACGATGCGTCGTCGAGCTCCAGGACTTCGAAGGGGGCATCGACCGGTGGGCGGCGGAGGGCGAATTCGTCGCCGATCCGTATATCGAGCACCTGCACCAGAGGTGCGCCGTGGAGGACGGGTGCGTGTTCGTGGCGCACGCCGGAAATGAGGTCTGCGGTTTCGTCGCGGTGCAGGCTAGAGTGCGCTCCGACGGGCTCGATGAGATCGATCACCTGTACGCTTACGTCTCCGACGTGGTGGTGCTCAACGAATTTCGCGGTCGGGGCATCGGCCGGGCCCTCCTGCAACGGGCCGAGCGGTTTGCCCTCGAGCGGGGCGCGAGCGTGCTTCGAATCGATGTGCTGAGCGAGAATCGCGGTGCAATGCGACTGTACCGTAAGCTCGGGTTTCGAGACCGCCTCGCCTCGCTGGAAAAAACCCTGCCGGTCGGGCACGCTGAGCGCTGACCGATCACCGAGTCGCCGACTCCCGTGCGCACCCGGATTCACCTCGAGGCAGTGGTGTTCGACATGGACGGATTGCTGCTCGACACCGAGCCGATCCACCGGCGGGCGTGGCAACGCGCGGCGGCAGAGCTCGGTCGAGAGCTGAGCGACGAGCTCTATCTCAGACTGGTCGGGCTCAGCGATCGGGACGGGTATGCCATCTTGGTCGACGCGTTTGGATCGGGGTTTTCGGTGCCGGCCTTCGCCGAGCGTTGGCCCCGTCATTGCGACGACATCGTCGCAGCCGAGGGGGTGACGCCCAAGCCGGGACTCGCCGCCCTCATCGCCGAGCTCGATCGCCTACACACCCCCTACGCGATTGCGACCTCGAGCGGCGCCGCGCGGGCCGAGCGGAGCTTGAGCGCGGCGGGGCTCACCTTGCAGTTTCCGGTTCGAGTCACCGGGGATCGGATCGCAAACGGCAAGCCCGCACCCGACATCTACCTGGAGGCGGCACGCCGGCTGGGGGTCGCACCGGAGCGCTGCCTTGCTCTCGAGGACTCCGACCCCGGGCTCATCGCCGCGGTCTCGGCCGGCATGACCGGCCTGCTGGTCCCCGATCTCAAGCCCCCCTCGCCGGAGGTCAGAGAACGAGCCTACCGGGTGCTCGGCTCCCTCGACGATGCTCTCCCGCTCGTCGCGGCGCTATTGACCCCTGGCTGAGAAGTGGACGCCATGCCCGAGATCTCCACCCTCGCCGTCTTTTCCCTCGCCGCCTGGCTGGTGGTCATTGCTCCGGGCCCTTCGGTGCTCTACATCGTCGCCCGCAGCGTCGACCAAGGGAGGGTCGCGGGTATCGTCTCCACCCTCGGGGTCGCGACCGGGGCGCTGGTGCACATCGCGGCCGCGGCGCTCGGAGTTTCGGTGATCGTTGCCTCATCTGCCGTAGCCTTCGGTCTCATCAAGTACATCGGCGCCGCCTACCTCGTCTATCTCGGAGCGCGCGCCCTGCTCGAGCGAGGTCCGCTTCGCGCTCCCACCGGGTCGACTCGCCACCGCCTTAGCCGCCTGTTCTACGACGGCGTCATCATGGAAGCGTTCAACCCCAAGACGGCGCTGTTTTTCTTTGCGTTCTTGCCGCAGTTCGTCGATGTCTCCAGGGGGTCGGTGCCGGCACAGATGCTTATCCTCGGGGCAATCTTCGTCACTCTTGGTATCCTGAGCGACGGACTGTGGGCGCTGTTCGCGGGGACGACGGTTAGCTGGCTCAGGCACCGCCCCGGATTTTCAATGTTTCAGAGGGTTTTCTCCGGCAGCGTCCTCATCGCGCTCGGGATCACCACCGCCCTCGTCGACCTGAGGAGAGCCTGAACGATGCGGATTAAGTTCATCACCACCGGCGGAACGATCGACAAGATCTACTTCGACCGCAAGAGCGAGTTCCAGGTCGGCGATCCGCAAATCGCGGAGGTCATGAGCGAGGCGAATGTCACTCTCGACTACGAGGTGCAGTCCCTGCTGCGCAAGGACAGTCTCGAGCTCACCGACGACGACCGGCGGCTCATTCACGACACGGTGAAAGCGGATCCCGCCCGGCACCTCATCATCACCCACGGCACCGATACGATGGTCGCCACCGCCCGGGGTCTCGCGGACATCGCCGAGAAGGTGATCGTGTTCACCGGGGCGATGCAGCCCGCGCGCCTGCGGGTGAGCGACGCCGAGTTCAACATCGGCTTCGCCCTCGCCGCGGTTCAGCTGTTGCCCCCCGGCGTCTACGTCGCGATGAACGGGCGCATCTTCGACCCCCTCACCGCGCGCAAGAACGTCGCGCTCAATCGCTTCGAGATGCTCGAAACGTGACTCGCGTGGGCGCCAACGAGTGGTCTTCGAAGCGTCTCTTGATCGGCGCGCTGCTGGCGCTAGGCCTGGCGCCGGTGCATCCCGCCGCGGCCGACCTCGCGACCGGGATCGTCGCCTACCGCGAGGGAGACTTTCTCAAAGCGGCGATCGAGTTCCGGATCGCGGCCGAGAAGAACGACCCCCTCGCGCAGCTCAATCTCGGCTTGCTCTTCGACCGGGGCGAGGGCGTCGAGCAGGACTACGCGCAGGCGGCGGGCTGGTACCGAAAGGCGGCCGAGGCGGGCAACGCCCGCGCGCAGACGAATCTCGGCTCGATGTACTTCAGCGGCCTGGGCGTCGAACAGGACTACGAGAGCGCGGCGCGCTGGTACCGGCGCGCCGCGATCGGCGGAAACGTCACCGCGCAGTACAATCTCGCGGTGCTGCACGAGCTCGGCCTCGGGGTCGTGCAGGACCTCGTGCAGGCCAAGGCCTGGATGGAGATCGCAGCCGCCACTGAGGGCCAGGTGCCGCCGGAGGAGCTCGAAGGGCTGAGCAAGAAACTTTCCGTGGACGAGCAGGTACAGGCGCAGGCGCTGGTCGATCGCTACTTCAAGAACCGCAACCAGCCGCTCGGAGACTTCAAATGAGTGGATCGGCCGCGGCGCCCGAAGCGAAGGCGGCTCGATTGCCGTGCTGGCGGGGAAAGGTGACGCCGAAGCCCGTGAGCGGGGGCATCACAAACGTGAACTTCGTGGTCGCGGATCACGGCGAAAAATTCTTCGTGCGCATCGGCGAGGACATCCCGGTGCACCAGATCATGCGCTTCAACGAGCTCGCTGCGAGCCGTGCCGCGCACGCGGCCGGAGTGTCTCCCGAGGTCGTTTACGCCGCCCCGGGGGTGCTCGTCATTCGCTACGTCGAAGGCGTGACGTTTGCCGCGGCCGACGTGCGTAAGGAGAGCAACCTCGAGCGGATCGTCGCCCTCATCAAGAAATGTCATCGGGAGATCCCGAGATATCTCCGGGGGCCGGCGCTTTGCTTCTGGGTGTTTCATGTGATCCGCGATTACGCCGCGACCTTGCGCGAAGGAAGCAGCCGGCATGCCGGCGATCTCCCGAGATACCTCGACATCGCGGCCGAGCTCGAACGTGCGGTGGGGCCAATAGACGTCGTGTTCGGGCACAACGATCTACTGCCCGCGAACTTCATCGACGACGGCACCCGAGTGTGGCTCATCGACTGGGACTACGCCGGCTTCGGGAGTCCGCTCTTCGATCTGGGAGGACTTGCTTCCAACAACGAGCTCCGGCCCGAGCAGGAGGAAGATCTCCTCGAACGGTACTTCGAGGCGCAGGTGAGCGAAGGGCTTCGGTGGCGTTACGAGGCGATGAAGTGCGCCTCGCTGCTGCGTG
>JBFHLI010000173.1:0-7749 GCA_041594935.1 Gammaproteobacteria bacterium | reverse complement strand
CGGGTCGATTCGAGTGGCATCGAGCGCCTCCCGCACCACGCTAAGCAGGTTTCCGTCCTTGAGCTGCAGACTCGCGACGTTGACCGAGACGTCGAGCTCATTCCACCCAGCGTCACACCACTTGGCCAGCTGCTGACAGGCGGTGTGTAGGACCCAGTTTCCGAAGGGCACGATGAGGCCCGTCTCCTCCGCGAGCGGGATGAACGCGCCCGGGCTGATTAGGCCCTTCTCGGAGTGCTCCCATCGAAGAAGCGCCTCGGCACCCCTCACGCATCCGGTTTCAACATCAACCTTGGGCTGGAAGTGCAGCCGAAGCTCGTCCCGAGAAAGAGCGCGATGCAGGTCGCTCTCGAAGCTGAGGGCATCCTTGGAGCCCGCTTCGCATTGCCGGGAGTAGGTCTCGAAGCGGTTGCGCCCGAGCTCCTTCGCGCACCCGCAGGAGACGCTGCCGGCACCGGTTTGGCCGCAGTCTCCCGGGTATCGGCGCAACCGGTGCCGCCTTGAACACCGAGGACGCGGGCGGCGTGGAGCGATACGCGGTGGCCCGGAGCGTGAGGAGGCCACAGAAGGCTCCCGCTCGGTACCCATGGGGGGACCTCGTGAGGACGTGCAGGGCCCGGTTTACGAGACGGCAAACGTCAATCGTCGAAGGTCTGTAAGCGGTACTCGTTGGGATCGACACGCTTGCCGGATCATGATCTACTGCGCAGATGAGCAATCTCCATCAGGCTTGGAAGCAACACCCGCTCTACGGCGTGGACGGCATCGGGTGATGTCCGAGGGTGATGCGTTGCTCGATGCGCTCGACGCCCGTTCCGGCGTTGTCTGCCTGGTGGGGGCGGGCGGGAAGAAGACGACCCTGTATCGATTGGCGGCCGCTCATCCGGGCCGCGTCGGCATCACCGCCACGGTGCACATTCCGTTCTTCCCGAAGACGCTGAAGGCAGCCCGCGTGATCGCCCCCGGCGATGAGCTGTTGCCGGCGATCATCGACGCCCTCGCGCGCGACAAGAAGATCGCGTTTGCGCATCCGGCCGACAAGCGCGGGCGATTCGCCGGACTGGAGGCGTCGCTGATCGCCCGCATCCAGGCCGAGGTCGGATTCGACGTCGTCCTGGTCAAGGCGGACGGCGCGCGCAATCGCTGGCTCAAGGCGCCGAACGAAGTCGAGCCGCAGATACCGAGCGAGGCCAGGACCGTGATTCCAGTGGTCTCCGCGCGCGTCATCGGCGAGAAGCTCTCCGAGCGCATCGCCCACCGGATCGATCGGGTCGAGTCGATCTGCGGGGTGCGCCGGGGCGAGCCGATCACGCCGCTGCACATCGCCCGGCTACTGGCCGATGAACGGGGCGGGCTGCGCGGGAGCGGCAAGGCCCACGTGATTCCGCTCGTCAACATGGTGGACGACGAGGAGTGCAAGGCGCTCGCGATCGAGGTCGCCGAGTACGCGCTGCGCCTCTCGAGCCGGTTCGACCGCGTGGTGCTGGGCGCGATGCGACGCGACAACCCCCTGGTCGACGTCATACGATAGCGCCCGGGGGCACCGACGTGACGGCGCTGCCATCGTGAGTGCCCGTGACCATGAATGTCGTTCTGATCAATCCTTACGAGCTCGGCCGACAGCCTTTCGGCCTGGCGGAGCCCGCGGCCTGGCTGAAGAGGGCCGGCTTCAGCGTTGGCTGTGTCGACCTCTCGCTCGAGAAGCTCGACCCGGATCGGCTGCGCGAGGCAAAGCTCATCTGCCTCTATGTCGCCATGCACACCGCTACCCGAATTGCGCTCGAAGCGATACCGCGCATTCGCGAGTGGGCGCCTCGGGCCCACCTGTGTGCGTACGGTCTCTACGCACCGGTCAACGAGCACCTGGTTCGAACCCTCGGAGTGGATACCGTCCTTGGCGGCGAGGTGGAACCGCGGCTGCTCGCGCTCGCAGAGCGGCTTCGCGCTGGCGAGGGCGGCCCGCAAACCGAGCCGGTCATCAGTCTCGACAAGATCCCGTTCATCACCCCGGACCGCTCAGGACTACCCAGTCTCGAGCGCTACGCCAAGCTCCTGTTGCCGGACGGAGGGTCGAGGACGGTGGGATTCGCGGAGGCGAGCCGCGGCTGCAAGCATCTTTGCCGGCACTGCCCGGTGGTGCCCGTCTATCAGGGTAAGTTCCGGATCGTCCCCCTCGAGGTGGTCATCGCCGACATCCGCGGCCAGGTCGAGTCCGGGGCAAAGCACATCTCCTTCGGCGACCCCGACTTCCTCAACGGCCCCACGCACGCGCTGCGGGTCGTGCGCGCGCTGGCGGCCGAGTTCCCCGGCGTCACCTACGACTTCACCACCAAGGTCGAGCACCTCGTCAAGCATCCCGCTCTGCTCGCAGAGCTGAAGCAAACCGGATGTCTGTTCATCACCTCCGCCGTCGAGGCGGTCGACGATCGTGTTCTCGAGCGGCTGGACAAGAATCACACCGCCGAGGACTTTGCGCGGGCGGTCGGGCTCCTGCGCGAGGCCGACATCACATTCTCGCCGACGTTCGTCGCCTTCACCCCGTGGATCAGCCTGGAAGGGTACGTGGATCTGCTCGAGCGGCTGGTGCAGCTCGAGCTGGTGGAGAGCGTCGCCCCCATCCAGCTCGCGATCCGCCTGCTGGTCCCGCGGGGCTCGTACCTGCTGCAACTGCCGGGTTTCGAGGAGCTGCTCGACCCGTTCGATGCGGACCTGCTCGGCTACCCGTGGCAACACCGGGATCCGAGGGTCGATGAGCTGCAAGCGGCCGTGCAGGAATTCATCGAGCGTGCGGAAGGAGACGGTCTCGAGCGGCGCGAGGTGTTCTCCGGGATCTGGTCCATGGCCCACGATGCGCTCCGGGCTCCCTCCCCCGCGCTTCCCGGCTTCCTCGGCACTCCGATCCCGCGTCACTCGGAGCCTTGGTACTGCTGCGCCGAGCCGACCCGACGGCAGCTGGACCTGGTATGAGCCACTCCTGCGGGCCGCCGGCGGCGATTCGATGAGAAAGGCGCTCGCCCCGGTCGCGGCGTTGCTCGTGAGCGTCGCCATCCTCCTGACCGGGCACGGCCTACAGACGACGCTGCTGCCGGTGCGGGCAGGCATGGAGAACTTCTCCACCCTCGCCATCGGCACCCTCGGCTCGGCGTACTTCCTCGGATTCGCGGCCGGGTGCCTGTTCGGTCCATTTCTGGTGCGCCGGGTCGGTCACATCCGTACCTTCACCGCGATGGCGGCGATCGCCTCCGCCGCCCCTCTCGTCCACACCCTGGTCCTGATGCCGGCGCCCTGGTCGGTGATGCGATTCATCACCGGCTACTGCTTTGCGGTGCTCTACATCGTCATCGAGAGCTGGCTCAACGAGCGCTCGACGAACGAGACCCGCGGGCTCGTACTCTCCGTCTACGTGATCATCAACCTGACCGTGCTCACCCTCGGGCAGATGATGATCACGCTGTACGAGCCGAGCGGCTTTCAGCTGTTCGCGCTCGCCTCGATCATCGTCTCGCTCGCCGCGGTCCCGATCGCAATGACGGTCGCGCCGGCTCCGAAGCCGGTGGAATCGGTGAAGGTGCGACCGCTTCGGATCTACGCGATCTCGCCGGTCGGCTTCGCGGGCAGCCTCGGCGTCGGCTTCGCGAACGGCGCCTGGTGGTCGCTCGCACCGCTGTTCGCGGAGCGCAGCGGATTCGACGTGAACGGAATCGCGCTGTTCATGAGCGCCACCGTGCTCGGCGGTGCGATCGGGCAGTGGCCGCTCGGTCGACTGTCGGATCGAATGGATCGGCGCAAGGTGCTGGTCGGCGCGTCGCTCGTCGCGGCCGCGACCGGGGTGGCGATGTACCTGCTCTCCAGCCAGGCCGGAAACGGGCTGCTTGCACTCGGCGCGGTGTGGGGGATGACGGCCTTCCCCCTGTACGCGATCGCGGTGGCGCACACCAACGACCACGCCAAGCCTGACGAGTTCGTCGAGGTCTCTAGCGGTCTGCTCCTCGTCTACGCGGCCGGCGCCGTGATCGGCCCGGTCTTGGCCTCCGCGCTCATGTCACAGTTCGGCAACACCGGTCTGTACGCGACCACCGCCGCCATCCACCTCATCCTGGCGGGCTTTGCGATGTGGCGAATGAGCCGGCGCGCCCCGACCCCGGTCGAGCAGCACCTCCCCTTCGCGGAGTCCCTGCAGGCGACCCAGACCGCCTCGACCGTGTTCGACACCGAGATCCAGGCCGACCACGAGGCGGAGCTTGAAGAGCGCCCACCGGGCCCTGCCGGCGACGCCCCGGCCCCGCGCTGAGCCGCAGTAGCGTTGCAGCTATCCGCTCAGGCGCGGATCTGCGTCCCCTTGGCCCTTTTTCCCGGAGGCACCCCGTGGTGGAGCACCGCTAATCGCGATTGGAGGAAAATAGACATGAGGAAATTCTCCCGAGCCGCGCACACCGTCCGGCGCCCGAGCGAGTCCTTGGACCCGGAAACGCCTCACCGGAGGGAGAGCGCCGGCATCAAGCTATTCGCCTACGACGAGTCGTCACTCGACGAGCGCGATCTCGCTCGGGTCGAGGAGGGCTTCAAAGCCGTTGATCGGGGACTCACCAGCTGGATCAACGTCGACGGACTCCACGACCGCGCGACCATCGACTCGCTCGGGGACCACTTCTCGCTTCACCCGCTCCTGCTCGAGGACGTGGTGCATGCGGCGCAGCGTTGCAAGGTGGAGCAGTACGGCGGCAACACCTACATCGTGATCCGGATGCTGGAGTTCGACCGTCTCAGCAAGGAGATCAACAGCGTTCAGATCTCCATCGTTCTCGCCGGCAACACCCTGATCACGTTTCAAGAGCACGACCGCGATGTCTTCGACGGCGTGCGCGAGCGGATCCGGGCCGGACGACCCCGAATGCGGACCTCGGGCACCGCGTACCTGGCCTACGCCCTGCTCGATGCCGTGGTCGATCATTACTTCGTGCTCCTCGAGGAGGTCGGCGAGCACATCGAGAGTATCGAGGATGCGTTGTTCCGACGCCCGGATCGAGAAACTCTGACCGACATCCATACCCTCAAGCGAGAGCTCATCTATCTGCGCAAGTCGGTGTGGCCGCTGCGCGAGACGATCAACTCCATGCTACGGGATGAGGACCTGCCGTTTCACGACAAGCTTCACGTGTATCTGCGCGATCTCTACGATCACACCGTGCAGGTGATCGAGACAACGGAGTCCTATCGCGACCTCAACGCGGGAATGCTGGAGACGTATCTGTCGATGGTCAGCAACCGGATGAACGAGGTGATGAAGACCCTGACCATCATCGCCACCCTGTTCATCCCCTTGACTTTCGTGGTCGGCGTCTACGGGATGAACTTCGATCACATGCCCGAGCTGCACCTGCGTTGGGGGTATCCGGCCCTGTGGGGGTTCATGGTGCTCGTCTCGATCGCAATGTTCCGCTACTTCAAGCGCAAACGGTGGCTCTGATCGGTAATCCCTCGATGGGCGAGCCCCAAGTCACGCGAGCGGGCACTGCGCTCGGCGGGTGCCGCTTGGGGCTTCATGCGCTCGGCGTGGGTCAGGTCCGTGAAAACGTCGGCAAGAACTCGTACCGGGGCGTCGGGTCGTGAAGCGCCTCGGCGCGATCGCAGTGCTGGCGGTCTTCATGGCGGCGTTGTACGTCCTGCACGCCGAGCTCGAGCACGTGCACCTGGACGACATCATGGCGTCGTTTCGAGCCATCCCCCTCGGCGCCTTCATCCTCGCCCTGGGGCTGACCGTATGCAGCTACGTCGTGCTGAGCGGCTACGACGTGCTCGGCCTTCGTTATGCCGGCAAGAAGCTGCCCTACTCGAAGACCGCGCTCGCATCGTTCATCGCCTACGCGGTTGGGCACAATCTCGGGCTCGCGGTCCTGACCGGCGGCTCGGTGCGCTACCGCCTGTACTCGCGGGCGGGACTCTCGGCGCTGGAGGTCGGAAAGGTCACCGGCGTTTGCACCGTGACCTTCGGGCTCGGTGTCGCGGCGGTGCTCGCCGTCGTGTGCACGGTCACCCCCGGCGAGGTATCGGCCGTGGTTCACACCGGCGAGGCGAAGGTGCGCGCCGTCGGCATTGCGATGCTCGTGGGACTCGCACTGTACACGGCCTGGAACGGCGGGCGGCGCACCCCGCTCGAGATCCGCGGGGTTCGCTTCCCCCTGCCCGGGGTGCGAATGACGCTCGCCCAGTTCGCACTCGCGGGCGTCGACCTGGCGGTCGCTTCCGCGATTCTTTACGCGCTGTTGCCGGCGGACGCCGGAATCTCCTACGCGAGCTTCCTCGGGCTTTACGTAATCGCGATGGTCGCAGCCATCGCCAGTCACGTCCCCGGCGGGCTGGGGGTCTTCGAGGCGGTGCTGGTGGCAGCGGCGCCGGGGGTGTCGTCGGAGGTGCTGCTCGCCTCGGTGCTTGCCTATCGCGTGCTGTACTACCTGCTGCCGCTCGCCGTCGCGGCGATGCTGCTTGCGGCCCATGAGCTCGGCACGCAGCGGGGAAGATTCGGACGTCTGGCCGAGCGCACCGGCGCCGTCGTCGGCGGATTCGCCCCGCGCGCCCTCGGAGCCCTGGTGTTCGTGGGCGGCGCCGTGCTGGTTTTCTCCGGCGCGACTCCCGCGGTCGCCGAGCGCTTGACCGCGCTCGGCACCGTCATGCCACTCCCGGTGGTCGAGGTGTCCCACCTCGTCGCAAGCGTGGTGGGACTCGCGTTGCTCGTGGTCGCCCGCGGGCTCTTCTTGCGCCTGGACGCGGCGTGGCAGCTGACGCTCGTGCTCCTCATCGCGGGGACGCTCGCGTCGATCCTGAAGGGCCTCGACTGGGAGGAGGCAAGCGTGCTCACGGTGGCACTGGCGGTGCTCGTGACCGGGCGGGCCGAATTCTATCGTAAGTCGTCGCTCACTCACGTGCGATTCACGCCCGGCTGGATCGCGGCAATCCTGCTCGTGATTGCCGGCAGCGCCTGGCTCGGGGTGTTCTCCTACAAGCACGTCGAGTTCTCCGGGGAGCTTTGGTGGCAGTTCGCGCTGGATAAGGAGGCGCCGCGCTTTCTCCGCGCCACCGTGCTGGTCGTGATGGCGGCGTTCGCGCTCGCCGCGCTGTATCTGATGCGTCCCGCGCGGCCCGAGCCGGGAGCGCCGGACGCCGGCGCGTTGGAGCGCGCCCGGCCGGTGGTCGAGGCCTCCCCCAGCTGCGAGGCGTGGCTCGCCCTCGTCGGCGACAAGCGACTGTTGTTCAACGAGGCGGGAAACGCGTTCGTGATGTACGGGGTGCAGGGCGGGAGCTGGATCTCGATGGGCGACCCGATCGGACCCGAGTCCGCATGGGAAGACCTGCTATGGGAGTATCGAGCACTCGTCGACCGCCACGGGGGGCGTGCCGTCTTCTATCAGGTCGACGCTGCGAAGCTCTCGTACTATCTCGACCTCGGGCTCCAGGCCCTCAAGCTCGGCGAGGAAGCCCGGATCCCGCTGGGGGAGTTCTCGCTCGAAGGCAGCCGGCGCGCGGAGCTCCGTCAGGCCAAACGCCGGGCCGAGCGTGAGGGGGCGTCGTTCGAGGTCCTGCCGCCGGCGGCGGTGGCCGCCGCACTCGACGACCTGGAGCGGGTATCCGGTCACTGGCTCACCCAAAAGAACGCGGGGGAGAAGCGCTTCTCCATCGGCTACTTCGATCGCGACTACCTCGCGAGGCTCCCGTGCGCCGTGGTGCACCGCAACGGTGAGCTGGTCGCGTTCG
>JBFHLI010000172.1:0-7774 GCA_041594935.1 Gammaproteobacteria bacterium | reverse complement strand
ACTGATGAGCGGAGCGACGCAGGACATCGCGGAGCTCGAGGGTCTCAACCCCGTCGAATTCTCGGTCAAGCGCCGTGGGAACGGCGGGTCTAAAGCCGGATCGAAGACCGGTCGATACAAAGTGACTGGTTACCTCGGTGAGCTCGACGATCCGGACCCGACAACGGTCCCGGGCGGAGCATGGTACTTCGATACCGCGGTGGGGGCTCTGATCTATCAGGTCGAGTACGGGCGGTATTTCGAGACGACGCTCGCCGGGCCCAAGCGGGCGCGGTTTCGAATCTCGATGGAGTATCAGGACGCCAACGGCAACCGACGCTTGGATCGGGGCGAGCGTCTCAACGGCGCTCGGCTCAAGCCGCTGGAGCCGTACCGATGGCACCGATGAGCCGGCAAGAGCCGGGGAACGGTCTGGCGCAGGGTTCTTCGAGCCGGCGCCTGGGGCTCGGGAAGTTCTCACTCGAGGGTGGGCGACGCGGATGCGGTGGCCGCATTGACGACTTTCCGAGAATCGAAGGCGGTCATCGGCTGATGTTGGCCGTTGACGGACACATGCTAGAAGAGGCGATAGTCATGAAGCGACAAGAGGCTGGTTTCACTTTGATCGAGCTGGTAATCGTAATCATCTTGCTCGGAATTCTGGGAGCGGCGATCACGCCCAGATTCCAGGATATCCAGGACAACGCCCGACTTGCGGTGGTTAATGCAGGCGTCGGAGCGATCAAGTCGGGGGCGCTCATCGATTTTGCCGCGAGAAACGGTGTTGCCGGGACAAGCGCCCAGGTGACCGCAGCGGTGGACCTCGACGGTGCCGTCGTCGTCAAGGGCGGGTTGACGTGTGCTGCGGCCGGCAGTGACACCACCTTCACGGTCGTACACGCTGACGATTCCTCGATCTCGGCCGCTGGTGTGATCCCCGACCAGTTCTGCGACCCCTAGACGCAATCGAGCGCATTGCGCTCGCCTCGGTGGCCGGCGAGAGTGCGGTAGAGGTGCATCCGCCGCCCCGCTCCGCGTCTTGTATCACGCGACTCCCTGCCACTTGGAGCGCCGCCGTGTGGCGAGATGACGTGTCAATACCCGACCCAATCGGGCAGGTGAGGGCTCTGGTCCCCCGATCGCCGCCGCTTACCGCCCGTGCGTTCACGCTGATCGAGGTCACGGCGGTTCTGATCTTGGTCGCGGTCATGGCGGTGTTCATCGCGCCGCGGCTGCAGACGACGAAGATCGACCAGCTCGGGTTCTATCAGAACACCCTGGCTGCGATTCGATATGCTCACAAGGTTGCGATTGCCTCGGGCTGCTCGGTGCGGGTGACGGTATCCGGCACCGGCGTGTCGCTCACCTATGCGGGCGCTCCGGCCGCCTGTGGCACCGCGGCGGTCACGAACCCGGCGACCGGCGCCCCGTTCGTAACCAGTGCACCGACGGGGGTCACGGTGGCAGGTGCGACCTTCGTCTACGATCTGATCGGAGATCCGAGCCTTCCGCAGGACCTCACGATAACGAACCCGGACACGACGACCTACGTGATCCGGGTGACTGACGAGACCGGATTCGCATTCACGCCATGAGATCGGTTTACCGCCAGGGCGGCGTGTCACTGCTCGAGCTGGTGGTGGTGATCGTCATCCTGGGGGTGGTGGGCTCGGGAATGCTGATCTTGATTCAACAGATTACGGCAAGCAGCGCGGACCCTCAGATGATCCAGCAGGCGAATGCAATCGCGCGCGCGTACCTGGAGGAGGTCATGAGCCGTTCATTCTGCGACCCTGAGTTCGACCCCGATGCGGATCCGACGACCGCTTGCCCGCTCGATTGCACCGTGAGCGCGTGCACCACCTGCGGCGGGGTCGGGCCTCTGCTGGAGGGCAGTCGAGGCCTGCTGGACGACATCTGCGACTACGACGGTCTCAGTGACAGCGGGGCGATGGACCAGACCGGGGCAGCGCTACCGGGGCTGGCCGCTTTCAACGTCACGGTGGATGTGGACGACACGGTGGGGTTGAACGGACTCTCGGGCGGGTCGGGTCAAGTAGTGCTCGTCAACGTGAATGTGACCCACACGGGAAATTCTCGCGTCGACGTGACCTTGAGCGCGTATCGGGCGAACTTCTAGCGAAATCGTGGCCGCGCTGCCGAGATTGCGGAGAATGCGGGGCTTCAGCCTCCTCGAGATGGTGATCGCGGTGGTGCTCACCGGGATTCTCGCAGCGGTGTTGGCGCTCATCCTAACCGGCCCGATGAAGGCGTCGGTGGATACCGAGCGGCGGGCGCGACTGGTCGATGTCGCGGACACCGCGCTCGCCCGGATGACCCGGGAGCTGCGCTTGTCCCTGCCGAACAGCGTGCGCATCGCGACCGCCCCCAACGTGGTCGCGATCGAGATGCTGCGTACCCTGAGCGGGGGTCGGTACCGGGCCGCGGCCACGACCGGACCATTGCCGGCCTGCGGACCGGCTCCGGCCGGCGACCCGCTGGAGTTTACCTGTGTCGATCCGACCTTCGATGTCCTGGGGCAGCTGCCGCGACTTGCCCAGGTCAAGTTCGGGGCGGATTGCGTGGGCGCTCCTTCCACCGCAGACTGCGTGGTCGTGTTCAACACCGGGTCCCTGGGCGCGAACGACGCCTACGCGGGCGACAACGTCGCCACCGTCAGCGTGGTCGCCGACGACGCCGGATTCGACGGCTCCGACCAGATCACGATGAGCAATGCGCGTCTTGGCGGCGGCTTGCCTGCGTTTCCCCTCGCCTCACCCCGGCAGCGGTTCCACATCGTGGATACCCCCGTCAGCTTCGTGTGCAACACGCTCACCGGTGAGATCAATCGTCACGACGGCTACTCGATCGGAGCAGTTCAATCGCTCGCGCCGGGCGGAAGCACCGCGCTGCTCGTCAACCAGGTCGCCGCTTGTGACTTCGCCTACAACGCAGGGACCGCGACCCGGGGCGGGCTCGCGACGCTTCGGGTGACCATCAGCGAGCCTGCGTCCGGGGAGAGCGTAACGCTGCTACAGCAGGCACAGGTTAGCAATCAGCCATGAGGGCGCGCAATCGACAGCGGGGCGTTGCGATCGTGGCCATTGTCATACTGCTCGTGCTCTTTGTTGCGATCGGCGCGTTCATGGCGACCCGAAGCGGCGTGCAGCACGCGAGCATCGCCTTGTCGGTCCGGAGCATGCAGGCCTGGTTTGCGGCGCAAAGTGGCTTGGAGTGGGCGGTGCACCAGGCTGTCTCGAGCCAGGCGAGCCACGATGCGATCTGCGATGCCGGCGGTACCATCGTGACCTCTTTCACGCTCGGCGGTGGCGCCAGCGCCGGGTACGACCTGCGCATCACCTGCAACGACAACGGCGGTTACCAGGAGGGTGGCGTCAACTTCGAGGTTGATGTGATCGACGTGGTCGCGAGTCGAGGAAGCCCGGGTGAAATCGCCCACGCGGCGCGCCGGGTCGAAGCGCTCGTCACCACCGGAGAGGCGCTTCCGTAGTGCGCACCTTACGCGAGTTGTCCCCGAGCTCGACGCGCCGGGCAGGCCGTCGAGGCTCGAGCAAGTCTCAATACCGCTGTCGTCCGACCGGCTTGGCTCGGCGGTGAGAGTGTCGATGGACTTTTCCTGGCATAGGGCCAGCGTACTCGTCATCTGCGTTGTCGCAGTCGTAATCTACGCGAGGACGCTTGATTTTCCGTTCGTCTTCGACGATGGCGCCAACATTGCCAAGAACCCCTTTATCAGACTCACCGAGCTCGATGCCACCCGACTCTACGAGGCGGCGCTCAGAAGTCCCTCCTCCAGCCGCCCGGTCGCCAATGTTAGCTTTGCCCTTAACTACTACGAGGGTGAGTATGACGTGGCCCGTTATCGGGCCGTTAACATTGCGATTCATGCCATCAACGGCGTGCTGGTCTACTTTCTCGCATTCCTTACGCTGAAGCATCTCCCGAATTCGAATCCTTCGGGTTTGTCGGAATATGGCTCGCGGCGCACCGGGGCAATGGCCCTGCTCGCGGCGTGCTTGTTCGTCGCCCATCCCGTGCAGACCGAGGCAGTGACGTACATCGTGCAGCGAATGACCAGCCTGGCAACGATGTTCTATCTGCTCGCGTTCCTGTTTTACTTGTGGGCGCGGCACGCCGGGACTCGCGGCCAGCGTGTCGGAGCGTGGATGGGGTGCGGTCTTGCGTGGGGCCTCGCGCTCGGCTCGAAACAGATCGCGGTAACCTTTCCGATTCTCGCGGCGCTCTACGAGTGGTATTTCCTCCAGGACCTCGATCGCGAATGGATCAAGTCGAAGCTCAAGTATCTGCTGGCCCTTTTCGGGGTTATCGCCATGGTGGCCTTGGTATACCTCGGCGGGGATCCTCTCAGTTCCATCTTGGGCCTTTACGAGTCCCGCGACTTTACCCCGGCCGAGCGGTTGCTGACCCAGTTCCGGGTTATCGTGTTCTACCTCTCGTTGCTGTTGTTCCCGTATCCGGGCCGGCTCAACATCGCCCACGATGTTGCGGTTTCCCATTCACTTTGGGACCCGGTGACCACGCTCGCCTCCTTCGCGGTGATCCTTGCCCTGCTCGCGTTGGCCTGGTTAACCGCACGAAGATTTCGGCTTCTTTCGTTTTGTCTGCTGTGGTTCTTCGTCAATCAGGTCGTCGAGTCCACCATCATCGGGCTGGAGATGGTCTTCGAGCACCGTCTCTATCTGCCCTCGGTCGGTCTTGCGATCCTCGCCGGAGTTGCGCTGCTCCGCGTCGTTCAGAATCGTACGCTCGCATTGACCGGTTCGATCACGATCGTAGCGTTGCTTGGGCTCGGAACCGTCGTGAGAAACGGGGCCTGGGAAAGCCCCCGGGCCCTGTGGTCAGATGCAGTCTCCAAGAGCCCGGGGAGTGCGCGCGCGCACGTGAATCTGGGGGTGGCGCTGCGCCGAGCGGGTGAGGGCGAAGCGGCGAAACGGCACTATGAGCAAGCGCTCGACATCGATCCGGGCTTTGCCAAGGCCTATTTCAACCTGGGTGCAGTGCGGGCCGAGGAAGGCGATCTCGAGGGGGCGAAGCAGCTCTACGCCGACGCGCTACGCCTCAAGCCGAACTATCCGAGGGCCCACTTCTTTCTCGGGGTGGCATTGTTTGAGCAGGGCGCTTTGGACGCGGCAATTCACCATTACTCGGAGGTGTTGAGAATTCAGCCGAGACAGGTCGACGCGTACAACAACCTCGGCACGGCGCTCCAGGCGCAGGGCCGCGTCGATGCTGCCATCGAGTCCTATCGAGAGGCGATCAGAATTCGCCCGGACTATCGCCGCGCGCACTTCAATCTCGGCCTCGCCTTGCTTCACCGGGAGCGGTTCGATGACGCGCGCCAGGCGCTCTCGCTCGCAGCTGGCCTCGCTCCTCGAGATCCGGAGCCACAGTACTACCTGGGCGTGGCGCTCGAGCAACTCAGCGAGCTCGACCAGGCCGAGCGCGCCTACCGGGAGGCAATGCAGATTTCGGCCGAGTTCGTGCCGGCCCGTGTACAGCTCGGGGTGCTGCTCGGGCGTGCGGGGCGAATCGACGAGGCCATCGACCTGCTTGCCAGCGCTCTCGCACGTGCCCCCGGAAACGAGCAGATTCATCATAACTACGGCGTCTTGCTGGCGGCGCAGAACCGAATCGATGACGCGGTCGGGCACTATCGCGAGGCGCTTCGACTGCGACCGGACTACGCGATCGCCCACAACAGTCTTGGCGTCGTCCTGCTTGACCAGCATCGCATCCAAGAGGCGCGCGGTCACTTTGAAGCTGCGCTCGCGACCGAGCCCGACTATGAGAAGGCAAGAAGCAACTTACAACGGGCGCGACAGCTCGAGCTGCCCGGAGCTCGGATCGACTAGCGTTTCCGTCCGCTTGGTCTGGACGTTTGCACCGGCGCGCGAAACGGCGGTGCGTGGCGATTCGGAAGAGGAACGGGGCGCGCGAGCATACGCGTGTCGGTGCTCTGATCGGGCCCCATGTCCGCTCAGAACACCGTAGATTCAGAGCGGAACGCGACCGCGTCCCTGGCTGGGCCACAATCAGGCCAATGGCGGGCGCCGGGAGTGCCGGTGCCCGGGAAAGATGGTGGAGCCGAGGAGGATCGAACTCCCGACCTTCGCATTGCGAACGCGACGCTCTCCCAGCTGAGCTACGGCCCCGTTTCGAACACCGATTCTACATCTATCGTCATCTACGAAAGCTGAAGGTCCTCTTCGGACCGTCCGCCCATTCCCGAGATTCTGCCGGGTAGGGCACGCCGAGGTCAGGGGAGTGGCCACGATTTCGCCAGGCCCAACCTCATGGTAGCGGATTCTAGCGTCGAGGGTCGGTACGCGCCAGCGCGTGAGTCCACGACTGAACCCTCACGGTTGCGGTCGGTCTACACGCTCAGTACCATCCCCAAACCTTTCCTCGGGAGTGACCCGATGCGAGCAAGTCTACCCCTACTGCGCGGGGATTTTCCTCCGGTAAGGCGGGCCGAGCTCCACACGCTGCAGGTCAACCTCGGCTATCGTTGCAATCAGTCTTGCACGCACTGCCATGTGAACGCAGGACCGAAACGTACGGAAGAAATGGACGGCGAGACGGTCGACGCGGTGATCGCTTTTCTGGACTCCGGGGCCGTCCAAACCCTGGATATCACCGGGGGCGCACCCGAGATGAACCCCAGCTTCCGTCGATTGGTGCGGGCGGCCCGCGGCCGCGGGATGGGCGTCATCGACCGCTGCAATCTGACGATCCTGAACGAGCCGGGCTACGAGGACCTCGCAGAATTCCTGGCCGAGAACCGGGTGCGAATTGTCGCGTCCTTGCCCTGTTACCTCGAGCACAACGTCAATCGCCAACGGGGAGGCGGCGTCTTCCAGAGCAGCATAACCGCGCTCAGATCGCTCAACGCCCACGGCTACGGGTTGCCTGGGTCCGGTCTCGAGCTGGACTTGATCTATAACCCGCAAGGGCCGCAGCTACCCCCTCCCCAGGCGGCGTTGGAAGCGGACTACAAGCGCGAGCTCGAGTCCGGCCATGGCGTCGTCTTCAATTGCTTGCTCACGCTCGCCAATCTGCCGGTTGGACGCTTTGGCAGCATGCTGCAGTCGAAGGGCGAGTTCGACGATTATCTTGGCTTGCTTCGCGGGGCGCACCGGGACGCGAATGTCGACTCAGTGATGTGTCGCACCCTGGTGAGTGTCGACTGGCGCGGGTATGTTTACGATTGCGATTTCAATCAGATGCTCGAGTTGCCGATGCGCGTTAACGGCCACGGCCGGACCCATGTGCGTGACCTGATCGGGGTCGATGTGCGCGGGCTTCCCGTCGTGGTACGTAGCCACTGTTTTGGTTGCACCGCCGGTCAAGGGAGCAGCTGCGGCGGGGCCTTGAGCGGATAGGGAGCCGCGGCCGCGCTCCGATGCCCGATCCGTTGCGACTGTCAATCGTTGTTCCCACTCTCGACGAGGGAGCGAGGCTCGAGCGGACGCTGTCGCAACTCCAGTCGCTCCGCGGCCGCGGCCATCAGGTCATCGTTGTCGATGGGGGAAGCGTCGACGATACCGTCTCGATTGCCAAGGGCCAAGTCGATCGGGTCATAACGTCGCCGAAGGGACGATCCCGGCAAATGAATGCCGGTGCGTGTCAATCCAATGGCGACGTTCTGCTGTTTTTGCACGCCGATACCTTTCTACCCGAGGGCGCAGACGATCTCGTCACGGCGCGGCTTCGCGATTCGGCCTCGGGATGGGGGCGGTTCGACGTGCGGCTT
>JBFHLI010000171.1:0-7875 GCA_041594935.1 Gammaproteobacteria bacterium | reverse complement strand
TTCGAGCACCTCGGCCTGCACATCTCACCGGACCTCGACACGTTGATGTACACGCTCGCCGGCATCAACAACCCTGAGCTCGGATGGGGTCGGGACGAGGAGACCTGGACCTTCATGCGGGCCCTCGGCGAGCTGGGCGGCGAGACCTGGTTCCGGCTTGGGGACGGCGACCTCGCCACCAGTATCGAGCGGACCCGCCGCCTCGCGGGGGGCGAGACTCTGAGCGAGATCACCGATGACTTTGCGGGCCGGCTGGGAGTACGGGCCCAGCTCTGGCCGATGAGCGACGATGCGGTCCGCACCCGCGTCGAGACGGCGGGGCAAGAGCTCGCGTTTCAGCACTACTTCGTGCGCGAGCGTTGCGCGCCGGCCGTCACCGGGTTTCGGTTCGAGGGCGCAGAGTGCGCGCGGCCGAGCCCGAGGCTCATGCGGGCACTGGGCAGCAGCGGTCTGCGGGCGGTCGTCATCTGCCCCTCCAACCCGTTTATCAGCGTGGATCCCATTCTCGCGGTGCCGGGGGTACGGGCCGCGCTCTCGAGCTGCGCGGCGCCCGTCATCGCGGTGTCCCCGGTGGTCGGGGGGCGAGCGCTCAAAGGCCCGACTGATAAGATGATGCGTGAGCTCGGAATCGAGATCGGTCCGGCCGCGATCGCCGCCCGCTATCGGGACCTCATCGACGGCTTCGTCCTCGACCTCGAGGATGAGGCCGCGCGCCAACGGTGCGGGGTGCCCAGCTTGTGCGCCCGAATCTTCATGCGGACCCTCGCGGACCGCGAGCGCCTGGCCCGAGAGGTGCTTCGATTCGCGGACTCGCTCGATTCCCGCACCGTCGGGTGAGCGTGGGGCCGCCGGAAGCGCAACCGCGTCCGTCGGGGCGAAGCGGCCTCGCCCGGCCCCGGGCCGGAGAACCCAGTTTGGGTTTGCGGGCCTAGATCCATACCCTAAGGGCTGGGGGAAGGTACGGCGCTCAGGGATTGGTGAAGGCGGTCGATCGACACCGCTTCGTCGTCTTGGTTCCGCGCCTCGAGCCTCTCGATCAACGCATCGGCTCCCGTCGCCCGGAGCTCCACCGCGAAGCTCGCGCGGTAGGTGGTGACGAAGCTGACTCCGTCGATGGCGAGGTCGCGCACGAGCCAGCGGTCGTCCGACCGGGCGAGCCGGTAATCGACTTGGATTGTTCGTGAGCCGGGGTGAGAAAGAAAGGTCTGCACCACGGCCCGGTTCCCATCGTCGCCGAGCCGCACCGGGGCATAGGTGACGTCGAGCTTCGACGGATTCCCGATCGCAGCCACCGCGGTCCGGATGAGCATCGGTCGAAAAGCGGCCCTGAATCTCTCTCGCTGGAGCTTGTCGAATGTCTTCCAGTAGCGGCCGATTGCCCATCGGCTGATGTGCTCGAAGTCGGTGTGGGGTGTCAGCAACTGCTCGAGACTCCGATACAGTCGAGCCGGCTGATTGACGGCCGCTTCACTCTCGATGGTCGTCAACACGCGAGCGGTGATCGATTCCACCAGCGCGCGCGGATCGGAAGGGGCGGGTGAGGCGGTCGCGACGCTCAGGGTGAAATTGCCGACACCGACGAGGAACAGAGCCGCGGCCAGCCGGCCGCCCAGCCTGCGCTTGTCGCTTAGGATCATGAGGGACTCCTCGGCGAGGTCCCAGCATCCCTGGCTGGTCCTGCGCCTTGTTGATCGCCCTGCCGGCAAAGCAGGAGGGGTAACCGCCGCTGATCGCTCGTCCTACTAACAAGGCGATACGGACACCGCGGTCGTGAAGTCGCCGACACCCTGCCGTCGGATAGGCACCCCAGGTCAGGTTACGGATCCCAACGCATGCCTACAAGTGAACTATAGACGGGTTTACATTGTTTAACGCTCGGTCGTCGGAGAGGGACCAGCCTTAATGGTGCACCGCAACAGGCGGGCGCGCGCACCTCCGAAGAAGGCGCCCGGCCGGCGACCACCGGCGGTGGAGGTCTTCAATGAAGGTCATTGGCGAAGCGACGCGTTCGCGAGCCCGCAACGAATGTTCCCAACTTCGCCATCCAGAACCAGCTCGGCGGTCCGACTTTGGCGCCTCCGCTTCAGAGTAGGCGGTCGATGGCTCCGAGGAGGCGCTGGTGCATCCGGTTCAACGAGAAATCAGCGGCGACGCGCGCGCGCAGCCGTGCCGAGCCGTGCGCGCAACGCTCGGTCGCCTGCGGCCGCCTGGATGGCGCGGGCAAGGGCACCGACGTAGCCCAGCGGGAACAGCATGCCCTCGACACCATCGCGGACGAGCTCGCGTGCCGCCACAATATCACTGGCGATGAGGGTGCGGCCACTGGCCATGCTCTCCAGGCAGCTCAGCGACAAGCGTTCCGAAGCCGAGGCCTGCACTGTCATGTCCGCCAGTGCGTAGTAATCCGGCATCGCGCGGGGCTCGACCCAACTCGTGATCTTCACGCGCTCGGCGATCCCGAAGCGCTTTGCCTCGGCCGTCAGCGCGTCGCGCGATTGCTGCGTGAAGCTCACACCGACAAAGAGCAAGCGCAGCCGTCGATCGTGACGAAACGCTTCGGCGAAGCCCCGAACGACGTCGAGGGGCCGCCTTATCGCCTTCGGGTCGGAAGCGTGCAGCACGACGATGTCGTCGGCCGCCACGCCAACTTCGGCGGCGAGCGCCGGTGGCCGCGGGCGCGGCCGGAAGCGCTCGAGCTCAACGCCGTTGGGCACGGTCACGAGGTCGGTCAGCCCGGCCGCCCGCAGGCGGACGGTCATGTGCTCGGCGCAGCAGGTTATTAGGTCGGCTTGACGATAGGTCTCCAGCCATTCTCCTGCCTGCGTGTTCTCCGTCGCGCCATTCACCATCGCCAGCAGGTTGCCGTGCGGCGTTGACAGCAAGGGCAGCTCCAGTTCGCGTAGCAACGCCGGCATACCCCATATCGAAGACTCCTTGTGCAGGTAGATCAGGTCGGGACGTTGGCTGGCGGCGAAACGGCGCAGGCCGGCCGTAATACCCTGCGCCTGAAGCGCAAGGTCCTCGGCCGCGATGCCAGCGAACACGTCAGCGAGATATGGCATCTCGTACCAGAAGACCTCGACTTGCGGGTAGCGCCGGTGAAACAGCTCGCGCCATGCTGACTTGTCGCCGTAGATTGGATAGATGGCGCGGACCGCATGGCCGGCAGATGGCAGCAGACGCAGCAGGTGATCTGCCAGAATGCCGCCGCCCGACGGCCGAAACGGCGAGTTGCCGACGATTACGATGTTGCCGGTCTTCACCGTCATCTCCCACCCCGGGTTTCACGCGGGGACCGAACGGTCGGATGGATCCGGACGAGGCGCCTCAGTCGGCGAGGCCGTCCGAGCGCACCATTGCCGGACGGTGGGCATCGGTCAGACGGCCGTAGATCTGCTGGGTACGGTGGGGTTGACCAATCATCCCCGGGGCGGCCGCCCACGACGGAATCGCCACGTGCCGGTCCCTCCCGCCGCCGACTCGGGTCACGCGGTGCAACGTGAACCGGCCCATGAAGAGCTGGACGTCGCCCTCGCGAAGACGCAGACGGCGCACGCGGTTACGCTCGCCCGCGAGCACCTCGGCCACGGCCTCGTAGCTCTCTTCGCGCGGGCTGCGGATGTTGGGGGCGTACTCGAACTCGCCGCCCTCCTCGGGGAGCTGCAGCACGATGGTCACCGTGAACTCGTTGGTGTCGAAGTGCCACGGGAACTCGTCACCCGGGCGCATGGTGTTGATCGGCATCTGAGCGAGCGGGTCCTCATAGCGATACAGCTGCTCCTTGCCGAAGGTGCGGCGCAGGAACTCGGTCATCTCCGGCAGCATGAAGATTGCCCACAGGTCGGAATCCGCCGGGATGAGGTCCGCACAGATGAAGCCGTTGGAGCGACGCTGAAACGTCCGGCGCGGATGCCCGGGGGCGAATCGCTCGTCGACCGGTGAGAAGTACGGGTTGTGCTCGACGCTCGAGCGGTGGGCCAGCGGAGCCAGAGCCTCGGCTTCGCGGGCGAGCCCCGCTCGGGCGCAGGGCCTCACGAACGCCTCGATGACGCAGCACCCGTCGTCGGCCAGCTGCTCGACGCATTCTCGAATCAGGGCCGAACCGGCGGCGCTTCCCGGCTCATGAATTGGGTAACGAGAAAGATCAACGACCGCTTCGATGCGATCGAGCGACACCGTTGCCGTCAAGTTCTTGCTCCCCGCGCCGCCGCGGCTCGAGGTTGGTTCGATGACGCAAGCATACTCCGAGTGCTGCAAGCGGGATAGCGTGGGAGCGCTCCCCACGGTTGCCAGAACGGGCAGCGACGCCAGCGCGATTCCATGCGCGAAACACCGGCGCGAGAACGAGTGAGTAAGATTCGCCGTCCGCTTCCCTCCAAGGGCTGAGACGAAAGGAATTCAACCTCAGCCGGGCGGGCGCAAGCATGTCTCGGATCCGGGTTGCCGCCGACGCATGTCTAGAAGGCGGCAGTCCGAGGGCCCCCGGAGGTTCGCCGCGCCGCCGCGCGAGTCGGCTAGCGTCGAGCAGCACGGAGAAACAATGCGCCCGGTCGGAGGGGGCGCCAGCCGTTCCGAGTCGCGCTCGGGATTGCATCTCCATTGTCACTCGTTCTCCAGCGGAGGCCGAGCAGAGTGTTCGAGGGCGTGCGTCGCGTCCCGACTTGACGGTATCCTTTCACCGATGAACTATCCGGCATGATTCGCTTGCAAGGGATCGCTGCGCGCATACATCAAACTCCCAGTGCTCTTCGGCACCCCCGATCGGGGTCGTGCCGATGCGCTCGGGTGCGTGCGATTCTCCGACTGGTGATCTCGCTGGTGATCACGGCGTGCGGTGGATGGTCACTGGCCGATACCGCGCAATCGACGACGGCACCCCCCTTCAGTCGTTGGCAGGGTCATTGGTACGCCGCTTCGCCAACCGCGCTCGGATTCGATTCGGCACGCCTCTCGGCCACGATCTCGCGCATCGGCGAGATGGAGGGGATCTACGGTTTCCTGCTTGTGCGCGGCGGGTATCTGGTCGAGGAGCGTTACTGGCGGGAGGCTACCCGCGGCAAGCCGCACAACCTCAAATCGGCCTCCAAGAGCGTGATCTCCGCGCTGGTGGGAATCGCGATCGCGGAGGGCTACTTCCGGCTCGATCAGCCCATCGCGGAGCTCTTGCCGCAGGCAAACGTGCTCGCCGACCCCGCGAAGAAGACGATCACGGTGCGTGACGTGTTGACGATGAGGTCGGGGCTGAAGCCGGCGAGCTATCAGGCCTACAACCAGTGGGTGGTCAGCGAGGACTGGGTGAGCGCGCTGCTGCGCCGTCCGTTGATGGCGCCGCCCGGTACGCTCTATCAGTACAGCACCGGCAACACACACTTGTTGTCGGCCATCCTGGCCGCTACTACCGGTAAGACCACGCGCGCGTTCGCGGAGGAGAAGCTTTTCGGCCCAATGAACATTCAGGTCCGCGGCTGGCAGACCGACCCGTCCGGTATTCACGTCGGCGGCAACAATCTCTCGCTCGTCCCTCGGGACATGGCGAAGTTCGGCCAGCTGTTCCTCGACCGGGGCCGCTGGACCGGGCGTCAGCTGGTCCCCGAGCCGTGGGTCGAGGAGTCCACCCGGCGCACCGACAACGGGCCCCACGAGACCTACGGCAACTACGGCTACCTTTGGTGGTCCGAGCCAACCGGTCCCGATAGCTTCGCCGCGGTCGGCTACGGTGGGCAGTACATCGTGGTCTCGCCGCGCGACGACGCCGTGATCGTCGTCACCTCGACCCTGGAGTCGAAGGGTGACCGCTGGGAAGCCGAGCTCTTTGACTTGCTTCGAAACGGTGTGCTCGGCAGCCTCGTCGACCGATCGATGCCTCCGGCCCTGCTGGCGATTGCCCCCGGGCGAGAAGCGGTGACCCAGGTCGCCGAACCGGTAAACGGGTTGCTCATCGCCAATGTCAACCTGCGCGCCGCCCCGACGCTCCTGGGCCGAAAGCTGGCGCTGGTCCCCCGTGATAGCGAGGTGGAGCTGCTCGGGCGCGACGGCGATTGGCTGCGATGCCGGGTTGCGGGCCGGGACGGTTGGATTCACCGCGACTATGTCGATCGACTCACGCTTGCTTCCGAGCCGACCCTGGTCGCCCTTGCAGACCGGCCGAGCGGTCCGCCGTCGGCCGCGAGCGGGCCGGGCCGCGACCTCGAACGCGAGCTTGCCGCACTCGTTGCCCGGCTAGGGAAAGTGCGCGAGCAGGTACGAGCCCTTGGTGCGCTGGTCGCGGCGGCTTCGACGCCGCCGCGATTCAAGACCACCGGGCATGTCAACTTTCGCCGCGGGCCGGCCCTGGGCTCGGATCGCCTCGCGCTGCTCGCGCCGGGGACCGAATTCGAAATGCTCGACCGCTCGGGGCCCTGGCTGATGGCCCGCGTCGCCGGCGAGGAGGGCTGGGTTCACTCGGACTATGCCAGAGCACTCGGGTCCGGTGCGGTAGCCGCGCAGGAAGGGGACCTGGTGGCGGACCTCACACGGCTGGTGGAGTCGGTGGGTGAGATCGTATCCCGGGGTGTCGCGGCCGAGCGCGCCGACGGTGCGCTTGCCACCGCCCTCGCGGAAGCGTCAGACCTGAAGCGAGAACGAGAGCAGGAGCGGGCGTCGAAGGAGACGCTCGCGGCCGAGCTCGAGCGCGTGCGCGCGGAGAGCGAGGGCAGGCAACAGCGGATCGCGCAGCTCGAGGCGGCTCGGAACGGGCGCACGGCCGAGCTCGAGGGGGCATGGTCGCTGGTGGTCGACCTCAAGCGCGAGCTGGCCGAGCTGACGACCGAACGCGCGCGCCTCCAAGAGACGCTCGATTTTGCCGAGGTGAAGAACACGAAGCTTGCCGGCTCGCTCGCAGACGTACTCGCCGCCAAGGAGGCTCTGGCGTCCGATCTCGAGCTACGAAGGGTGGAGATCGAGCGCTTGGTTGCGCAGCGCGAATCGGACGCGCAGGCCCGGGCGCAGGAAATCGCGAAAGCTCGCGCTCGCACGGATGAGCTTGAGCGTTCCATCGCCGAGGCGGGCACCTCTAACGAGTCACTGGCGGCCGCGCTCGAGCGTCAGCGTGGGGAGAGCCGGAGTCAGATCGAACGGCTTGTTGCCAACGAACTAGAGCAGCAGCGGGAGCTGGTTAGCACGAGGCGCCAGGTGGGCGAGCTAGAGCGGGCGCTTAGGGCCGAGCTCGGCGCGAAACAAGCGTTGACCAGCAGGCTCGAAAGGCTGAACGAGGAGAGCGAGGCGCGCCGCGCGCGGATAGAAGGGCTCGAAGCGGCGGCGGCAAGCCGCACCGATGAGCTCTCGGCGGCTCGTACGCGAATCGCTGAGCTGGACCGCTTGCGCCAACAGGAGCTCGCCTCCAAGCGCGCGCTGGCGAACGATCTCGAGCTTCTGCGAAGTGAAAATGACGGGCAACGCGATCGGCTGGCGCAGGTCGAGGCGATGGAGCTCGAGCGGGAGCAAGCGCTTGTGGCGGCCCGCTTGCAGGCGAGCGAGCTAGAGCGTGCGCTAGCCGAGGCGCTTGAATCCAGGCAATCGCTGACACTGGAGCTGGATTCGGTGCGTCAACGGGCCTCGGCGGCGTTCGAGAAAAGCGAAGCGGAGCTCGCGCAGTCGAGGTCGCGGGCGGAGGTGCTGGCGGCGCAGCTAGAGGAGGCCGAGTCGGAGCGAGTCGGGCTCGGTGAGCGTTTGGCGCAGGCGGAGCAACAGGTGGCGGTGCTCGCGACGGCGGGGGCGGAGCGCGAGGCGGAGCTTGTGCAGTCGATCTCTCGGGCGGAGGTGCTGGCGGCGCAGCTCGGCGAGAGCGAATCGGCACGGGCCGAGGTGGGCGAGCGTTTGGTGCGGGCGGAGCAGCAG
>JBFHLI010000170.1:0-7879 GCA_041594935.1 Gammaproteobacteria bacterium | reverse complement strand
CGTCCTGTTCACAGTAGAAATCCGCCGGCAGTCTCGCCACCATGATCGGGACCGCGATCGCGGACCCGATAAGCATTACTACCGACGAGAGGCCCAGGAGCCACAGCTGGGCAGAGTAGGTTTCCAGAAAACTTAGCAAGGCAGTGAACGAGGGGTCCATTTTCCTGATCAGAGAGTGCTCAAACCGTGAACCGGGCGGCAGCCTACCCGTCGATCAGAGGTACGGGGAGAACAGCCACGCGAGTGCATCGCGGGTCCGGGCCAACATCGAGCGGTTCTCGACATCCTCCAAGTGCACCTCCCGGGATCGACGCGCCGTTTCGTCGATGTGGCCAGCCAATCCGGCCGCGAACTCGCCATCGTATACCTCCACCGCGATCTCGAAGTTCAGGCGCAGACTACGCGGATCCAAGTTTGCCGAGCCGATGAGAGTATAGAAATCGTCCACCACGAACAGCTTGGTGTGTACGAACGGCGGCGGTTGAAAGAACACCCGAACCTTGCGCTGCAAGATCTCCCACAGCATGTTCCGCGTCGCCCAGTTCACGAACGGGAGATTGCTCCTCTGCGGAATCACCACCGAGACGGCCACCCCCCGCAGGGCAGCCGACTCGAGGGCGAGGGTCATCTCCGACGAAGGAATGAAGTACGGAGTCATGATGCGGATGTTGCTCCGGGCGGCCGAAATGGCCGCGATCAGGACCGTCGACAGCTTGTCCAGATCCTCGTCGGGCCCATCGACGATCATGCGGCAAACCGCATTGCCGGCATGCGTCGCCAACGGTTCTTCGTGCTCCGCAACATCGCTCGTCGGATCTACCGAGTCATCCGCACCCGTGCAGAAGTTCCAGTCTTCTACGAAGGCCCGTCTCATCTGAGACACGATGGGGCCCGCAAGGCGGAAGTGCATGTCGACCACCCGGTCCGCGCGGTCGGTATCGGCCAGGTGACGATCGCCGATATTCATTCCGCCGGTGAAAGCCACCGCATGGTCGATCACCAAAATCTTGCGGTGATTTCGCAGATTGATGTGCAGCGCCGGGGGAAACCATCTGAACGGCAGGAACCGGACGAATCTTATACCACGCCGGCGCAGCAATCTCCCGGCCCGGGGGAACGAATAGTGCTCACCGAATCCGTCGAGGATAACCCGCACATCGAGACCCCGTTCCGACGCGCCAGCCAGTGCGTCGATGAAGCGCTTGCCGGTGTCGTTGGTGTCGAAGATGTACGCGCTCAGGTAAACCGATCGCTCCGCCGTTGCGATCGCGTCCAGCATCGCAGGGTAGGCCTGCTCACCGTTGTGCAACGCATCGATCCGGTTTCCCCGGAGCAGGGCCCGGCGGGTGATCGCACTCGAGATGCGGGCAAGCTCGGTGAACTCGCTCGGGATACCCAAGCTTTCACCCGACGAGTCGCGTCGCTCGGGAGCGCCCTCGGGCAATCCGGTGCCCGACGACCGCGCCGCCCGGAGCTCGCGAGCGCGGGTACGTACGCGGTTGATGCCGAACAGAAAGTACAGCAACGCCCCGGCGAGCGGAAACATCAAACACACCGCGATCCACCCGAACGCAGACCTTGGATCACGCTTGTATAGCAGCGCATGGCCGGCGGCCACGAAGCTCACGACGGGCACCAGCGTGAGCGCCAGCCAGTTCAACCAGTGGATTGCCGGGAGCATCTCAAAAGGCGCGGTGGACCATTCATGCGAACCGAGCATTGTATGAGAAATGGAGCAGGGTCGATATTCACTGAACGGAGCACTGAAGTCGGCTAGACTCCCGGCGTGAATCACCCCACTCGGGTATCGGCAACGTGTGCGCCGCTGTACTCAGTCGGACTGTACGTCGGCGAGGCGCTCAAACGCTACGCGTTCGGGGATCCGCATCCGTTCGGCCCCGACCGCCTCGATGCCTTCTGGAATTGCCTGAGTGCATCGGGGCTCGACCAGCGCCTCACCCTGCTCAAGCCGGTAAGCGCCGATCTCGGCGAGGTCGAGCGCTTTCATACCATTGAGCACATCGAGCGGGTTCGCACCCAGTCTCGCAACGGCAAAGGCTGTCTCGACGCGGGGGACACGCCCGCCTTTCGCGGAATACTCGAGGCGGGGCTGCTCGTGGTCGGCTCGACCCTCGACGCGTGTCGCCGGATCGCTCGGTGCGAGTTCCGGCGGATCTTCATTCCGATCGCGGGCCTGCACCACGCGCGCCGGGGGGCCGCGGCCGGATTCTGTGCCTTCAACGACATTGGGGTTGCGATAGAGGCACTGCGGGCCGAGCACGGCGTGTCCCGAATCGGCTACGTGGACATCGACGCGCACCATGGTGACGGCGTGTACTATGGCTTCGAGGACGACCCCGATGTGCTCGTCGCCGATCTGCACGAGGACGGCCGCTTCTTGTATCCAGGGTCCGGATTGGCGCACGAGGTCGGCCGCGGTCGGGCTCGAGGCTCGAAGCTGAACATCGAGATGCCCCCCGGGGCCGGGGACGCCGAATTCATGACCGAGTGGCCGCGGGTGGAGGCTTTCCTGCGCAATACGAGGCCGGAGTTCTTGATCTTTCAGTGCGGCGCAGACAGCATCGCCGGAGATCCGATCACTCATCTGCGCTATACGCCGGCCGCGCACCGTCACGCCGCGGCAAGCCTGTGCCGGATTGCAGATGAGCTCGGTCACGGCAAGCTGTTGGCGCTCGGCGGCGGCGGATACAATCGGACCAACCTCGCACTCGCCTGGACGGAGGTCGTGCGGGCAATGTTAGAGTCCTGAGCTGGCGCTGCGCCTCCGCGGTTGCGCCGGTCAAGCCGCCACCGCCGGATCGGCAGGAGGCTCGTCGGTCGAGGCGCGAGCGCAAGGAGTGGCGCGACCCGGCTGCGGTGGAACGCGAGCCCGGCCGGCGGCGCGGGCGCAATCGAAAGACGACGGCTACTTGGGAGGGCTGCGCTCTAAGATGTTCGAGCCGACGCACCGTAGCGAGAACCCAACCAGAGAACGCATCGATGCTTTGTCCATTCTGCGGTGAGGGCAATACCAAGGTGACCGACTCGAGGCTGGTGACGAGCGGCGATCAGATTCGGCGCCGGCGCGAGTGCAACTCCTGCGGCGAGCGCTTCACCACGTACGAGACGGCAGAGCTCAGCCTGCCTCGCGTCGTGAAGCGCGACGGCAGCCGGGTGCCCTTCCGGGAAGAGAAGCTGCGAGCCGGGATACTCCGAGCGCTCGAGAAGAGACCGGTATCGAGCGACCGGATCGAGGCGGCGATCAGCGAGATCAAGCACCACTTCATCGCCTGCGGAGAGCGCGAGGTCAGGTCGCGGGCGATTGGTGAGAAGGTGATGGCCAAGCTGCGTGAACTGGATCAGGTCGCTTACGTACGCTTTGCTTCGGTGTACCGGAGCTTCGAAGACGTCAACGCGTTTCGAGAGGAGATCGAGAGACTCGAGCAGGAGCTATCGCCGGAGCTCAAGCGCCAGCAGATTCCCTTGATCCCCGATGATTGAGATGACGACTCAGCCAGCATCCGGGTCGCTGGTCACGAGCCCGCACTTGCCTCGCCGCGGCGCCCTCGGATACCGCCGATGAGCGCGGGCGACATCGACTACATGAGCCGGGCAATCGTGCTTGCTCGCCGGGGCCTGTACACCACGGATCCGAACCCGCGGGTAGGGTGCGTGATCGTACGCGAGGGGCGGGTCGTCGGTGAGGGCTGGCACGAGGAGGCGGGACGCCCCCACGCGGAGATACACGCCTTGCGCTCAGCCGGCGCCGAGGCCCGAGGTGCAACCGCATACGTCTCCCTCGAGCCGTGCTGCCACCACGGGCAGACCGATCCCTGCACCGACGCGCTCATCGAAGCCGGAATCGCGAGGGTGGTGGTCGCGATGCGCGACCCCAATCCCCTCGTCGACGGGCGTGGACTGGCGGCGCTTGAGTCGGCGGGGGTGAGCGTCGAGGTCGGGCCGCTCGAGCGCACGGCGCGGGAGCTCAACTGCGGCTTCGATTCGCGAATGCGCCGGGGAAGGCCTTACGTTCGCTGCAAGCTCGCGATGAGTCTGGACGCACGCACCGCGATGGCCTCGGGTGAGAGCAAGTGGATCACCTCACCCGCGGCGCGACGCGACGGACAGCGGCTGCGAGCGCGAAGCTCCGCCATCGTCACCGGCATCGGTACCGTGCTGGCCGATGATCCCGCGCTCAGTATTCGCCCGGCCGAGCTCGAGCTACCGGTCGGCGGCCCCGGCGCGGTTCGACACCCGCTTCGAGTGGTCGTCGATTCGAGGCTGAGGACGCCGACGTCGGCCCAGATGCTTGCCTTGCCCGGCGACACCCTCGTGCTCGGCGCGAGTACCGACTCAAGAGCGACGGCGGCCCTCGAATCCGCCGGGGCCGAGGTCATCTCGCTACCGGGCACCAACGCGCAGGTCGACCTGCACCGGGCCGCGCACCTTCTTGCCGAGCGGGGAGTCAATGAAGTGCTGCTGGAATGCGGGCCGCGTCTCGCCGGCGCGATGCTCGCGGCCGGGCTTCTCGACGAGCTCGTCCTCCATGTTGCCCCGGTGTTGCTCGGCGACGGCGCCCGCGGGCTGATTCGAATCCCAGGGCTGACTCGGCTCGCAGAGCGGACCCAGCTCGAAATTCGCGAAATCAGGGCGCTCGGCGAGGACTGGCGAATCGTGGCGACTCCGCGTACGGGTGAACCGGGGCCAACCTCGGCATGAGCGCGCCATGCGTCCAACCCGATGGTTGCCAAGGGGCCTGACGCGGAGCAGCGGACGCGATGTTCACCGGAATCATCCAGGCTACCGGCCAGATCACCCGACGAGAGCATTGCGGCGGGGACGGGCGCTTCCTGATCGATGCGAAGACACTCGATATCGACCGGGTGACGGTCGGCGACTCCGTCGCGGTGAACGGCGTGTGCCTCACCGTGACCGAGAAGCAGAACCACTCGTTGTGGGTCGACGTCTCGGTGGAAACCCTGAGCCGGACGACGTTCGGGGCGCTGTCAGCGGGCACCCGAGTCAACCTGGAGCCGTCGATGACGCTCTCGACCTTGCTCGGCGGGCACCTCGTCAGCGGACATGTCGATGCTCGCGGCCGGGTGGTCGCACGAGCGGGTGACGCGCGCTCGGTGCGCTTTCACATCCAGATCCCACACAACCTGGCGCGTTACATCGTGGAAAAAGGGTCAATTTGCGTCGACGGTGTGAGTCTCACCGTCAACGGCACCCGTGAGGACGTATTCGACGTGAATGTCATCCCGCATACTCTGGAATCGACCACCCTGGGCGACCTCGCAGTCGATGACGACGTGAATGTGGAGGTGGACATCGTCGCGCGCTATGTGGAAAAGTTGATTACCGGGCACGTTTCATCCGGCGACGGAGCCGACCGCGGCTGACCCACGTCCTCGGGCCGGGTCCCAGGGCGTTGCGGTATGCCGGTCGGGCCATCCGCACCATCTGACGGGAATCCGGAACTTTGGCCAAGTACGATTCGTCCGCCACCGAGTACGCCGCCGCGGGAGCGCGAGTCGGGATCGTCGCCGCCCGTTTCAATCAGCGACTGGTCGACAAGCTCCTCGAGGCCACGATCGAAACGCTCGGCCAACACGGGATCGCGTCCGAAGATATCACCGTGGTACGAGTGCCCGGTGCCTTCGAGATCCCGCTCGTCGCCCAGCGGCTCGCCACCGCCGGCGGGGTCGAGGCGATTGTCGCGCTCGGCGCGATCGTGCGCGGGGACACGCCACACTTCGACTTCGTGGCGCACGGGTGTGCAAACGGAGTGTTGCGGGTGAGCCTCGACCGGGACCTGCCCGTGATCTTTGGAGTCCTCACCACCGATACGATGGAACAGGCTCTGGAAAGAGCCGGCGGTCGCGCCGGCAATAAGGGTGCCGAAGCCGCCCACGCGGCGCTGGAGATGATCAGCTTACTGCGAAGACTCTCGGTCTGATGACGAGGCACGCCTCGAGCGCCCGCAGCCGAGCGAGGCGACTGGCCCTCCAAGCGCTCTACCAGTGGCAGGTCGGCCGGCAGAACCCGAAGGAAATCGAGGTCCAGCTGACGGAGGCGGGGTCGACCAAGAATCTCGACCTTGAATACTTCCAGACGCTGTTCAGGAGTATTCCGGCCGAGTCCGAAGCGCTGGAGGAAAGCCTAGCTCCCCAGCTCGACCGCCCGGTCGCCCAGCTCGACCCGGTCGAGCGCGCGATCCTGCTGATCGGTACCTTCGAGCTCACATGCCGCATGGACGTCCCCTCACGCGTAATTCTCAATGAGGCGGTCGAGCTCGCAAAGCGGTTCGGGGCCGAGCAGAGCCATCGTTTCGTGAACGGCGTTCTCGACAAAGTCGCCCGCGTGGCGCGCGGGCGGGAAATGGCGGAGTAGGCTTCGCCGCCGGATCTGACCTCAGCTGATGCCCACCCGCCATTCACTCGCGCCAACCACCTTCGAGGCAGCGCTCCAGCGGCCCTTTGCACTCGTAGCGCTCCCCGGCGAGCAGGACGTTGTCATCGCCATCGACACGATGGTCCTCGGCACTCATTTCCTGGAGGACACCGACCCGAGCGACCTCGGACACAAGGCGTTGGCGGTCAACCTGAGCGATCTCGCGGCGATGGGTGCTCGTCCCATGCGAGCCGTCGTATCGCTGACCCGGCCCACGCTGGAGCGGCAGTGGAACCAGCGTTTTGAGGCCGGATTCATGACCCTTGCGTCGGCGCATGACGTCAACCTCGCTGCCGCAGTGCAAACCCGCGGTCATTTGAGCGTCACCGTGCAGGTCTACGGGCTCGTGCCGCCCGACGAGGCGATCACCCGGGCCGGGGCGAGACCCGGCGACCAGATATTCGTAACCGGCACGCTGGGGGACGCGAGCTTTGGGCTCGACCTGCTGCGCGGCGAGGACGATTTGTTGCCGGCTGGGCAGACAGACTTCCGGGGGCGCCTCGCGCGCCCCACCCCTCGGGTGGCCGGTGGCATGGCGGCCCGGGGCCTTGCATCCGCCGGCATCGACATCTCGGACGGGTTTGCGGCCGACCTCGGCCATATCCTCGAATCGAGCCGCGTGGGCGCCACCGTCCGGGTGGATCGGCTACCGCTCTCACCCGCGATGGCCGATGCTCTCGCTCCCGAGCGCGCGTGGCGCCACGCACTCTCGGGCGGAGACGACTACGAGCTATGCCTGACCTGCCCGCCGCGGGACGCCCCGGAGCTGCTGCGCCGGGTGACCGCCGCGGGCTGCCCGATCACCCGGGTGGGAGCAATCGAGTCCACCCCGGGTCTGAGACTCACTCACCCGGACCGCCGCAACCTCACCATCGACCCCGGGTTTCAACACTTCGCGTGACCGATCCGAACCCGCGATCCGCCGGCTGGCTGGGTAATCCGGTGCGATGGCTGGCCCTCGGATTCGGGGCCGGCTTATCTCCCGTTGCCCCGGGAACGGCGGGGAGTCTCGTCGGGATCGTCGTCTACCTGCCACTCAGCGCCTTACCGACGCCATGGTATGTCGTGACCGTGACCGCCGCCTTCGCGATCGGCGTTCCGATCTGTGCGCAGGCGGCGCGAAACCTCGGCGACCATGACCACCCGAGCATCGTCTGGGACGAGATCGTCGGCTTTCTCGTCGCGATGACCGCACTCCCGCGCGACTGGACTTGGGTCCTCGGCGCCTTCGTGCTGTTCCGGGTATTCGATATCATCAAGCCGTGGCCGATCCGGCGAATCGACGCCCACATCAAGGGCGGTCTCGGCATCATGCTGGACGACCTGGCGGCCGGCCTCGCGGCGCTCACGATCCTGCACCTCGCCCTGCACCTCTCGAAGCAGCTGTAACGCCCGTTCGATTTAACCCGGATTTTTCACCAAGGCG
>JBFHLI010000169.1:0-7892 GCA_041594935.1 Gammaproteobacteria bacterium | reverse complement strand
GCCTGGAGCTGCGTGATGATTGAGACGATCCTGGTGGCGACGGATGGGTCCGAGCACGCCGACAAGGCGTTGGACCTGGCCGGACTCCTGGCCGTCCAGCTCGGGGCGAAGGTGCTGCTGGTGCACGTGATGTCCCCGGGGCCGGTGCCCGAGTCGCTGCGCCGCATGGCCGAGGTCGAGCATCTCGCGGAGCGTGCCCCCGCGGGGTATGAGCAGCCTCTCGCGAGCACCGTGCGCGGTGGCGACCCGCGTCACGAGGAGTACCAGAACTTTCGAGTTCACGAGGCCATCGGCAACCAGCTGCTCGATGCGGCCGAGCGGGGCCTGCGCAAGAAGGGCGTCGAGTCCGTTTCGCGTCGACTCGAGGACGGGGACCCCGCGAAGGCGATCCTGGACGCGGCTGCGGGCGCCGGCGCGGACATGATCGTTCTCGGCTCCCGCGGCCTCGGTAGCTTGAAGAATCTCCTCGTCGGCAGCGTTTCGAGCAAGGTGTGCCAGCTCGCGCGCTGCACCTGCGTATCGGTGAAGTAGGCCGTCGCCCGAGCTTCGAGCCGGCGTTGCATCGCGGTGGGCTGTTGGCGGGCCATCGGCCGCGCGAATCGCTCGGAGCCTGGCATTGGCCAGATCGGCGCGAGAGAACTGCCCTGATGTCGAGAAAGTCCGACGAGCGTGAGTTCAGACCACTGCGGATCGCGGTTCTGACCGTGACCGAAAGCCGGAGCGAGGAGACCGACGAGGCCGGATCGCTGCTCGTCGAGCGGCTTGCCGCGGCCGGGCACCGGCTCGCCGCCCGGCGGCTGGTAGCGCACGATCGCCACCAGATCCGCGCCGTCGTCTCGAGCTGGATCGCGAGCCCCGAGGTGCAGGTCGTGCTGACCAACGGGGGGACGGGTCTCATGGACCGCAATGTCACCCCCGAAGCGATCGACCCCCTCCTCGATCGGGCGCTCGACGGCTTCGGCGAGCTGTTTCGCTCCCTTTCGTACCGCGACGTGAAGACTTCAAGCCTCGCTTCCCGGGCGCTGGCGGGGGTCGCCAACACGACGCTCGTCTTCTGCATGCCGGGCTCGCCGGGGGCTTGCCGGACCGCGTGGGACGAGATCATCGAGCCGCAGCTCGATTACCGCAACCGTCCGTGCAACCTCGCCGAGCTGGTCGCGGCGTCGTAGACACCGGCCGCGTACCGCGCGGGAGGGTATCCCCCGGCCGCGAATTGACGGAGCTATCCCGACTCAAGCCTACTCGCCGGGCTCCGGGGGCGGCGCCAGCGCGTACTGCTTGATGAGGCGGCGCAGGCGCGGGCGCGATACCCCGAGGATCTCGCAGGCCTGGCCTCGGTGCCAGCCGGTGGCATCGAGCCCCCGCGCCACGTGGCGCGCCTCAATCTGGCCCAGACTCTCGAGCTCCCCGCTCGGGGGCTCGGTCCCCGCGTGGCCCGGCTCGGCGGCGCGGATCGCCTCCGGCAGCAAGTCGAGGGTGACCATGTCCCCGGGACAAAGGGCCACCGCCTTCATCAGCACGTTCTCTAGCTCGCGCACGTTGCCCGGCCAGTGGTAGGCGTGAAACGCGCTCATCACCTCCATCGCGACCCGCGTGACCTTGCGGTGCATGTCCCGATTGATGCGCGCGAGCAGCGACTGCACGAGGCCGAGGAGATCCTCCTTGCGCTCGCGCAGGGGGGGGACTCGGACCGTGACCACCTGCAGGCGATAGTAGAGGTCCTCCCGGAAGGCGCCCGCGGCGGTGCGCTCCAGCAGGTCGACATTGGTCGCCGCGATCAGCCGGGCGTTGGTCACCTGTACCTGGGTGCCCCCGACCGGCACGTACTCCTTCTCCTGGATGACCCGCAGCAGCTTCGCCTGGACCGCGGGGGAGAGCTCGCTCACCTCGTCGAGGAAAATGGTGCCGTCGTTGGCGAGCGCAAACTTGCCCGTGAGGCGGCTAACCGCCCCGGTGAATGCACCCTTCTCGTGGCCGAACAGGTCGGA
Organism: Gammaproteobacteria bacterium; assembly: GCA_041594935.1. Lineage (GTDB taxonomy): Bacteria > Pseudomonadota > Gammaproteobacteria > HK1 > HK1 > JBFHLI01. Next base: position 5,904 of record JBFHLI010000169.1, on the reverse strand, counting down.
CTCGAGAAGGGTGTCCACGATCGCGGCGCAGTTTACCGCCACGAACGGGCCCTTCGGGTTGGGGCCGGCGTGATGCATCGCGCGGGCCACCAGCTCCTTGCCGGTGCCGCTCTCGCCGGTGATGAGCACCGTGACCAGGGTCGGGGCGACCAGGCCGATGGTCTTGAAGACCTCCTTCATCGCGCGGCTCTGCCCGACCATCGGGTCGGGGCCAGGTCTCGCCGCCTCGCGTGCCCCGATGCTCATGTCCCCCGCGCACGATTCCAGGCGCATGAGACCGCGCGCGACCGCGGCGTCGAGCTCATCGATATCGATCGGCTTGTGAATGTAGTCGTCCGCCCCTCCCTTCATGGCCTCGATGGTGCTGTCCATGTCGTGGAATGCGGTGACCATGATGACCGGCGTGTCCGGCAGGTGTTGCTTGAGCAGGGGTAGCCCCTCGAGTCCGCTCTTACCCGGCATGCGAATGTCGAGGATGATCAGGTTGGGGGGAACCTCGCCGACGGCCTCGATGCCGGCATTCAGATCGTGCGCGAGCCGCACCTCGTGGCCTTGGCTGCGGAAGTGCAGCTGCAACGTACGGCAGCTGGCGATGTCGTCATCGATGACCAGGATCGCGCTCATGGCGGTTGGCTACCGCCCGCGGGAGCGTCGGGATCGAAGTCGCCGGCGGCGAGGGCGAGGTCGGCCGAGCGTTCGGGCTGTGCCTCTTGCGCCGGGAGCTCCAACGGGCCGGTCGGCAGCACCACGCTCACGCAGGTGCCGGTGTCACCCGGCCAGATCTCGACCGTGCCCCGGTGCTGCTCCACGATCCGCCGGACGATCGGTAAGCCGAGGCCGGTGCCGGCGGAGCGGGTCGTGAAGAACGGCTCGAACAGCCGCGGGATCTGGTCCGGATCCACCCCCGGCCCGTTGTCGCGGATCTCGACTCGGATCCGCGGGCGGCCCGGCGCGAGCTCCAGGTGGGTGGAGATCAAGACCTGCGGCTCGCGATCCTGGAGGCCGCGAGTCGCCTGCGCCGCGTTCAGGATGAGATTGCTGAATGCCCGGCGCAATCGCGTCGCGTCCCCGTGCAGGTGGGGCAGACCCGTCTGGTAGCGGGTACGCACCGTGACCCGATGCTCGTCGATCTGGCGCTGCACCAGTAGCACCGCCGCGTCGAGCAGCTTGTCCACCTGCAGCCACTCGAGGCTCAGGTGATTCTCTCGCGAGTAGCTCATCAGGTCGTCGAGGATCTCCTCCATGTAGTGCACCTGCTCGAGCGCGATGCCGCTCAGCTCCCGCTCCTCGGGGGTCAGCCGGTCGGCGAGCTGCTTGCCGATGATCTGCAGACCCATCTTGACCGAAGACAGGGGGTTGCGAATGTCGTGCGCGACCATGTTGGCCATGCGTCCCACCGCGGCCAGGGCCCGGCTCTCGGCGATGGTGACGTCGCGCTCGACGAGCGCGCGCTCAAGGCGGCGCCGCTCGGTGATGTCGACCACCGATGCGAGCACCAGGTCCGACTCGTCGGAGTCCTCGACCGGGATGAGACCGACCTCCACCGGAAACCGGGAGCCGTCCTTACGCCGGGCCATGAGGTCGCGCCCCGCGCCCATCGGCCGCGCATTCGGCGCGGAATGAAACGCGGTCCGGTAGCGCACGTGGCGTTCGCGCAATTCCTTCGGGAGCAGCAACTCGACCTCGCGCCCGAGCAGCTCGTCGCGGGCATAGCCGAACAGCTTCTCGACCCCGCGGTTGATGAGCACGATCCTGCCGTCGCGGTCGCCGAGGACGAGGGCGCACGGAGCGGATTCGACGCAGTGCCGGAAGCGGTCTTCCAGACGCCTGCGCTCGGTGATGTCCTCCTTGACCGCGAGAAAATGGGCGACCTCGCCGCGCCGGTCGTGCACCGCGCAGATCGTGGCCGCTTCCCAGTAAAGGTCACCGTTCTTCTTCCGGTTCTGCAGCTCGCCCCGCCACTCCCCGCCGGAGGTGACGGTTTTCCAGAGGCAGGCGTACTCCTCGGGGGTGGTCTTGCCGGACTTGAGGATCCGCGGGTTGATCCCGCGCACCTCGTCGAGGGTGTAGCCGGTGAGCTGCGTGAACTTGGGATTGACGTACTCAATCGCCCCGCGTGGGTCGGTGATCATCACCGTGGCCGGGCTCTGCTCGACCGCACGCGAGAGCATGCGCACCTGCTCCTCGGCCTCCCGCGCCTCGGTGACGTCGTCGCCGAGGAAGACGAGCCCCGCTCGGGCCCCGTCGGGTCGCTGCACCGGGGCGCAGTTCCAGGCGACGATGCGGCGCTCGCCCTCGCGAGTGAGGATGCGCGAGTCACTCGGTGAGAGCGGCCGCTCGCCGGCCACGAGCTCGCGGAACAGCTGATCGTACTGGGCCCGGTCCTCGGCTGCGATGAGGGTCTGGAAGCAGCTCCGCCCGTAGAGGTCGCGGGCCTCCCAACCGACCCGCTCGAGGAGCGCCCGGTTGCAAAAGTTGATCGTCCCGTCGACGTCGAGTCCCAGGCCCATCAGGTCGATATTCTCGAGGATCTCCCGAAAGCGCTGCTCGAACGCGACCCGCATCAGGGCCTGGCGTTGGCGCAGGCGTGCGCGGGCGAGCAGAATCGCGCCCATCGCGAGCAGCACGAGCATCACCGAGTACAGCGGCAGATGGTGGCGCGCGAACGCGCCGGCGCCGAGGCCGAGCTCGCCCGGGCCGAGCTGGGAGACGACCTTCCAGGGCCCGGACGCCGGACGGCCGGTTCCCGCTCGCGGCTCGATCGGGTGCACGGTGGCGAAAGTGTAGGTGCCGTCGGCGGTCGTAAACTGCCCCGCCGACTCTCGGCGAATGCGCTCCCAGGCGCTTCGATGATCGGTGGCGAAGCTGCGCTGCTGGCCGCTCATGAACCCCCACTCGTCCTCGGGGCGGGGGCTGCTGAGCCAGAAGCCGTCCGCGTTGAGCAGCACGACGTGATCGGAGATGTTCGCGGTGGCGGTGCGGAAGGCCCCGAGCAGCCGCTCCCCCAAGTAGTTGAGAATGAGGACCCCGGTGCGCTCGCGGTCGGGACCGAACACCGGGGTGGAAAGCCGGATCACCGGCTTGAGCGGTTGCTGCACCCGCCCGCGCTCGACGTTGAGGTCCAGCGGCGAGATGTAGACCTCTCCTCGACCCAGCGCGGCGGCTTCCTCGAAGTAGTAACGATCCGCCTTGTTCTGGAGGCGGTCCGCAGGTACTGGCCTCGGACCTGCCTCTTCCAGGTTGACCCGCACCAGCTCCATCCCGCGCGGGTCGAGGAAGCGCACCTGGTCGTAGAGGCCCTTCTCGGCCGCGAACGTCATGAAGTCCGCGGTGAGCGCCCGCTTGGCGCCCGGCTCGTCGCGAAAGAGCCCCAGAGACTGGTTGTGCTGCGCGAGATAGGCGAGGTCGGACTGCACCGTCTCGAGCGCCCGCACGAGCGCCGTCTGGCCGAGTGAGACGTTCAGCCGCTCGCTCGTCTCGTGGGTCTGGCGCTGACCTCGGCTCTCGGCGCGGTAGTGAACGACCCCGATTGCCGCCAGCACCAGGGCTGCCACGGCCAGGTAGCACGCTGCCCGCCGCAGCCCCGCCCAGCGCTCGAGCGCGGCGGTGACGGTCCGAGCCTCATTCTCGCTCATGGCTTGCGCGCGAAGCGGGGGATGCGCTTCGAGAACTCGCCCGGCACCTCGCGGCGCACCTCGCGCAACACCTCGGCGCTGACCTCGCTGAGTCCCCGGCGCCGTGCGTAGTCCTCGACCCGGCGGATGACGACCCCACGCACGAACGAGGGGATGCGCGCGGTGCGCTCCCGCGCCTCCTCGGTCCACGGCAACGCCGTCTCGCACGGCTCGGGCTCGGCATCGCCGTACCGGTACGGCGTCTCGCGCTCCACGAGCGGCTCCACCCCTTGCGGCTCGTAGGCGCAGGCCGGATCGGGTCCCATGGGGTCGCCCTCGGCGGCAAAGGCCCGGGCGCGACAGCCCCCGCACATGGCGCGATAGCGGCAGCGCCCGCACTTGCCGCCCACCGTGCCGGTGCGAAGCTCGGTAAAGAGCGCCGAGCTCGTCCAGATTTCCCCAAACGATGCCTGCCGCAGGTCGCCGGCGGGCAAGGGGAGGTAAGGGCAGGCGGTGAGCTGTCCGTCGGGGGCGATGCGGCAGTAGTGAACTCCGCAAGGACATCGCGTGGCGTAGCTGAGCACCGGCGAGTTCGGCGCTCGCTCGTGGACCAGACGCATGAACTGCGGCGCGCATTTCGCTCGCACCATCATCCGCCCGAGGTAGGTTCGATGGAGCTCGACCAGCTCACCGAGCACGTCCTCGGCCTCGCCCGAGGTGAACGCTCTCATGTCCTCGGCGCGTCCGGTGGTGACCATGAGGTAGGCATTGAAGGAGACCGCACCCGCTTTCTCGGACCAGGCCACCAGGCGTTCGAGCTCGTCGCGATTGCCGCGGGTAAGGGTGGTCTGGATCACGAAGTCGAGCCCATGCTCGGTCAGGCGCTCGATGGCGGTGAGGGTCGCCGCGAGCGATCCGTGGCGGCGCCGGAAACGGTCGTGGTAACGGCTTCGCAGTGAGTCCACGCTCACCGCCACGCCGCTCACTCCGGCACCAATGAGCGCGTCGATTCGCGTGTCGTCGAGGAGGGTGCCGTTGGTCCCGACCACGACGGTTGCTCCACCCCGGGCCGCATGCGACGCGATGGAGGTGAGGTCCGCGCGCAGCAGGGGCTCCCCCCCGGAGAGGATGAACATCGGATTCGGATTCACGGCCAGGATCTCGTCGGTGATGCGAAGGCACTCCGCGGTGGTGAGCTCGCCCGCGATCGGCGCGTCAGGGCCGGCCGAGATGTAGCAATGGGCGCACTCCAGATTGCAGCGCCGCGTCAGATTCCAGGCGACGACATGGGGGACGTGTCCGCCCGCCGGAGTCACGCCCGCGGATGAGTCGCCGAACGAGGCCAGCATCGAATCCATATTCATTTCTGCTCGATGCGAAACATCGGGGAGCTAGCGACTCGCCGGGAACGGCTCGAGCATCCGCAAGGATTGCCGCGAGCTGCCACGAACCGCGACGCCGCCCGGCCGCCGGGGACCCGAAGGCTGCGTTACTTTACCGGCCGGAACGTGCACTAGTCGACGCCCGGTCCGCGGCCGGAGTCCTCGACGAGGCGTTGCACCGCCGCCTTGGCGTCCTCGGGCGAGACCGTCTTGAAGTCCACCGGACACTGCGTCATCTGGGTCTCGATGTCGCGGATCGGGCACCGGGTTACACCCGAGGCCTTGGCCTCCTCGACGAATCGGCGCATCTCGGGGGAGAGCGCGTCGCCCCCCTCCGCCTCGGCCCGGATCTGCCGCGCGCGCAGCTCCCGGAACATGCCCATCATCGTCTCGGCATCGAACTCGTCGGCCTCGATCATCGCCTGCTTGTTCTCGTCCATGATCCGGGTGGTGATGCGCCACCGTCCCTCTCCGGAGGCGAAGCGTTCGACCGTGCGCCGCGCGAGGGGCCGGGCGATCAGCGGCACCGTCTTCAGGCGCTCGAACGCCTCGAGGGTCCACACCGCCGGGTCCGCCGCGGTGCGCTCGCGGGTGGTGACGTGGCCGGTGACCGGGCAACGGACGTCGACGCTCGCGCCCGCGGGCTCGGTGTCGTCCTCGTCCTCGCGCCCCAGCACCAGGGTTCTGGCCATCTGCTCCTCGGCCTTCACCTCCGCCCGGGCAAGCTCCTCCGCATCTCCAATTCCCATGATGAGCTGCATGTGGGTGGGGAGCAGCTTCCCGATCGCCTCGTCCAGCCACGCATTGGTGACCGTTTTGCCGCCGTGGTCGACCGTGTACTCTTCCACCGCGCGGCGCGCGATGCCCTGCGCGAACGGGGGTACCCGCTGGATGCGCACCTCCGCTTC
>JBFHLI010000168.1:0-7919 GCA_041594935.1 Gammaproteobacteria bacterium | reverse complement strand
GCGGCAAGCCGGCGCCGGCGTAGCTGCCGGAACGACAGTGCGCCGAGACCTAGCCCGAGGAGAGAAGATGCGACGAGGCCAAGCAGAATGTAGGTCACCGGCCATCTCCCGTTCGGAACCCGGCGGATCTTGGCGGGTCAAAGCACGATGTGCCTAACCGGGGAGGTCCATCATGCTTCGCTACGTCGCCATAATCACGCTTGGATTGGTCTTTGCACCCGTGGCACCCGCCCAGACGTTGAGTCTCGAGAGCCCGATCGCGCAGGTGGCGCTGCTCGAGCTCTATACCTCGGAAGGCTGTAGCAGCTGCCCCCCGGCGGACCGCTGGGTGAGCGGGCTCAAGGGCGACCGTCGACTGTGGCGAGAGGTCGTTCCGGTCGCGTTTCACGTGGACTACTGGGACTATATTGGCTGGCCGGACCGGTTCGCGCAGCCCGCCTACAGCGACCGTCAACGCCGCTATGCTCGCGGTGGCTCGATATCGACAGTGTACACACCCGGATTCGTTCTCAACGGCGAGGAGTGGCGGCAATGGTTCAGCCGTCCCGAGCTCGACCCTGAAGCGGGGCGGATCGTCGGAAAGCTCCAAGTCGAGATCGTGGACGGAGTCGCCACGGTCCGATTCGAGCCGGCTCGACCGGTGGCGGCGAACTTGGATCTCAATCTGGCGGTGCTCGGCTTCGACCTCACGACCGAGGTCGGCGCGGGTGAGAACCGGGGCCGTACCCTCAGTCATGATTTCGTGGTGCTCGCGTTCGAAAGCAGCGCGATGGAACGCACCGGCCCGGTCCATCGCAGCGCACTGGAGCTTCCTCGCGGGCACATTCCGGCGGCAACGCGCGCGGTGGCGGCATGGGTGACCGAGCGCGGTAACCCGCGCCCTCTCCAGGCCACCGGCGGGTGGCTCGAAGCGGCCCGTTGAGCGTCGCTTGCCCGCGTCGGAGCCGAAGTTTGACTGGCTGGTGGGAAAAAAATGCGGAGGGTAGACTTAGTCTGCCCTCCGCTTTGAAAAGTGCGTCGAGGCCGGGTGACCGCCTAGGCGACGCACTGAGGAGGAACGATGTGCCGGTGGCGCTCCCTACGGGGAATCCGTTTTGGTGTCTTTATTAAATTCAGTTAGTTATATGGTGTTACTCAGGATTCACATAAATTTTAGACTGTAACGTTCCATAACGCAATCCTTTCCATTCGAATGGCTCAACCGGGGCGAACGGCATCGGGTTTGGACCCTCGCCTCCGGCGATGAGCTTGCCGGCGTGTTTGCGGTCCGACACCATTCGCGCTTTTCAGCGGGGGCTGATCGTATGCGGCATTCTCGGTGGTCTCAGCGTGACCGGGGTGGCCATGGCGCTTGAGCTGCACGGACATCGCGGCGCGCGGGGTCTGCGGCCGGAGAATACGCTCAGCGCCTTCGCAACCGCGCTCACTATCGGCGTGGATGCGCTCGAGATGGACGTCGGACTGACCGCCGACGACGTGGTGGTCGTGATGCACGACCGTGATCTCAATCCCCTCATCACTCGCGACGCGGGCGGGAACTTCCTGGCGCACGCCGAGCCGGCGGTGCGCTCACTCACCTTTGCCGAGCTGATGGCATTCGATGTGGGGCGGATCGCGCCGGGAAGCGACTACGCCGAGAAGTTTCCCGACCAGCTGGCGGTCGATGGTTCGCGAGTGCCCAGCCTCGAGCAAGTGATCGGGCTCATCGGTAAGGCGCGAAACTCACGGGTTCGCCTGAACATCGAAGTGAAGGTCTCGGCCGAGCACCCGGGGGCCACGGTCTCTCCGGAGACGTTCGCGGACGTGCTCGTGGACGTGCTTCGCGGCGCCGGGGTGGCACCGCGGACGATCGTGCAATCATTCGAGTGGCGGGTTCCGCGTCGCGTGCAGGCGATCGCCCCCGAGATCACCACCGCCTACCTCACCTCGGGCCAGCCGTGGTTCGACAGCTTGCAGGCTGGGCAACCCGGGGCTTCGCCGTGGACCGCGGGGTTCGACGTGGACGAGTTCGGCGGCTCGGTTCCACGCATGGTCCGGGCGGCGGGTGGAGGGGTGTGGGCCCCGTACTACGGTGAGCTCAGCCGCGCGGAGCTCGATGAAGCGCACGCCCTCGGCCTTAAAGTCATCGTCTGGACCGTGAATGAGGAGTCCGCGATGCGAACGATGATCGGCCTACCGGTGGACGGCATCATCACCGATTATCCAGACCGAGCGAGGGCGGTGATGAAGAGTCTGGGGCTTGCCTTACCGGATCCCACCCCGGTCGCCCCCTGACCATCGGGGATGAAATGAGCTTTCTCGACCGGATCCGCGCCGTCAATCGACACGACCTCGGTCGGTTCCGGCGTTTCGAAATCGGCGGAGAGCGAATCGGCTGGGTGAAGCATGATGTTGCCCGGACGCTGGCTCGATGGCCCGAGGTGTTCTCGGTCGACGAGCAGCGCGTCGGGCTTGCTCCGTCCCTGGATGCGCCCGCGACCCCGCCGTACGAGCGAACGCTCGCGGTCGAGCGGGTACTTCGCGCGCTGCGCGACGAAGGTTTCATCGACGGGTGGCGGGACGAGCTCTACCCCGTCAACCGCCGCTGGCACGAGCCGCCGCTGATGCTGATCGAGCGCGCGTCCGCGCCGCTGTTCGGGGTGGGGAGCTACGCGGTGCACATCAACGGCTTCGTCGGGCGCGGGCGCGACATGCGGATGTGGATCGGGCGCCGCTCTCACACCAAGGCGGCCGAGCCGAACAAGCTGGACCAGCTGGTTGCGGGCGGGCAGCCGGCCGGGATCGGGCTGCTCGAGAATGCGATCAAGGAGTGCGCGGAGGAGGCCGGCATCCCGCGGTCGTTCTCCCGGGGCATGGTGCCGGCCGGCGTCGTGACCTATGCGATGGAAACCGAGCGCGGGTTTCGCCCCGACGTGATCTTCGTCTTCGATCTCGAGCTTCCGGCCGACTTCGAGCCGGCGAGCGCCGACGGCGAGATGCAGGCGTTCTATCGCTGGCCGATGGAAAAGGTGATCGCAACCGTGCGCGACACTGACGCGTTCAAGCTCAACTGTGCGCTGGTGGCCATCGACTTCTTGGTGCGACACGGTTTCATCGCCCCCGATCACCCCGACTACGTCGACATCGTTTCCGGACTGAGAGGCGCCCCGGTCGACGGGTGAGGCGGCGAAGCGCCGCCCCGCGGGCCTGCCCGCATCGGCGCGTGCGGCTTTTTGGGGGGCGGGCCCCGTCTATACTTGGGGCTGACTCGGCTCATCGAGATAGGAAAGCGTGCAATGAATGGCTTCTCGGTCTTTGCCCTTGCGGTGCTCGCCTTTGCCATCGTGGTCGGCTTCATGGCGATCCGCTCGGTTCCCCAGGGCATGAACTACACGGTCGAGCGGTTCGGAAAATTCATTCGCACCCTTTCTCCCGGTTTGCACACGATCATCCCCGTGTTCGATCGGATCGGGTCGAAGCTCAACATGATGGAGACGGTGCTCGACGTGCCGACCCAGGAGGTCATCACCCGCGACAACGCGATGGTGTCGGTGGATGGAGTGGTCTTCTACCAGGTGCTTGACGCGGCCAAGGCGGCGTACGAGGTCAACGATCTGCGCAACGCGATCATCAACCTGACCATGACCAACATCCGCACCGTGATGGGCTCGATGGACCTGGACGAGCTGCTGTCGAAGCGCGACGAGATCAACGCGCGGCTGCTGGGCATCGTCGACGATGCCACCCCCCCGGGGGGGGTCAAGGTGACTCGCATCGAGATCAAGGACATCGCGCCCCCGCGGGATCTAGTGGATTCGATGGCCCGGCAGATGAAGGCCGAGCGGGAGAAGCGGGCCGCGATCCTGGAAGCGGAGGGCCACCGCCAGGCCGCGATCCTCGAGGCGGAGGGCGAAAAGCAGGCCGCGATCCTGGAGGCAGAGGGCAAGCGGGAGGCCGCGTATCGGGAGGCAGAGGCGCGCGAGCGCCTCGCCGAGGCCGAGGCCAAGGCGACCCACATGGTCTCGCAGGCGATCTCGAAGGGAAACATCCAGGCGGTGAACTACTTCGTGGCGCAGCGCTACGTGGAAGCGATCAAGGCATTTGCGACCTCCCCCAACCAGAAGATGCTGCTGATGCCGCTGGAGGCCACTAATCTCATCGGGGCGCTGGGTGGCATCGCCGAGCTCGCGAAGGAGTCCCTCGGCTCCGGGCCCACCGCCACCGCGGCGAAGGAATAAGGGCGTTGGAGGTGCAGCCGCAATTCTGGCACTGGCTGGTACTCGGGGTGGCGCTGGCGACGGTCGAGCTGTTTGCGCCGGGGGCCTATTTTCTCGGCATGGGCGTCGCGGCACTCCTGGTCGGACTGGTCGTCTGGGCGGCGCCCGGGCTCGGCTGGGCCGGGCAGATCCTATGCTTCGCGCTCGTTTCCATCGTGAGCATCGTCGTACTTCGCCGGGTTCTGCGATCGCGGCCGATCGAGAGCGAGCAGCCCCTGCTCAATCGACGCGGGCATCAGTACGTCGGCCGCGACTTCACTCTCGACGAGCCGATCGTCAACCGCCGGGGCAAGATAAGGGTCGATGACTCGACCTGGAAGATCTCCGGGCAGGACTGCCCGGCCGGCTCACTCGTGACGGTCACCGACGTGGACGGGGTGGTGCTCCAGGTGGAGCTCAAGTCGACGCAGAGTGCCTGAGAGACCGCGGCGGGGTTCCGCGCTCCTGAGTATGTCACCCGCGGGAGATCGGGCGAGAAGCAAGGGCATCTTTCGGCGCATCGTTCTTCGTACCGGGCGCGCTAGGCTTAGCTTCTCCGGCCGCACGCGGCGGTCAAGTATCTCGGCGCTGCGACCGTTATAGGCCTTTGAGCTCACTCGGTGGCCGGTGCCCGGCCAAAGAGTGTAGCCGTCCCGACTGACGCCTCCCAGGGAGATCGGCTTTGAGCGGACCCATTGTTCCCCCCGCCGCGGTGATCGACTAGTCGGATGAGCGCGCCCGTCACCCTCGAGCAGGAAGCCTGGCAACAAACCCTGGACCTGTCGGACCTCGCGCAGATTCATCGCGGGGACCGAGTCGAGGTCGAGGCGCTGGCGGATCGGACCGAGGCCCTCTTCAGCCGGACAATCAAGGTTCTCCAGGACGGCGGCCCACAGGAGCCGGAGCCCGGGTATGAGCGGCTCGATACCGAGGACGGACGGTACATCCCAGAGAACGAGGATCTGCGCAAGGTATATCTGTTCGCAGAGGCTCTTGGGGGCTACGAGGCCCTGAATGACCTGAGCAGCAAGCACTCCCCGGGTCGTGCGTTGTCGCGGAAGTTCGGGAGGAAGGCGCAAACCGCCGCCCTGAGCGACGATGAGGTGCGGATTGTCGAAGGCTACCACCGTCAGCTGTGCGAGGCACTCGAGAACGCGAACCGCTATCTGCTCGAGAATGAGCTGCAGGCATTCAGTCACGGGGAGCTCTACGAGCTGTGCGAGATCCTGAATGCGGCTCGGACCCGGTCCCAGGAGCTCTCGGAGACGCTCGGCGTCCACCTCATTCACGAGATCGAGCGATCCATCCAGCGACTGCACGAGATTCGAGAGAAGGTCCGCTCGGTCGAGAGGACGGTCGGCGGCATCTTCCTGATCGAGAGCGAGGTGATGTTCATCCCCACCTACGAGCTCATCGAGTGTGTGGACCACATCTTCAGCGCGGTGGGCAATCCCTACGTCGCCAACAACATCGACGGCGTTCTCCTGCTCGCGGGGCGAAACTTGTTGATCGACGTGATCTCCTTCCACTCCTACTACGGAAAACAGCAGATCTACAATCTGTTTGCGCGCGACGGGGTCGCCGTCAACCCGCGGCTCATCACGCTGCGGATTCGCCACGAGATCCGGAAGTTGTTCAAGGCCGTCACCACCGAGAACAAGCTCGTTCTGACGCGCGTCATGAAAGGCGTGCACCGGGAGTTCGAGCTGTCGGTCGAGGCGATTCAGGAGGAGGCGGCACAGAAGGCCTATGAGCAGGTGAAGATCTTCTTGCCGAGGGAGGACGTCAAGAAGACCGAGGCGAAGAGAAGCTGGCTCGGAAGAATCCTTCGGTGGTTCTCGGGCTGAGCGATCCGCTCGCCCGCTTGCGAGCGCGCGAGTACACTTAGACGACATCGTCCGGAAACTCGGTCCGACCTTATCCATGCCAGGCCGCGATGACTGTCTCAAGCCCCCCGTTGTTGTTGGAGCCGGCCGAGCTCGAGGCTCGGCTAGGTGCCCCGGGGTGGCTGGTCGTCGACCTGCGCAAGGCGGAGGACTATGCCCGCGGCCACATTCCGGGAGCGGTGCACCTCGATCGCTCCGAGATCGTGGCCAAACGCCCTCCGGTAGGCGGATTGTTGCCGACTGAGGAGGCGCTCGGCCGGGCGCTCGGGGGCATTGGGGTGACCCCCGAGACGGCCGTCGTTGCCTACGATGACGAGGGGGGAGGCTGGGCGGGGCGGTTGCTATGGACCCTGGACGTGCTCGGGCACCCGCGCGCATCGCTGCTCGATGGAGGCTGGGTGGCCTGGAGCAACGAGGGCTATCCGATCGAGAGCCGGCCGGTCGAGCCGAGGGCGGTTGACGGCTCGGTCGTCATCACCGGGCATGGGCACGCCGACGCGGCGTACATCCTGGGCAATCTCGGGCGTGCCGATCTGGCGCTTCTCGATACCCGAACGCCGGAGGAGTTCTCGGGCGTAAAGCGGCTGGCAGACCGGGGAGGGCATATTCCCGGCGCCGTCAACATGGACTGGCTGCTCGCCATGGACCCGGGCCGGAATCTGCGCCTGAAGCCCGAGTCGGAGCTGCGGGCGCAGCTACAGCGAATCGGGGTGATCCCGGAGCGGGAGGTGATCGTGTACTGCCAAACCCACCACCGGTCCTCCCATACCTACATCATGCTCAAGTCACTCGGATACCCCCGGGTCCGCGGCTACCCCGGGGCGTGGTCGGACTGGGGTAATCGCGCGGATACGCCGGTCGAGGTCTAGCCCGGATACTTCACCAAGGCGCCTCACCGCTCGGCGGCTCAGGTGCCCTGCTGCGCGCGCTGCATGATCGCGTCGTGCTCTCGCTGCACCAAGGCCTCGATGACCTTGATGGCCTGCGCGTGGCCGCCCGCGGTGCTGCCGGAGACCAGGTAACGCCCGTTCACGATCACCGAAGGGGTGCCCTGCACGCCCCACCGCCTCGACATGACCTCCGACTCCCGCGTCATGGAATCGACCGTGAACGAGTCGTAGGTCCGTTTGAACTCTTCCTTGTCGACACCGTGCTCGGCAAAGAACTCCATCAGCTGTTCCTTGGTATTGAGGGTGCGATGTTGTGCGTGCATCGCTTCGAATATGAGCGGGTGCATGCGGTCCGCTACGCCGAGCAGCAAGGCGGTGTAGTACGCGCGGGCGTGCGGCCCCCAGCTCGATCTGAATACTGCCGGGGCGCGCCGCACGACGACGTAGTCCGGCTTGGATTCTTCCCATGCATTCAGCAATGGGAAAAACTCATAGCAGTGCGGACAGCCGTACCAGAAGACGTCCACGACCTCGACCTTGTCGCGGTCTTCGCTTTCCTCGAGAAGGCGAGCCGGGCGGATGGTCTTGTACTTGCCCTCGGGGTCGAACTCGGCGGCGTTGACCCCGCTCCAGGACCCGGTTCCAGCCCCGAGCAGGGCGATAGTCGTGACCAGCCCCACGAGCTTCACGATCCGTCTCATAACGAAGGTCTCCGCGTTTTTGAGGAATTGCCCTGCTAGGAAAGAACGACCGCAGGAACGCCGAAAAGTTTAGTCGAAAACGGCGCCCGCGACTGCGACGCGTGACGCGTTACGCAGCGACGGGGTTCGGTTGGCTCAGTGAAGCCCGGTTAGGAACTCAGACAGAGCCTCGATTTCCTCGTCCGTGAGGTACTTCACAGCATCACG